>JAFGWT010000121.1 GCA_016937015.1 Deltaproteobacteria bacterium | reverse complement strand
CATCACAAACGCTTCATCGCCACTGGTGGCAATCATCGTCGCCACAATGGCGCCAATGCTGACGCGCCGGTGGGCGTACAGACTCACCATCACAAACGCCCCCAGACACCCTGGGGTGATGCCAAGAAGAACGCCGGCCACATATCCGCTGGCGCGCCGATTCAGCAGCCGGTCCACCGCATAGCCGCCGGACACCACGTTAATGTACTCGATTGCCACCATCATCATGGCGACAAATGCAGTAATCATCACTGTATTTTGAAATATGTCCCAAACCGCATGCATGGCGACTCCCACATTCTAGACCAGCTCAAGGTATTTTAACAAAATGGTTTTTCGGCCAAATCCAGGAAACTGTATATCCGCTTTGGGCTTTGCGCCAGGGTGAATCCCCACAACTTTACCCTTGCCGAATTTGGGATGACTCACTGTCTGCCCAGGAAAGACATTTGCAATTGTCGATTGCGTTTGGTCAAAACTGGTATCGACCCATTCCTCATTTGGATTTCGCGGTTTGGCAGTGGCCGAATTCTTTACGCCAGGCGCGGTTGTGCCAAAGCTGCCATACGGGCTGTGCTGTAATCCACGGTGCGACGCCGCATGGGCGGCGCCGGAACGGGCGGACATCGCCGATGCTGCAGAACGATTCATGGGACTGGCAGCCGTCATTCCCGCTGCTCCCATTGGTCTGCGCATCATGGCCGTCTCGCGACCCGCGCCTGTGCCAGCGCCCTGCTGCAAAACACGCACCGGTGGCCCACCGCCGGCCAGATGCTGAATCAGTGCCATCGGCACGTTGGCGATAAACCGGGACGGCGGATTGCTGCGCGAGTCGCCATACAGCCGACGGGTGGCCGCCCGGGTCAGAATCAGCCGCTTCCGGGCGCGCGTCATCGCCACATATCCCAAACGACGCTCCTCGTCGAGTTCATCGGTCTCGTCGAGCCCCATGTCCGCCTGACGAATCAGCGGGAAAAGGCCCTCCTCAAGCCCTGTAACAAACACGGCATCAAACTCCAGCCCCTTGGCCGCGTGCACAGTCATGAGCGTCAACTGATCACCATCAAACTTTGCGGCGTCCACATCGGTCTGCAGCGCCACCACTTCGAGGAAATTATCCAGGCTGGGCGTTTCCGCATCATTCTCGAAGTCATCCACCGAGCCAATCAATTCGTTGATATTCTCGATGCGCGCATCGGCTTCGGCGGTATTCTCACGTTCCAGCGCAGCCACATAACCCGTGTCGGTATTTACGCGATTAATCAGGTGCAGCGGCCCTTCATCGGTTTCCTGACGCCACTGTTCCACCATTTTACGAAACGCCAGCAGCTTCTTTGACGCCGCGCCCCCCAATTCCCCCTGCGCCACCTCAATGGCATCGTACGCACTGACGCCATGGCCTGACGCCAGTGAAACCAGTTTGTCGACCGTTGTTTTGCCGATACCTCGGGCTGGCTGGTTTACAACGCGAATAAACGCGGTATGGTCGGCCGGGTTTTGAATCAATCGAAGATAGGCGATAAAATCCTTTACCTCGGCCCGTTCGTAAAACCGCATCCCCCCCACAATGCGATGCGGGATATTCATGGCCCGCATCACCTCTTCAAACACCCGGGACTGAGCGTTGGTTCGATAAAACACCACCTGTTCATTGAGCGAAAACCCTTTTTCAACAAGGGACTTCACCTCTCTGGCAACCATGCGCGCTTCTTCTCTTTCGTCCGGCGCAACCAGCAACCCGATGGGGTCCCCGGCCGGGGCCTGCGTCCACAGCTCTTTGGGTCGTCTGCCAGGAAGCTGTGAGACCACCGCATGCGCCGCTTTAAGAATATTTTCGCTGGACCGGTAATTGCGTTCGAGGGTGACCACACGGGCGCCGCGAAACAGCTTCTCAAAATCCAGAATGTTGGTTACGTCCGCGCCGCGCCACGAGTATATGGACTGGTCGTCATCCCCCACAACACAAATATTTTTGTGCGGCGTTAATAGGCGCACCAGCTCCAGCTGCACGCGATTGGTATCCTGAAATTCGTCGACCAGAACGTAATCAAACTGTCCCGCTATTTCCCGCGCCAGGGTGCTGTTTTCCTGCATGGCACGCACAGTTCGATACATCAAATCGCCAAAATCAAGCGCTTTGGCCTCCCGCATCCGCTTCTCATACAACTCGTAAATTTGCCTTATGTGACGCCTGTAAAAATCCGATTCCGGATAGTCCGCCGGAGAGAGCAATTCGCGTTTTGCCTTGTTTATTTCGCTCTGAATACTCCTCGGGGGAAACTGCTTGACGGTGAGATTGAGCTCTTTGAGGACCCGAGTCACCATCGCCTTCTGATCGCCATCGTCATAAATGGTGAATTTCGGGTCAACACCGGCCTGCTCACCGTATTTCCTCAACAGCCGGGCGCAGCTGGAATGGAATGTGCTTATCCAGCAATTGGCCCCTTTTCCCAGCAGCTTTTCAATTCGCTCAGCCATCTCTTTGGCGGCTTTGTTGGTAAATGTCACCGCCATAATTCGCCACGGCGCAACCCCATGATTGCGAATCAGATTGGCGATTCGAAATGTAATCACTCGTGTTTTTCCGGATCCGGCGCCGGCGATAACCAGAAGCGGACCATCCACATGGGCGGCAGCCGCATATTGCTGTTCGTTCAATTCTTTTCTCAAGTCGACCATGGCGGCACATTACAAATCCCGTGCACTGAACGCAACACTTTGTTGACGCGCAATCCAACTCCCGCTTTCGGACGGGCGCCCAGACCAGTAAATAATCACCACAATACCATGATTTTCCTGGCATTTTTGACAGGACTGGTTACAATTTACCCATGGAAAAATTGACGAATACAAGCCTGGAAAAGCGGCTACGAGACAAAAATCTTCGACCAACCAAAGCCAGAATCCGAATTCTGGAGCTGTTTGAGACCCCCGGCATCAATCATCTGACGTGTGAAGACGTCGTAAAAACACTGCTAAAAAAAGACAGCTCAATTGGACAGGCCACCCTGTATCAGAACGTGAACCTCCTTGCGGATGCCGGTGTGCTGACCCGATACACTGGCCCGGAGGGCATGCTGCTTCACAACGCAAAGTCAGTTCACCATCATCACATTGTATGCAGACAGTGCGGCGATATTATGGATATTCTCATAGAGGGGCATTGCGAAAACCTGAAACCCTACGCGCTTGATGAACAGGACGACATATCTGGCTGGCAGGTAAACAACGTTGTCCTTGAGTTCTATGGCACCTGTCCCGTCTGCGCATAGACCGATTCGGTTTGCGCCTGATTGTGTTTGCAGACAGAAAATGAAGGGATTCGGCAGGACGAAGAGTGCTGACAAGGTCAACTGAAGTCCGAAGGGGTCTGGACCGCACACGTTGGCAGCAACAAAACCCATTAATGAAAATTGATGTCCCGGAAAAAATCAAATGGTGATGTCCAGTTTGCCCTGCATAAAGGACACCGCCAGTTGCTGTATCTCGTCCTCTGTCGTCTGCTGGAGGGCCTGCAGCGCCAGCTTGCGGGATTCTTCATAACTGATGGTTCGCACCGCGGCCTTAATAAACGGAATGGAATGGGGCGCCATGGACATTTCTCTGATTCCCAACCCCACCAGCAACGGCGTCATCATTGGCTCACCGGCAGCACCGCCGCACAGTGACACTGGAATCCCGGCCGCATCGGCTGCGTCCACAATGATTTTAAGTGCGCGAAGGGCCGACGGATGAAACGGCGAGTAGAGATATGCCACATCGTCGTTAACCCGGTCAATGGCCATCATGTACTGAATAAGGTCGTTGGTTCCAATCGAAAGAAAATCAGATTCGCGGGCAAGGATGTCAGATAGCAATACCGCAGAAGGCAATTCCACCATGCAGCCAATTTTTACAGGTGTGGGCTCAAAGCCATCAATTTCAGTCTTAAGCTCAGCGGTACACTCTTTTACCATATCCTTGAGTTCACGCAGTTCCTTAACGCCGCTGACCAGAGGAAACATAATATCCGCCGATTCCACTCTGGCTTCTTTGGCGGACACCAGAATCGCCTTGATTTGCTCCTTGAGCAAATCTCTGTTCTTGCGCAGTCCAATGCGAATGGCGCGCATACCCAGCGCCGGATTTCGCGCCTTGGTCATGTGCAGACATCTGGGCATTTTGTCCGCCCCAATATCGAACGTTCTGAAATATAACGGTCTGGGCGCCACTGCTTTGAGCATTGATACATACGTGCGTATCTGTTCTTCGCGCGTGGGCGGCTCCTCCCGATCCAGATACAGGAACTCCGTTCGATAAAGACCGATTCCCTGGGCGCCGTAATCCAGCGCAAACGGCGCTTCGCCTGGAAACTCCACGTTGCCCTTTAACACGATTTCGACCCCATCCGAGGTGACTGAGGGTTCATCCTTGGTGGACCGCAACCGGTTTTCCATGGCCGACCACTGGGCCGCCCGTTCCCGATATCGCGCCAGTGTCTCGTCGTCCGGCTCAACGATGATAATGCCATCGAGACCATCCACGATGAGCGTATCTCCAGGGTTCACTTTTTCCGTGAGTCCCTCGACGCCAACCACTGCCGGCAACCCGAGCGCCTGAGCCATAATGGCGGTATGGCTGGTCTGTGTGCCCTTCTCCGTGGCGAATCCCTGAATGGGACTGCTGACCATCTGGGCCGTTTCCGCCGGCGACAGGTCAATCGTTACAATAATGCACTCGGCATCCGCCTTTAACTCGCTTCCCAGCAGTTCCTCTGTATGCCCAAGCAGATTGCGCATCACCCGAGTACTGACAAAACCAATATCCTCCGCCCGTTCGGCCAGATACTCGTTGTCCGCGGCGGACAGTTGCCCCATGATGTCGTCGGTCACAATTGAGAGCGCCCACTCCGCATTTATCTGACGTTCCGCAATTAAATCCTTGGTGGCGTCAATCAACAGAATATCCCCCAGCAACAGCAGGTGTGTCTGCAGAATCATCGAATGATTCCGGTGCTGTTTCCCCTCCCCTTCCCTCGCCAGAGAGTCGATGCTGCGCTGAATCTGCATACGGGCATCGGAGACCGCCAAATCCAGTCGTGCCTGCTCATCCTCCACATGTCCCCGCTCCAGATCCAGTTTGGGGACCAGGATTTTCTTCCGGTCAATAGCACGTGCAGTGGCGACCGCAATCCCCGGCGCAGCGGCTATTCCCACCAGACGAAGACTTCTACTCATTTGTCCTCCCCAAACTTGTTTTTGACCAGCTCTTCAATAGCGTCAATCAGTTCCTGGCAGTCCGCCCCAATCGCTTCAACTTCCAGTTCCGTGCCCTTTCCGGCGGTAAGCAGGAGAACGCCCATAATGCTTTTTCCATTGATCTGTCTGCCATCCTTGCTGATATACAAATCCGACTCGAATCTGGACGCCGTCTGAACCAGTAGCGTCGCAGCGCGTGCATGCAGGCCCAGATCGTTAATAATGGTAAGCCTAGTTGTTGCAATTTCGTCCATCAGATCAATACCTCCGAAATGAGTACCAGCAATAAAAACGCAGGCAGCACGTACCCCCAAACTGAACGTTTGAGATTAAGTACAAATGCCAGCAGGATAATCCCAAATGCAATGGGAACGATCCAGTACAGAGACAGAAAGTCTTCTGCTATCCACGAAAAAATCATCGAGATAACAAATCCACCTGCAATTCCGGTCAGTGTCCTGAGCAATCTGGTTTTGCCACTGTCAATCCATTGTCCCAACGCGGAGATGGTGGCATCCCCCTTTTTAAAACCGATGAATATACCTGCGAATCGTATTAGCAGGTGAACAGTGTTGAACATCACAAGGAGTGTCAGCAATCCTGGCAATGGCCCAAATGCCAGCGTTACCAGCACCGCAATCATTGACGAGAATGCCAGCACCGCGTGAAAATAGGAATCGCCCAGTGCCGCCAGGGCCGTCATCGCGGTTCGCAGATATGACACCGTCAGTCTCTGTGATTGTCCCTCCGCCTCCATTTTCAGAATGGACCCAGCCAGAATACTGACCAGGAACGGATGGGTATTAATTGGCAAATGAAAGTGGTTAATCACGCGCTTCAGGCGCGCGTGTTCCGGAAAGAGCTTTTTAAGGGCAGGCAAAAGACAGTATACAAACCCTTCGGACTGCATGGATGTCATCGTCCACGCACTCTGAATCAGCATCAGCCGTGCACTGACCTTCATTAAGTCGCCTCTGGTGATCTTTGTCGTCAAATCATCCCCCCAATACCAACAGACACCGCCACGCCAATCAGCGCGTACAGTGGGAACAGTCTTCCCGACAGAGAGCCCAGGGTCACCGCCACCCCAAACAACGGAATCACAAGGGCGACAATTATCGTCACTTCGGGATGAGCTGGCGCAGCCACCCCAAGCATCAGATATCCTGCAGTGACCACCAGCCCCACTCCCAACACACTCTGGATGCCGGCAAAAAGAAATCCACGTACAATATTGCGATGAATTAACGCGGTAAATTCCTCGCCGCCCTGCTCGGATTTCCAGATGTCCACGCCCTTTTGTTCAGAAACGGAACGGCTAAGGTTCATTTTTCTATCCAGCAAATCAAAACCGATTCCCACCAGAATACTGGCACAAAGCACTGCCACCGTTGCTGTGGCGCCGGGGGCCAGATGTATATCGTAGACGCTCATTACGGCAATACCGCCTGCCGCTGAGATGGCGGCCAGCACCCAGTTGCAGTAATGGCTTTGTCCCATGCTGAGTAACTGCAGCGAAATACCCAGCCACAGGCCAGCCTCCACTTCACCGATTGTCGCACCCGTCAGCAGGCAAAGCACCAGCGGCTGGACAACAGCAGGCTTTCCAAGACAGCGTCTCTCCAGCAGCAGCACGGCGCCCGCGACAAACACGACACCCAGTATTATCAGAGCCTGACCCATGTCACACCTTTCTCCAGCGAATGTCGCAAATGCAGCACATCCCCTGGAAAAGTCTGTATTTCCACCTTGCGCCCCGCGTCCAACAGTTTCACCAGCGCCGCCAGTTCTTCCGTGGACAAATACACGGCGTCGGTAATCCGGTTTCTTCCGGCCGCGGAATGAACATTCCCAATCGTCACGCAGGCGCAATCAAAACGACTCATCATGGCGCGCGCCAAATCGAATACATCACTGAGCACGACCAGTGTCTTTTCACTCTCAGTCTGCTGACTCAGCAGCAATTGCAACGCAGAGATACGCACCACGGACAGCTTGATACGCTTGGGCACAGCCATCCGGTACACAGAAGCCATGGCCGGCGTGGCTGCGGCTACATCGTCCGCAATAATCAGATGCTCCACCTTCAGGTACGGGATCCAGAACTGAACGACCTGCCCGTGAAGCAATCGATTGTCGATGCGAACAAATAGGTTCTGACAATTCATCCCGGACTACTCCTTCGCCTCTCCCAAAATGTCAGATGCGTTCACGATATGCTGGCACGCATGGGCCGCAGCACCTTTGGTCAATCTGTCAAGGTCGTTCTCTGTCAGTCGTCCCATCAACATCTGCAGCAACATGGGCAGATTAAACCCTGCCAGCATCCGAACGCGCTCATTCAACAACGGCACCGATACATTGAAAGGCGTTCCCCCCTGCAGGTCTGTCAAAATAACAGCGCCGTCCCGTCCCACCTGGCGAATCGCTTTTTTCAGGGCACTTCTCAAAACATCCTGCCCTTCCCCCGGCTTTATTCCCAATGTCTCAAACTGCTGCTGAGGGCCCACAATCAACTCCGCGGCGGAGCGCATTCCGTTGGCCATATCACCGTGACAGCATAAAATTATTCCAATCATAGTAACGGATCCCTTAGTTGTTGTCCCATGGTCTGATCCACATCAGCGGCAGAATATTGACGGCCTCCAAAGATATCGCCATAAAATGCGAAATGGCCATCAGTCTGCATCATCGTCAATAATTCCCAAAGGAAGCGAATGAGGCAGTTCACTGCCGCCCCGTATGCCTTCTGAAGAATGTTCCACGCTGGCGTCGATTTTGTGCTGAAATTCAAGCGCGGAATGATGCCCCATTACTTTCAGAATCTGATTTCTCGCCGCCACCTCAATGATTGACGTCAGCGAACGACCCGGTCGAACCGGAATATCAATACGAGGAATGGACACGCCAAGAATGTTGTGGGTCTGGGTAACAATGCCAAGCCGGTCATACACTTTCGAATTGTCCCAATCCTCAACGTTGATCACCAGCTGTATCTTTTTTGATTCCCGAATCGCCGCCACCCCGAACAAATCCTTGATATTAATAATCCCCAGACCGCGAATTTCCATATTGTGTCGAATCAGTTCGTTCCCGGCGCCCACAATGGCGGAGGGCGGTATAAAATTCACATCGACCACATCGTCCGCAACCAGCCGATGTCCGCGCATCACCAGTTCGAGGGCGCATTCGCTTTTACCAATGCCACTTTTGCCAATCAGCAGAATCCCAACCCCAAACACATCCACAAGGACCCCATGAATCGACCGAATCTGCGCCATTCGATTGGCAAGAAATTTGTGGAGCGACTCAATCAGCAACTCCGAGCGCAACCCGGTGCTCATCAGTGGAATTCGGGAATCCGCCGCGTTCTTAATCAGTTGTTCGGGAATATCGAGGCTTCGGGTGACAATAATGCCAGGGGGGCTGCAGGAAATGAGGTGATTCGATGCCTCATATCGTTTTTTGGGATCAAGACTCCACAGATAATCGATCTCGGTTTTACCCAGAACCTGAATCAGTCCCGGCTTTACCAGCTGGTTAAAACCGGTCAGTGCCAGCCCGGATTTCTGAATCCCCGGTCCGGTGATACGTCTGTCCAGTCCGCTTTTCCCGGCTATCAGTTCCAGCCCCAGTTCAACCCGCAGCGATCTGAGAAGTGTTGAAACCTCCATAAAACATCACTTTCCGTCTGCTTCAACAATCGCGTCGTACAATTCCTGTGCACTTTGCGTGGTTAGCAAACGATTTCTAAAATCCGGTTCTCGCACCAGCCTGGATATCCGTGCCAGTGCTTTTAAATGCTCTCCGGCAACCCCCTGAGGCGCCAGCAGGGCAACGAAAATATGCACCGGTTTGCCATCCACCGCATCAAACGGAATGCCCGTTCGAGAAATCCCCAGTGCCGCCCGTATTTCCGTTAATTTGTCACTTTTGGCGTGGGGTATGGCCACCCCGTCTCCGATGCCGGTGGTTGCCAGACGCTCCCGCTCAACAAGCGCCGCTACAATATCGGCTTCATTGGCGTTTGGACTGACCTTCGCCAGCAACCTGCCCAATTCGGACAGCACATCCAGCTTTCCCGATGATTCCAAATCCGACGTAACTGCTTCTGGAAGTAAAAATTCTTTGATTTTCATAATGTGTAAACTGCATATCCCTTTAATTTCGCGTTGGCACTGAAAAAATGCCATCGCGCGGGTTATACCATGATCCATTTACCTGTAAAACATTATTATAAATTGTAAATGACATATAAGATGCGAAATATTTTAACAAAATTATAATGGAAACAGATAATACGCGGGAGTGGGAGAGGCTATTCAGCGCCGACGCCGCGATGGGCCCGCATGCGTCCTTTATCCTTTTCGGCCTGCCGTTCGATTTTGTCCATCACCTTGCCAATGGCGGTATACAAATCCTCGTGCTTTTCATGACCTTTGTACGTCTGCCCCCACGGGGTGCTGATGGTCATGTCGCACTCGTGCATATACCGCTCGGCAGACAACACCACCTGGGCATCGAAATGCCCATGTATATATGTTTTCAACTTGGATACCTTTTCCTGAACGAGGTCTTTCATTACATCGGATGATTCCATGTGTCGAAAAGTGGTTGTGATTTGCATTCTCAGTCCTTCCTGGTTTGTCAGCCAAACCCTAGAAAAGTTTCTTTCGCTTGGTGGACGACAATATACCAAGCATTTCCCTGTACTTGGCCACCGTCCGCCGAGCGATCACGATGCCGCCATCCTTCAGTATATCCACGATTTTCTGATCACTGTAGGGCCTGCGGCTATTTTCTCCATCAACGATTTCCTTAATTTTGTTTTTGACACTCTCAGAGGCAATGTCATCTTCATCGGTTCGTCTGATGGAAGAATTGAAAAAGTATTTCAGTTCAAACAATCCCTGCGGGGTCTGAATGTACTTGTTGGTGGTCACGCGGCTAATCGTGGATTCATGCATTCCCACCGCTTCTGCCACATCCCTCAAAATTAACGGTTTAAGATGATTCACCCCCTTTTCAAAAAACTCCTGCTGTTTTTCAACAATGCATTCCGTCACTTTGGTGATGGTTCGCCGTCGCTGATCAATCGATCTAATCAACCACTGAGCTGAACGCATTTTGTTCTGCACATATTCCCTGGCATCACTGCCCGCGTCCATGGCGTTCTTAAAAAAGCCGGCAATCTTCAGCCTGGGTAACCCATCGTCATTGGGAACCACAAAATATCTGTCACCAATCTTATGCACATAGACATCCGGTGTAATATATCTCGGCTCCTCGGTGACAAAATTGCGCGCCGGTTTGGGTTCGAGATTGCTGATGATTCGCGCCACTTCGTACACATCTTCGAGCTCCAGCCCAAGATCCCGTGCAATGGCCTTGTAGTTGCGTTTTTCGAGATTGCCCAAATGGCTTTCAACCACATTGCGAACATCAATATCCAGTTCCAGCGCATCGACCTGTGCCAGAAGACATTCCCTTAAACTGCGCGCCCCCACACCGATGGGATCAAAACTCTGAAGCAACTTCAATACTTCTTCGGCATCTTCAGGGTCCAATCCCGCCTCTTCGGCCAGTTCCTCGATTACGGTTTCTTTCAGGTATCCATCCTTATCCAGACTCCCAATCACCATTTGAAGAAAACGCTCCTCCGCCTCGGTCACCAGGGTCATCTGAAGCTGCCACATCAGATGGTCCGCCAACGTGGTCCTGGACCCAAGTGTCGCTTCCAGAGACGGTCCTTCTTCCGACGATGCGTTCCGCACGGAATTGGTGGGCGGCTGATTGGCATAATTTTCGAGATATTTTTCCCAATCAATCTCTTTGCTGGCCTCAATCGCCTCGTCTCCCGAGGGTTCCGACGTCACCTGAACATCGGGCTCAGGTATCATATCGTTGCTCGTTACACGTTCTCCATCCCGGGACTGCGCTTCCAGATTTTCTTCGAGAACCGGATTTTCCTCCAGCTCCGTACGCACCATATCAACCAGTTCCACCCGAGACAGCTGCAACAGTTTAATGGCCTGTTGCAACTGGGGGGTCATCACCAGTTGTTGCTGTAATTTCAGTTGCTGTTTTAACTCTATACCCGCCATACACGTCGTTTCTGCAATGGAATTATTCCTGGTGCTAAAAACCCGGAAAAATTCAACTTTCCACCACTCGATTAATTATAATTGCAAAAATCGTACACACAATACCAAAAACGGTTAAAAACTGCTGCGGATAGTTACATCTGGGGCTTGCACTCTTGGCCATGTTGTGAGATGGTGCCGTGCTTGGAGTGATAGAGTCTTTGAAATTCAAATACTCATTTATAAGTGTTCACAGGAGATTAAAATGGGTTCGACAAGTAAGGAACTGAGAGAAAAACAGCTTGAAATAGCAGTCACCGAATTTGATGCCTACAAGGCAACCATCAAGGAAAAAGGCCTGAGTGATAAAGAGGCCTCCAAAAATACCCTGTATCGTCAGCTGCAGGCTTCTGTAAAAAAAGCCCGCAAACGCATTCTGGCCATCGATGCGAAGGCGGCCCATGTGGCGGCGATGAAGGAAAAGGACACCAAGGCGGAAAAAGTCGCAAAAGAGAAAAAAGTGGCTGCTGCGGCACCGGATGCAGCCAAAACCAAATCCCCTAAAAAGAAGAAGAAATAGTCATTTATTGCGGATACAGCGTGCCATTGAGCAATCCTTCTCTGGCGCGGGTAGACAGAAACTGGCTAAAGTGGGCTGATATATGATGTTTGACGGTTTTTGTGGTGAGGATTTTGATGCGTATGTTCCATCAAAATGGAGCAGCAACATGTTCACGTTGCAGCGCAGAAAAGTCAAAGATAAGCTGGACGTACTTGGCAAACAGTTGACGAGCGACTTCCAGGACGCGGGTCTCGAACTGGTGATGCACCTGTCCGACGATCATCCGTCACTATGGAACAACAAGAAAGTCGACACACAGTGGCTGTTCTTTTCGCGGGATACCAACGCGCAGCGGGAACTGTCGGAAATCATAGATACCGAAAAAACGCTGGCCGCGACCCTGGTTGATCCGACCCCGCTGTACCGACACATTTTTCTTGGGGTATCGATGAATGAAACCGCCCTTGAAGTGGGTATTCGCCTGCACCACGACGCATGGGTAGACAGAAAAAATCTGCTGGCCATTCTGACATCCCCCGATAAGTGCACGGGATTCCTCAATATATGTCGTGGGCTGCCGACCCATATCGGATTCGGTCTCCATCAGAATGACCTGAGTCAGGTCAACACGCTGGACGACGCTGCGATTCAGGCATTTCAGGAAGAATTCGATACCAGCAGCAAGGGATGGATGTTCTTTGGGGCCCGTTTCAGCAGAGAAGACGTGACCGAAAAAGGCGGCGTCATCCAGGATGCGGTGCGAGATACGATGAAGCAGCTGGTGGCGGTATATCAGTACATCGCCTGGTCGCCTCAAAACGACGCACTCTCGATTGATACCATTGTTGAGCAGAAAAAGCAGGCGCGTCAGGCCACACACGAAGAATTGCTGCAGGAGCAGAAGGCCCGCGAGGAAAAACAGCGTCAGCTGGTCGCCGAACAGCAGCGTCAGCAGGAAGAAAAAAAGCAGGAGCTGCTGGACGAGCAGGCATGGCGGGAACAGGAACGGGCAAAACGACGCGCTGCGGCCATCGCCCGTCGTGAAAAGGAAGCGCAGCTTCAGTCCGAGGCGCCTGCACCCAGACCATCTGCCGCCCCTGTTGCGCAAACAGATGCAGCCGGAGAGCCGGATGGCAATCAGGCGCCCCCTGCGCCACCGCGCCAGGGGAGAGAAACCGACGACAGCGCTTCGGGTCTGCGCCGACAGGAACGGGCCGTACCCCACCGGGCCAGCGACAATCGGGCCAAAGACAATCGGGCCAGCGACAATCGGGCCAGCGATAATCGGGGCAGGAACGATGCCCGCAGCAGTCAAAGCAAATCCCGATTCAAGGACCGGGACCGCGGCAGCAACGACACCGGCCGAAATAACAAATCCAAAAGCCTGCGCGCCCCAAAACCGTCAGCGCCGACCGCCCCCAGACCAGCCAACGTGTCAGAGGAGCGGAAAGCCGACATCCAGGTGGGTGACCGCATTGTGGTAATGGATGGGTTCCTGAAGGATCGGGACGGTGTAGTGCAGAGCATCGACGAAAAGGGGGACCTCAAGGTGTCCTTTGGCATGCTCTCGTCACGGGTCAACCGACAGGACGTGAAAGGTCTTGGCCCGGCGGTTTGAAACGCCCCCGCCGCTACCCGACCCGGTGGAGAAATACCGTTTGCAGTTTGATGCGCTTTGATTCATTATTCCACTGCCCTTATACAAAAAATGTCGCGTCTTAAAAAGTGGAGGAGCATCCAGTGAAAATCGTTTTCAGTCTTTGCATGAGCCTGCTCCTGTCTCTGACCGCATGTGGCGGCGCCAAAACCACGGACCTCGCGCGCGCGGGTCTCAGCGAAAACGACAAAATCCCACTTCGCAACATTGCAAAGAATTCCCGATGTCTCGTCGAGGACTCCATCGAAGTGAAGGAGGATCTCAACCAGGATGGCGCTGTGGACGTGCGAAAACTATACAGACAAAAAGGTGCCCGGAAAGTCATCATTTGTCGGGAGTCCGATCTGAATTACGATGGCACCCTCGACATATACCAGTTTCACGACGAAAACGGCGAAATGAAGCGGGACGAAGTGGATCTGGATTTTGACGGGAAAATCGATGTGGTCTCCCACTGGTCCAAGGGCAAAGTGTTTAAACAGGAACTCGACCAGAATTCAGATGGGTTTGTGGACACCATTCGCTACCTCAAAGATGGCATTGTCACGAGAATTGAAGGTGACATGGACCAGAATGGTCACCTGGATTACTGGGAATACTACGCAGACGGACATCTTCAGCGCATTGGTTATGACGTTGATGGTGACGGAAAGGCAGACAGATGGGACCGGGACAAAATCACGTCTGACGAACGTCGGGCAGAGGAAGAAACCGAGGAATCCCCAAACGAGACATCCGCAGCGGACAACGCCGATGAGAATTCAACGGCCATCGCGGACGCCGGAGACACAGCAGAAAAACCCACCGATGCAAAACCGGAAAAAAGTAAGCGAAAAAAGAAAAAGCGAAATACAGACGAATGACACGAAATGCAGTTTGTCCGCAGGCATGACATCACTGACAGCCCCGGTCATTCCATAGGACGCAGCGGGTCCCCAACTCTAACTGAAAACAACCCAATAACCGGGCATCCACAGGTTGGTGTCCAAATAGAGAATACCCAGATTCAGGAAATTACATGACATTGGAACGACTTCAAAAAATAATGGCGCAGGCAGGTATTGCCTCCAGACGCAAATGCGAGGAATTCATACAGGCCGGAAAAGTCACCGTTGACGGCGTCGTCGTCACCGAACTGGGCACTAAAGTGGACCCCACTGCTCAAAACATCGAAGTATTCGGCAAAAAGCTGACCAGGGAAAGGCCTGTCGTCATCGTGATGAACAAACCCCGCGGCGTCATTTGCTCCTCCAGCGACCCCGAAGGACGCGAAACGGTGCTTGACATTGTTAAGGCTGAAGGACTCCGTCTGTTTCCGGTTGGCCGCCTCGATTACAATACCTCCGGCGCACTGCTGCTGACCAACGACGGCGAACTGGCGCACGCCCTCACCCACCCCCGGTTTGGCGCCCCCAAAAAATATCTGGTTAAATTTCGCGGAGCGGTCTCCGATGCCCATCTGGATAAATGGAAGCAGGGAGTGGTTCTGGATGACGGCACCCGTACCCGACCGGTCATTGATATTGCCCGTATCGAAGAAAGCGACGGTGGCACGTGGGTGGTTGTCATCATAAAAGAAGGCAAAAACCGGCAGATTCGCCGTATGGCGGAGGCCACGGGAATGCAAATCAGCAAACTGAAAAGAGAGTCGTTTGCCGGGATTGACATCGAAGGGTTGCCCCCTGGCCACTACCGACAGCTGACCGCCAAGGAACTGGACCGCCTGCTGGCCGAGTATTCAGTCAGCGACAAGGACTTCGCCAACATGGACAAACCCTCCCCCAAAGCCATGCCCAGACGGGGAAAAAGTGCATCTGCAGCCAATCAAAGGCCTCGCAAAAACAGCGGCGGCACAGCCCATTCCAACCGACCGCAATCAGACCGAAATTCCAGAAAAAGACCCCCAAAAAAATAACATAAACGTCACAAAAAAACATTGACGCGCCCAAATGAAACGCCTATAAGTGCCAACACTTGCTGCGGGGTGGAGCAGCCTGGTAGCTCGTCGGGCTCATAACCCGAAGGTCATCGGTTCAAATCCGGTCCCCGCTAAAGTAGAAACCCTCGGAATCATTAGGTTCCGGGGGTTTCTTGTTTTAGCCCCTTACCCTTGAAATCCAAAAGTCGCCCAAAAGTCGCCCAGCCGTTATGACTGCCCAGCTTTCGCATGAGGAGGTGAGACTGGTGTCAGACTTTTCACAAGCCTCAATTGAGCTTCTGAATTTGTATGCGCATACTTATGGGTGCTTGCCTCAGAACGGTGACCAAGCTGCATCTGAATCACCTTGATGCTTTCACCGCCGGTTGCTGCCTGACTCGCCACAGAGTGTCGTCCGATGGCGTGATGGCTAAGCGTACGCATTCCCAGCTCTCGCTGTACTGACTGAAGTGGCCTGACATAACTGTCAATGTACGTAGGAAAGGTTCCATCCATGGAGAACAGATACTCATCTCCACCATACCCTTGATCGTAATGCCATTTAATCGCATCCAACATATCCTGTGTCAGCTCCAGCGAATATTCCTCATTGTTCTTTCTGGTCTTTAAAATAGCTGGCCGTTCTTTGGTACCTCTCTGCACTGCCTGATCCACCAATAACCGTGGTGGCACCTCAGATATTTGCCGTTTTGAGATGGCATATACCTCCCCTACCCTCAGCCCCAAACGACAAGTCAGGTAGAAGAACAGGTACCACCGTGGCTGAAGCCGAAACATCCCATCGAGCAGTTTGTCCCGCTCTTCCTGCGTGTACCATTTGGGTTTCTTCACAGGAACCCGTTCCATAGGAACATACGGCACATTTTTTAGGTGCTCCCTCTTCCACATGTAGCGCAGAACTGCCTTAATGAGTGCCAAATGGTGGTTAACGGACTTGGGTCCGAGATGCTCTGGCAAATTCAATTTCAGTTCATCCATCAATGAAGTGGTCACATCTTCAATAAAGACATGGCCAATATGAGGACCCAGGCGTGAATACACATGTTCCCATTTGTCACGGGATCTATCTGTCATTGTAGTCACACGCATGTAAACCTCATAGGCATCCTTGAAAGTGAACTCTTCGCCTCCTGCCAGCAATTTCTCGGCCAGTGCCCTCCCCTCCATCAGGGCGTCAGCTTTTGTCGCAAACCTTCCTTTCCTGAATTTTCCTCGACCAGGAAGCCTGAATTCATATCCCCAGGATTTCCCGGACCTTGTTTTCTTCGCATGCACCTCATACGCCACTCTCATACGCACTTCTCCGTTCTTCCATGAACTTGCGCATCGCAACATTTGGAGCAACTATATACAAATCTAACATGTCTTTGCGGAATCTTCGACGCCTAGGTGGCCCATAAACTGGAATTTTTCCATTGCATACCAGATTGCGAAGATACTCTTTGGACCATCTACAATATTTGGCCGCCTCCTCATAAGTAAACCAGATTCCATTGTCCAGATTCATCGGATTATCACTACTCATCGCTATCTCCTTCCGTTGCAGTTGGGCTTCCAGCCGGAACCTCAAGAATTCCATCAACCTCTTTGGCCCTGGAAGGATGCTTTGGAGCGGTAACACCGTTACATCGCTGTATTGACGGGGGTTGGAGTGCCATCAACGCAGTAACATCCGCCGCTGTTGTTACCCCTGAAGAATCAGGTTCGCCCTGTGTTTCTCTGCCTTGTGACGTTGTTACGGCGTCGGTCATTGTGATACCTGAATCGACGGGACAGCCGCCGATCGTGTCATCCTCCGTCGAGACATACATAGGAGGCAAGTAACGTTCGAAGGCGTCTTGGAACCAAGAAAAATCGTATCCCTTTGCAGTACCCCCATTTCCGTTATGAAATCGTACTGTTTTGGGTTTGATTTTGAACTTTGCCAGCAGTCTGGAAAGGTGAAGGGGATTCATTGGGCGTCCCCGCTTCCACTCTGACCAAGGACGTCCTTCCAAAGAGACCAAATACTGAATCAGATCCCCAGTCCGAACTCTGTCATATTGGCTTTCAACGAAGAACAATCGAATATCAGACAGCAACATTTCGCCAGAACTGTCTTCCTCGTCAGGCTCGTATGATAATGAGATGGCGGCTTCTCTGGCGGCATGTCCCCATTCATCGCCGAGCACGTCCGCAATTGCTATCAAATGACGCCAATTGTCAGCCGCTCGATCATTCAGGCAATCAGGTACCTCGGGGTCTGCACTCTTAAGCGCGTCAAAATGGTCATTGACCCATCTGCATAACTTGCGCGCGACCTCCTCAAATTCAGCTGTTCTGTCAAGCCTCAGTCGTTCAATTTTCTCTGTGGGTAACTTGCGTCTCATCCAGACTGTTATCGACCGATCCTTCAATGTGCCCTTTAAACCGCCAATGGAAGCAATTACCTTGGGGCAAAACGTTGAAAACGATTTCACAGTATGGTCATCACCAACACAGCGAGGAACACTTGCCCCGCGAATGTTGTGTCCACTGTTCAATACACCGACAAGCTCACTGCTGGCCCCAAGGAAAGTATCTGCTTCGTCGATAAGTAATGTTGGCTGAAATTCATCAACCAATCGATATACTGTCGCAGGGGTCATATTGACAGCGGGAAGCGGACGAGGAGCCAATTCCCCAAGAACATTGAGCAAAGTTGTCTTCCCGCAACGTTTTTCTGGGCTGCCAATACACAAAATGGCACTAATGAGGGTAGTGAAATGCGCATGTGCATGAAACAACCACAAAGCTGTTGCCAGTGGTGCTCCTGCAGCCATCACCACATGGCGCTCAATCAACGCTATGACCGTCAGAACCAAGGAATTTCCATCAACAGGTTCAGGCCACGGTTCAATATCTTTTTGATATCTTCCACCTGCTTCAGCCTTTTCAAGGTCTCCAGATTCAACTATCAAGGCACTATCAGCCAGCTTGGCGGGCGAGCTAAATTTACGGTCCTTAAGAATTGAAATGGTCTTTTCCCGAACAACGCTGCGGTCAAATGCTTGCAAATACCTGGCTTTCTCCCCCAATCTTCTGACCGCCTCAAAAACATCATCATGACTGGCCTCTGCTGGCAACGCCACCAATTCGGCCATGACATCCTCTACTGAATTCTTTTTTTCGTCCACCATACGCCCTCCTCTCAATCCATATCCGGATACTGGTTCCACACTTTGCCGTCCAGAACACAACCCAACTTCTTGTTATGGGGACCACCGTATTGCTTGAAGAAGAAGGGAATATTTCTGGCGACACACTGATCTCGCAAGTCCATCGCCCACAATGGATTCAAGGGCTTGGAACCTGGGCCGCTTTGTCCACCACAAATGACCCAATTGATTCCATCAAGGTTCAGTTGGGGAAGCGGACTAAGCATGGGCTCCACTGAAAGAAATCGAACTTTGGCTGGTACCTGACGAAGGTCATCTATGCGGTCTGTATATTTCGCACTTTCAACTGTTACGCCTAGCCAGATGTTATCATGCCAGGGAAGTTTTTTAGCGAGCTCGACCAGTCTTTGACTCCGTTTGGTAAGCATCATGTATGTATGATGTGGGGCTCTCTGGGTTATGTTGAAAATCTTCCTTATGAATTCAACAGAAACCTTGGAATGAAAGGTATCGCTCATGCTGTTAACGAAGATTCGTTTGGGGTCTTGCCATTTCAAAGGTTCATTCAAACATCGCTCGTGGGATACAACATTGTGAAAACCCGCTGCGTATTTAGATATACCCATTCGCTGCAGTCGTTCTGTCAGTGGCTTGGCGTAACATTTATCGCAAGCCTCGCTTATTTGGGTGCATCCTGTGATGTTTGTCCATGAACCATCTGCCCATTCGATATTTGTTTTACTAATCATATTGTCCTCCATCGCCAACCCAAAGAGGGCGGCTTGAAGGATTTGGGATGGCAGATAAATTATTTCTGATAAGCACGCCCGGGGGGGGAAGGGCGAGTTGGAAGATCGCGAGCGCGATATCTCAGATCGCAGAGGCCAGAGCTATTCAACTATCCAATTTTGTTCAATTTTATGCTGATAAGAAAATTTCCTCTCCCCCTTGATAACCAGCGAACTTTCCAAGTATTGGGCGATGTCATTGTGTTTAGCCGACTTCAATTTGTCGATAGCTGTACGAATAGTATTTCGAATTGTATCAGCTTTGCCCTTTTTGGCTTTGTCTCGATGGTTTCGTTTACGGTAGTCAATAATCTGATCTGATAGAAATTTTTCTCTACTTCTAAGAATGGGATTTGAAATTTTCTGTTCTTTTTGTGCCTTTTTAAGCTTATCCAACTCGGATTTGTACTGCGAATATTGATCGGCTGTTGGAGAATTGCCGACTTCTTTGTAAACCGATTCCTTACTATTAGATTTTTCTGCACTATCCACTTCATCGGATGTCCCTGTTTTAAAAGCATTTGGATTGCACTTATTCCATATATACTCTCCGGACATCGGTTTCTCATTTGGATGCTGCAGTAAAAAATGGATGTAATTCCAGCCGTCTAATTCGTGATTGCTCAATTTAATTTCCTTGCCATTAAATCTAATTTCCCAGCCAGTTGGCTTATTCCTAAATAGGTAGTCAGGAAGAATCGATGGTATCGTTTTCATTTGCCATCTCAAATATCGAACAGCCTCTTTGGCGACATGCAGATTTGTTCTAATTACAGTTCTTTCACCATCTGGTTCAGTGGGAGGCAGCGGGAAAAAGTCACTTTCATACAGGGCGAGTTTTTCAAGTGCATAAACAACATCGCACATTACCATTGTGTCCTCCGGCACAGCAATGCACACCTGTCTTCCCTCATGGAATGTACTTCCATTGCCCCAATCATAGCTGTAATCCCAGTGTTCATAAGGAGAATCTATCATCGGATAGTCGGGAGGAAGTTGATACCAATACTTTGTAGAAGGATTCCAGTGATGTTGCAGTGCAGGTAAATAGGGGATCGTTTCAAGCAATGCACACGCAGGACAAACAGAATATTCATTCCATTCTAAATATGAGCAAAGCTCATGCAGTTCAAGCTGAAGATTTTTTGTACTGGAACGAAGCCGCTCTTCATTACACTCATGGTTTGCACAACCAGTTTGATTGTGACGGCTAAAGTGAGATTGTGTGCAATGGCTTCGGCAAAAGTTCACTGCATTTTTTTCAAGCAGCCGCCAAATATTGATAGCAGCCTGCTTCTGATCCTTCCTTGGAGACAAATTAATACCTGGGCAAGTAATCACCTGCCAACCAACAAAAATGCCTTTTTCGAAACACACATTGTCCATGTGAGGCCACCTTGAGATGAAATTCAGTATTAATCTCAATGCTGCAAAGCAGCATTTATTCACCCTAGCGTAGCGGGCAACAGCAAATCTTTCAACATTCTTAATATTTCCGCGCCAGAAAATATCATCCTCTCCGGCGCGAAAACATCATTGGTCTCCTACGCAGCAATATCACCAGAAGGTTCAGAACCCTTGTCGTCTTCGTTTTCCTCCTTTTGCTCATTGAGAATATATTGAGCAGCCTTCTCAGCCTGGCTAGCGGCAAACACGATCATCCGATTGTCGTTTTTCAGCACCTTCAACCATGATGCAATATACGAAGCGCTGTCCTCCAATGCTTGTTGTGGAATGCCAACTTTTCCTGACGCGATGAAACACACCGATAATTCTGCGACGAGCTCCTCTTTGGAATAGACGTCACTTCCAAATCTTGTATCGGTCATAACGCCAGTTCGATTAAGTCTGGATTCGTGACCCGTGGCGTGCGCACACTCATGCCACAATGTCGTGTAAAAGGCTTCGGACGAAAAGAAGTATTGCCTTGGCACGAGGTGAATTGAATCTGTTTTGGGTTGATAATAATTTGATTCTTTTGAATCAAAGAATAGCTGAGGTTTGTTGGGCATGTTGTTCCAAATGGCTTCACATCGTTCATCCACAGGGACATCTGGGAACTCAACAGCCGGATATACAATGCCGTCTGTCTGCTCAAGATTAAATACGGTGTAGTACTTCAAAAATGGCTTGCTTATTATTTCGCCGGTTTCTTTATCTTCAATTTCACGCCAGTTGCTATACACGACCTGTGTACCTTTTTCACCGCGTCTGACGCAGCCACCCAGGGAAGCTACCTGTTTGACCCGACTTTGACACTTAAAAAAATAAAGTTTCGCAATTTCAATGGGTTACGGGCGCACGTCTAGTTTGTGCCAGCAGGATTTGACTT
>JAFGWT010000120.1 GCA_016937015.1 Deltaproteobacteria bacterium | reverse complement strand
CCACCATCATCCAGAGCGGCACATACACACTCCCCGGCAACAACACCATCGTGGACCAGGACGGTGTGGCAAGCCCCTACTGTGTGGATGACGACATCATGCTCATTAAAGCGGCGGGCGATGCGGGCGCCACTGTAAATCTCAAACTTTTCCGCTAGACCGGTTCGGATTGTGCCTGATTGTGTTTACAGACAGAACGTGAAGGGAATCGACACAACGAAGAGTGCTGACAGGAATAACCAAAGACCAAAGGGGTCTGGTTTTGAGCCAAACACAGTCAATGCGAATTCTGCTGATTAATCCAGGACAACTGCCTCATGCGGGCGAAGACCAGTTTTCGGGACGAATGGACAGCGTCTTTTTCCGACTTTCTCCGCTTTTGCAAACCTATTTTGGGATTCCGTTGGCCCTGCCCACCCTGGCCGGGGTGACGCCCGACCACCACGATGTGATTATCATCGACGAGATGGTGCAGAAAATCGATTTTGCACAGCCCTGCGATTTGGTGGGCATTACCGCCATGACCAGCAAGGCCCCAAGGGCATATCAGATTGCCGCGGAATTCAAAGCCCGCGGTATTCCCGTTATCATGGGCGGCATTCATGCGTCCATGTGCCCGGAAGAGGCGGCGCAGCATGTGGACAGTGTAGTGGTGGGCGAAGCCGACGAAATATGGCCATCGATTCTCGAGGATCTGGCCCGAGGGGAACTGAAAGCGCTGTATCGCCCTGATTTTCCCAACCTCGAAAACACCATGCCGCCCCGGCATCTGGCAACATCGCACAGTCGCTACTTTTCGTTTTTGCTGCAAACCACCCGTGGATGTCCAAGAAACTGCAACTTCTGCACCGTCACCGCCATGAATGGCAGACGCCTGCGCAAAAAAAGCCCCGCGCAGGTGGTCGAAGAGGTTCGTCAGGTGGTGGCCCTGCCCAATCCGGTGCGCCCGGTGATTGTGGACAGAGACAATCACAACCGAACACGCCGACTTGCCGGTGGCGCCATTTTTTTTGTGGACGACAATTTTGCCATCGATCGCAAACACGCGCTGGCGGTCTGCGCTGCGCTGAAGACTTTTCAGGACGAAAAAAACGTCCACATCAACTGGTTTACGCAGGCCGACATAAAAACGGGATTTGACGACGAGCTGCTGGCCGCCATGAAAGACGCCGGCTGCATGAACATATTTATTGGGTTTGAAAGCCTGAGCGATGCCACACTGTCGGCCATGCAAAAGCAAATCAACTCCCCAAAACGGTACATGGAATGCATTCACAATATCGAGCGACATGGCATCGAAGTCACCGCATCGGTGATTATTGGCGCCGATGATGACACAGACACCTGCGGCGATGAGGTGACGAACTTTGCCATCACAAATCATCTGTTCTATCTCTTCCCCAATATCATGACCCCATACCCCGGCACTGGCGTCATGACCCATATGGCGACCGCCAACCGTCTGCTGAGCGAAAACTGGAGTGAGTACAATATTCGCAATGTGGTCTTTCGCCCAAAGCAAATGTCCCCATCCCGCCTGCGGCAGCAGTACGTGCGCATCTGCACCAAAGCCCTGAATATGCAGCGGCTGTTTGAGACCGCCAAAGTCAAATGCACTCAGCCCAAACGCTTCCATTTGACCCGTCGCTGGCGCGTGGCAGTGCTGTTCGCCTTTACCGGGGTCACCATTGCACTTGGACTTGTGGGCAAACTGACGTTCAGGGAAGTACTCATTTGTCTTCGTCGCATCCCCTGGCTGGTTATAAAAAACGGCAGCCTGAACGCGCTGGGATTTATCGTCAACGCCATCGGCTTTGGCACCTTCGCCCGCAGCGAAGCCAAACGGTTAAAAGAATTCCCCACAGATGAAACGCGTTAGTTAAATATTTTGAATTTTTACATTAAGAGGTCATGCAGATCGACTCTGGGCGGTGGCTTTGGCTTGCCAAAAGCTACGCGGGTCCACTTGGAAGCAAGGGACAGAAATTGGTGTTCGGGTCGTGGAGTAGGGCTAGACTGCTAAATTCTTTGTTTTATTGTTGCCCCCCCCCCCTCCATTTCGTTATATGGTTTATCTGCATCAAATCAGTTTTGTCATCCTGCAAGAAGCGGGGGAAAGGAAGAATCATGAAAAGATTGTTTGCTGTTTTGGTTGTCTCTGTAGCGCTTTCCACGCCGAGTTTTGCGGCGAGGAAAGCCATTTTGGCTAACGTCTCCAACTATGGAGATGCACCACGTTGCTCGGGAAGTGACCTTTCTTATGGAGAAAGCGCACAGAACTATTTGGCATCCAAGTTGACATCCTGGGGATATGATTACATCGGAAAACCGGACAATATGGGAGTTGAATTCCACGAGTGGGCCGATAAAGACAAAGATAGCAAGGGCCGTGATCACGAATCACCATATGGCGTGGATTCGGCAGATGTCGCAATGTATTATGGTCATGGCAGTCGCTCGTGCAGTTCTGATACATCTACGATTTATATGGGCCTGAATGTTACTGGCGAGGAATGCGGATTGTCCTATGGCCGAGATGGCGGCGAGGTTCATTGGGGCGATACAGATCTCAATGTCGTCCTTTTAGAAGCATGCCAAACTGTGCACAAATGCGTGTTTGACGGAGGCGGATACAATTCTGGGATGCGCTCGGGGAACATGTCTCTCATGTTGGGATATCATGGCATCAGCTATGAGGGTTACTGGCCTATCAAGCACTTTGAAAATTTTGTAGATGAAACAAAAACAGAAGACTTGGGCTCGGAATGGGTCGACGAGATGACAGATTTAATGTGGGGCGACGATGAGTGCGCAACGGCAGTGGCCTGGGGATCGGACAGCTCTCAAACGAGCACGATATACCATCACTCCGGGTGGATTGATTGGTTCACCCCTGGATATGGAACAATGACTTTCTTTTATTGGGATGGATGCGACCCAGACGACGGCGAGGAACTCTAGCAGAGCATCAACAGGAAAGAACAGGAGAAAAAAATGAAAATAAAAAGACTTTCGGTGAGTATTATCGTTCTCGTGATGATTGGTTTTATAACAGCTTGCAGTGGCGAGGATAGCGAAGTTTCCAATATCAATATAGCCATTGCACAATCGGTGATAGAAGCCCCCGAGCCTCCTGGATTGTCCAAAGAATCGGTGAGAAACATTCTGGTGGCGAATGGCGCGATGAACCTTATCCTAAAAAGCCCCAAATTTGCAGAGTTCGAACAGGACGCGTTCGACGGTTTCAACAAATCAAGAGTGGAGAGCTTTACTGGAGAATCCATGGAGAGTGATGAAGCCTCTCTCAATGGCAACGACGCGGAATCAGGGCAAGGCAAAAAATACCGCTACCGGATGGACAGGAAAAAGAGCAAGCTCTTCATTTCGGATTTCACTACAGAAGCGTCAGGTATTGTTCCAAACCCCAGCGTCAATAGAGCGAGAATTAAAAAACAGGCAATGGATGATCTCAAAAAGCTCGGATTCAAGGGAGCTGGGAGATACCATCTGGAGGTACGAGAACTAATGGCTCGGAGCCTGGATATCAACGATAACAGCATTTTGAAGGACGAAATCCTGGCATATAAAGTCAGGGTGCGTGATACAGTCTACGGTGAAAAGCTTCGTGGAAGAAAAATGACCTTGAGCTATTTCCGAGACGGCAGTTTTCAAAAAGCGTCGATTAGCTGGCCGGATATTTCTCAAAAGGGAAAGCCTATGCGAACAACAGACCTGGGCGATGATATTGTCGATCTCGCTTATGAAGCACTGTCCGATCATCAGCTTGGAAAGTTACCTGCTGAAAAACTAAAAAGCGGTATGGGTTATGAGTTAATCGACGGGCAGGTACGCCAGGTTCTGTATTTCAAGGGCACCTTTACAGACGAAGATAGCGGAATGTCCCAAGGCCATATGGAAGAGGTGCCACTATGAGGTCTTGGGGTCAGAACTTGAAAATAAGAGGTAAACAGGTCAGTTTGTTCACGACATTGGCTATATTGTCATTATTTGCGGTGAGCTGCGATGATAGCAAAGATTATCAGCATCTTCGTTGCGTGGAGAAGGAGTATGAAAATCCTGAAAATGCAGAAGGATTGGAACCTTCTCAACTATGGAATTTATTCCAATACGATCCCTTTACCATTTTAGAAACTGCCATAGGAACATGGAGTGGCACTTATTCGGATGATAACGGAAGCTTCGATTGGGAGTTGACTCACACATCAAATCCGTTGGGCAGATCGTTGAGAGCATATGTTCCAGCAGGCTACCTGAATGAAGAAAGCTGCAGCGACGCGGACTTCGAGACTTGCGCCCAGGAGGGATGTACTGTGGATGGCATGAATGCCAATTTTTCCATCGTCAATAGCAGTTATCCGGAGATTAAAGCTGGATTTCAATATCAGGGGATTTCCGGTGTCTCCATATCAGGCTACAAAGTCGAAGCTGCTCCCAATCCGGACACTGAGGCTCTTGACGGAATTCCACTGACCGTCTTCGAACTGGTAGATGATCAGATTTTTTTTGGTATCTGGTTTCTTGATTCAAAAAACGTATTTACGAAAATTATCCCTAACAATGAAAGATAGGTCGTGAGGCGTAAGCCGCAGCGACCTTATCGGATGGTTGAACAAGCCCTCCTTTGTAATAGGAAATAAGT
>JAFGWT010000119.1 GCA_016937015.1 Deltaproteobacteria bacterium | reverse complement strand
TGTGCCACATCATCGTCTTCACCACACAAGATGATGTGTTTTGCGTCCAAAAAATTGACAAAAGCTGGGTTAATTCTCACGAATCACGTTTTAAGACCGTCCCTCCCCGACAGACCGTCCCTCCCCGACTTGGCCGTTGTCAGGTCATCACTGTTGAATCGAACCCGCGCCAAGAACCACCCGACAATCGCCCCCACCCACCACGTGGCCAGAAAACCGATGATTGCAACGAACACCCGATTCGGCAGCCCGAAATCCGCATAATGGAACTGATGAAATTTGAATTGGGTGAAATATTCCGGTGAAATGTAGTAGCTGAGCTGGAATTCGGTTTGAGCCAACTCATGTAAAACCTACTTGCCGTTTCACATGAGCTGACTCAAAATTATAAGGAAAATGAATTCCAGCCTATTGATCGTGAATTGCACCGTACATGCCGCCGATGATGCCGCCCAACAGAACGTATGGGATGATTCTGTGCCAGTTGCGGACTTGAGGGTATATCCAGTGGCGGTTGAATTTCATGCATTCTATACGATTGTCTTGCCGGAATTGTTCCGATGTGCAACCAATTATTTCGGAACAAAACAAATTCTCAACTGTTTAAGCAGGACCTGAGCAAGGATAATAGGATGCACGTAAAACCAGCTCTAAGGATAGTGCCCCTCATTCTGTCGTTTATTGGCTGGACGTTCTGCGGCTGCGCATCACCCAATACCCCGGTGAAGACTTCCGCTAACGATGACAATTCATCACTGCAGGCACATACCCCAAACTCCGAAAAAGAATCAGACGTTCAAGCAGAAGTGCCCCCGTTACCAGAAACGACCAATCTGAATAGCTTAAATTTCCAACCTCGCAGAGCTCAAAAGACTTCCCCATGTTCCACACTGGCAACACCGGAACCGGTCTATACAGAACCGCTGACGCCCGCAGAAATGAAACAGAACCTGGCAGTAGCGAAAAAAATCATTGAAGAATTCCAAGCGTTAAAGACAACAATGCCAGAGTTCCAGGTAGAGCTGCCTCCCGAAGTACAGGATTGGTTTTGCCAAAGGGTAGACTGCTCGCAACCACCAAACTATATTGGCTGTGGAGGCTGGGATTCCTTCAATCAATTCAATGAATGTTGCCCTGATGAGGCGCAAAAATGCGCTGATGTTCAAGTCTCATATGGCTGTCAGGTCGGCGAAAACTTTGGCTACAGCGGGCTTGGCATAAATCAGCCCACCCCCAATACAAAAGATCAAAAACGCAGGCTGGAGGAAAAACGCAAACAACAGCAGATTGAAGCGGAGAAACGGGAAAAGGAACGAGAAGCAAAACAGAAAAAACGGGAAGCGCAAAGCAGGCGGTTTAGCCGTCATTTCGACGATCTTGTTCAACGGGAAAACATTGTCAACGAATGTAGTCGCCGGCTTGAAAGTATCGCCACAGCTGTTGATACTGAAGTACTCGAATTGCAGTTTAACTACTGGTCAGAAACGCAAAACGACGCCATCTACAGCAAGAAAAAGGACCTGTACCAGCAGGCGTACAAGTTATTACATCCCATTGTTAAAATCGGGACAGACCCTCATCGAGGGACCGCAGCCAGACAACTTGGACAACTGTCATTCGAATGGGCGGTAAGCCATATCAATTTCCCCACACCTCCCAGTATATTGTTCGATGACGTACTGAGGACCGTTTTCAAACAAAGTCTCAACGAGAAAGCGCTCCCGATTTTACGCATAGCGTTTCAGAGTTATCAAGTCTGTGCGGCAGATCTGTCTCCCCAATACAGAAAGCGCCAAAAACATTGTGAGCACCGTGTTGAATTGTTGCAACAAACGCTGGGAGAACTGCTGAATCCAGAATTTGTCATCAACGACTGCGATTGAAGGAATCGCGATTATCAATCCACACTCGCCTTCTCAGCAATTATTGTCGCCGACCTGACTAAAGAGGTGCAAAGTATCTGTCTTTCTTCCGAATAAGCGGACTTCTGATGTTTTCTCGACAACGCATACTGCGCCTCAGCGTCTTGATAGTCTCCGGTAAGCACCAAAGCTTCGGCCAATCGAATTCGCGCCCACCTGGCAACTTCATTATTGGAAAATGATGCATAGAGTGCATTTTTATAGAACACCACAGCACCTTCCATGTCGTTCTCCACCGTTCTTCGCCATTCTGCCTGTAAGAAAAACGCGTTCCCTGCAAACTCATCGTCCGGTGCTATAGACGACAAATACTCAACGGCTGTTGCCATTGCTTCTGTCAACATTGCCTCTCGGTCGGTTACAAGCGGGTTTGGATAAGTGGCTTTGTGATAGAGCTCATACGCCAGCGTGAAAACGATTTCACTTCGTTTTTCGTATTCTGGAAAATCCGCGTATACCTTTCGCAACGCCTGGATACAGGCATCCGCCACCGTCGCCGCCTTCTCTTGCAGCGCAACCAGTTGTTCCCTCATTTTTTTTGCTTCAAATGATTCTGTAGGCACAGTCGCAAGACGTTCAGTGCGAAGCGCCCTCTGTATAAAATAAATCGAATTGTACAAATCATTGTACAGGCGAATCAGCCGGTGCAAGTCTACGGGATTTGTGCCATTCTTTTCCAAATGCTCATTCACAAGCTGAAGTTCAAGTTTGATATTCGTATCATCAAACATCCTTCGTCTATTGCTGATATTGGGATCCGCAAACCGCATGTACTCGTATTCTTCCAACACAGCCTGCGGATCGAAGTCCAATTCGCTGCAAACTTTCAATCCATCAACGAACCCTGGCAGCTGAGCAATGGTGGCATCCTCTAACAAAATCTGAAGCTGAAGTTTCAGTTTGCGTTGCTTCTCCTGCCGCGCCGCTTCTTCTGCGTCGTGGCTGGTTTGCGGTATTGTCTTTTCCGGCATATCGGAATCAGTACTGGTATCTGCAACAATGTTGGGCTCTGCGGACACATCCACCAACGGACGAGAAGAACCGCAGGCACAAATAATTGTGCCCAAACAAAATGCCATTCCAAACAGTCGCGTGAAATTATCCATACGCCACAAAGTACACCGTTTGCTTCCAGCGGACAACGAATCAAACACAAGTCGAAATCAGACAAAACACCTTCATTTATGCACAAGTGCAGGGAATTTGTCTGAGTTGGTTTAGATTATATGCCATTGGTAAGCTCAAAACTTACCAATTATTATTATTCTAAACCAAATATTGATTCTGGTTTAAATTTAGATAAAATAGTTAGCCATGAGCTTACCTAAAGTACAGATAATAAACCATCTTCTTCAAAAGCATGTCCCTGGCACAGTAGCAACTTCGCGGTTTATGACCGAGCACGGTGTATCGAAGGTAATGGCATCACAGTATGTATCCTCCGACTGGCTGGAGCGTATCGGTAGAGGGGCTTACATCCGCACTGGCGACAAAGTGGATTGGCAGGGCGCACTCTACTCGATGCAAACGCAATTGAATCTGTCGGTACATGTTGGTGGATTAACCGCGTTGCGACTTAAAGGCCTGGGACACTACCTACCATTTACCAAAGAAACTGTGTACCTGTTTTCGGATGGACGTGAACACCTGCCAGCGTGGTTTAACAATTATCAATGGAGCGACACCATATCGCATCACAATGGCGCGCTGTTTGAGTTACCGGCGCGGACATTGCTGTCTGCACATGCGCACAAATCTTTCGAGATATTAATTTCTTCACCGGAACGAGCAGCGTTTGAAATGTTGTCGTTGGTGAAAACCAATGATGACTTTGATGCGGCGATGACTGTTTACGAAGGGCTCGGCAGATTACGCCCCCGCGCAACGCAGCCTTTGCTTGAGGCGTGTGGCTCAGTGAAAGTGAAGCGGTTGTTCCTTTGGATGGCAAAACACTTTGACCATCCCTGGCTGGCGCATGTGGACTTGTCTGATGTGGACCTCGGGAAAGGAAAACGCATGATCTACTCCGGCGGAAAGCTAGACAAAGAGTATCTGATCACAGTGCCGAAAAAGTCGGAGATAGACGATGTTTAGAAAAGAATACACCAATCAGGTACAACTATTGCTTCGCGTACTCCCCATTGTGAACAGACAGTCGTGCTTTGCTCTCAAAGGCGGCACGGCTATCAATATGTTTGCCCGCAACATGCCGCGGTTGTCGGTGGATATTGACCTGGCATACCTACAGCTGAAAGAACGGAATACTGCGCTTGCAGAAATCGCTGATTCCATTGAGGCAATAGCCTGGGCCATTGAGCAGGAGATGCCCGAACTCAAGGTCCAGAGGAAGTCCAAATCATACAAATTGCTGGTCGTCGCACCAACCGCCCAAATCAAAATTGAACCCAACACCGTTTTCAGAGGGGCCATACATGAACCGTCGCTGGCAGTACTCTGCGACAATGCACAGGAAGAATTTGAACAGTTTGTAAAATGCAACATGCTCTCGATTGCCGACCTGTACGGCAGTAAAATCTGCGCCGCCCTCGACCGGCAGCACCCGCGGGATTTGTTTGATGTACATTTGATGCTGGAAAAAATCGGACTCACCGATGACATCCGCACCGCGTTTGTCATCTACCTCGCAGGACATCCCCGCCCTATTGCTGAAATACTCCAGCCCAATGAGCAACCCCTCGAAGACATCTTTGCCAAACAGTTTGCAGGAATGAGCCGTGAACCCGTCGAACTGGAAACGCTCATCCAAACCCGCCGCCAAATTGTAGAACTGATTCAAAGCGATCTATCAAACAGCGAACGCCGGTTTCTGCTCTCCCTCAAACAGGGCACTCCCGACTGGCAGCTTCTTCCCGTGCCCCACCTGGCACAGCTGCCTGCCATTCAATGGAAATTGCGCAACATTGAACGCATGCCTAAAGACAAGCATGCAGAGAGCCTGCAAAAGCTTCAGAGAGTTCTGGGGCTGTAGCGCCCAGGCAACTGGAGCCCACCAGTACCAACCACTGAACCCCATTTGCTTACCGGACGTCTGTCCACCCTTCGCCAAGGCTAGCCTGAAACTTCAAGTTTCAACATTCGAAACAAAACCAGTGAACGCCAGCAATATCGCAGAGACGTAGCATGCTACGTCTCTACAACGGGACCTGGAAG
>JAFGWT010000118.1 GCA_016937015.1 Deltaproteobacteria bacterium | reverse complement strand
TGATTTGGCGCCAGCGACCCCGCCTGATGACAACACCCAACCGGAAGTGTTGAATGACCGCCCAAAGCCGCCCCGTCATATTCAACCGCCCGCATCCATATTGAATAAAAGCGGGCCCGCCCAATTGTTTGGCAACCAGCAAAAACGCAACACCGCGCCTCCCCCGCGAAATTCTGCGATGGCCAGCGCGCCTGTGAACACTCCAGCCGACAACCGCCCCGAGCCCGAGACTGCGGGGGATGCCCTTTCAGACACGGCGTCATTGCCCCCAGAGGATGTGTCGCCGTCGCGCGGTCAATCCCCATCCACATTTGAACTGGTGCCCCAAAAGGGGCATACCCGGTATGTGACCGCAGTGGATTACGCCAGGGATGGCAATTTTTTAGTCACCTGCGCCCTGGATGGCACGGTTCGCTTGTGGGATACCCGCAACGGTATTATGATTCGCGTATTCGACGCTCCGACCACGGCGTTGCGCAGTGTCCGTTTTTTTGACAGCGACAAAAAGATTGTCACAGTCGATGACAGCGGCCACATCACTGTTTTTGCCACGGCCACCGGCGAACTGATACACACCAGTCGTCTCGGGTATTTTTCATGGGCCACCTCAATTCATCCGTTAAAGGATGGTCAGCACGTTATCGTCTCACACAAAAATGAGCAGGTGTACAAAGTCAATGTGCTTACGGGTAAATCATCCCTGCTGTTTTCGCCGTGTACTGACAAATCAAAAGTGCGTGTCAATGCCTCGGTGTCCCCTGACGAAACCAAAATGGCCGTGGTGTGCAATGACGGTGAAGCCAAACTCTACGACCTCAATTCCCAACAGCTGATAAAGCGGTTTCAGCTGCCCGTGAAAGACGAGCACAGGGTGGTGTTTTTAAACGACAGCAAGCGCGTGCTGCTGGTATTGTCTGCCGGATTTGCCTATGTGAATAAAAATGCACTGCATATCTGGGACACCCGGCAAAACAAACTGTCGTCTTCTCTTCATCTCGCCAAAGATATCAGAAGTGTCGATGTATCTCGTGACGGCAGGCTTTTGGCGCTGAACATCAACGTCAATGTGAGCGACGCCGAAGTGGAAATTCGCGATTTGGATACCTGGAAGCGGGTTGCATACATCGACAAACTGGTTTCCGGTGATGTGTTTGTCCGCTTTTCGCCGGACAGCAAAAAAATTGTGGCGCCCGGAGATCTGTCTTCGTTTGGCATTTTTGACATTGAATCGAAAAATCGGATTCGCCAGTTATCCACCGAGGATTCGGGGGGTATCGAACGTATTGCCGTCAATTCGGCTGACTGGAAAATCGCCACGGAATCCGGAGATGGAAACGTGTATCTATGGAACATGTCCATGGCCTCTTTGGAACGAACGTTTGACGCCCATGTGGAATACATCACGTCGATGGCGTATTCTCCTGATGGAAAGTATATATCCACCACGGCGCTCACCAACCCAAACGAAACCATTAAAAGTTCCTATACCAGCAATCATTTCTGGGATGCCCGCACTGGCCGGGAAATAGCCAGCAAAATTTATCAGAAAGAAAGCAACCGTGTATCCGGATTTTCACCCAGCGGCCGCTATGCCGTTATCTCCGGTCGCCACGAGGTATATATTAAAGACACCGAGAGTATGGCCACTGTCTCAACCATAAAGCACAAAAACTCGGTGGTGCGGTCGGTATCGTTTAACGACGACGAAACCAATGTGCTGTTGTACACGGACTATGAAAAAGACGCCATTTACGATGTTAAAACAGGCAAGGCCCTTCGGGAGATTACACTGGATAGGGCCCATTATGGCTATTATCTGTCGCCCAATCAGTTGCTGCTCATTACCGACTTTGGCACCATTCATATCTGGGATGCCAGGCAAGACAAACAGATTGCGGTGCTGGCGAATCGGGATGTGAATCCAGATAACCAGGTGTTGGGAAATCTCATCCTGAATCAGAGCAAAACCAAAGCCATCGGATTTTTAAAGCGAGACGAGATAGGCATCTGGGAATTGCCATCCGGTCGGGTGATAAAACGGATTAAGCGACCGGACGAGAATGAAGTGTCGGTAAACTTTTTGCCCCACGAAAATTTTATTGTCACCGGCGACAAATATGGCGCCCTGAAAATGATCAATCTGTCGACCATGCAGCACATTTCACTGATTGCCAATGGCAGCGAATGGATTGCATACACTGATGATGGATACTTTGATGCGTCAAAGGACGGCGGGCGACTGGTGGCCATAGTGGATGGAAATAGCAGCTACCGCATTGATCAGATGGCCATAAAGAACAATCGTCCCGATTTGGTCTTTTCGAAAATCGGCCTTGGGTCGCCCGAACTGATTGACCATTACAGGTCACTCTACCAGCAGCGGCTCCGTAAAATGGGCATCGAGGAAGATGCGCTTGATTCGGCATTCGATACCGCCCCTGTGGTGGAGATTGTTTCGTCGCAAAAAAATGGAGACGCTGCTGTTATCAAGTTTGAAATTAGCGAACGAATTTTGCCGCTGTCGCGGTACAACATTTATGTTAACGATGTGCCCCTGTTTGGCGCCACGGGTAAACCCGCCGGCGGGCGCAATCGCATATTCACTGAAACAGTTCAATTGACCAACGGCGAAAACAAGATTGAAATTGGCGCCATTAACCGCAGTGGAATCGAATCGCTAAGGCCCAATATTGTGGTGCCCCACAAAAAGCAAACGCGGGGCAGCCTGTACTATCTGGGATTTGGCATTTCAAACTATCAAAGCAGCCAGTTGTCCCTCAAATATGCGGCCAAGGACGCGCTGGATTTGGAGACACTGTTTAAATCCACCAAACAAAAATACAATCATGTGTATTCGAAGGTATTTACGGATGCACAGGTTACCCCAGGTGCTATCAAAGAAGCAAAAGGGTTTTTCAGGGATGCCACCGTTGACGATACCGCGGTATTGTTTGTTGCAGGTCACGGCCTGTATGTCACTGGGAAAGACCACACCTATTACTATCTGACGCACAACACTGATTTGGCGCGAATTGAAAAAACCGCGGCGCCGTTTGAACTGCTTGAGGATTTGCTGCAGGGCATCGCACCCAGAAAAAAGCTTTTTTTACTCGACACGTGTCAGTCGGGAGAGGAGGCGGGCGCCGTGGCCCAGCAAACGTTCAGTGCCGCCCAATCGAGGGGATTGATTTCGAGGGGCATTCGCCGCAAGGTGCTCGACAACTTTGGAATTCCCAAAGACCAGTACCTGTACGCAAACAGAAACCGGTTTATTTACAATGATATTTTCAGGAGTTCCGGCGCGATTGTGCTCTCATCTTCGCGGGGGTTTGAACTCTCCTACGAAAGCGATGATCTCAAAAACGGACTGTTCACCGAACAGGTGCTGAACGCCCTTTCTTCGGCCAGGGCCGACACCGACAGGGACAGACAGATTTCCACCAGAGAGCTTCAGGTGTTTGTCAGCCAGGAAGTGTCCAGCGCCACCCTTGGCCTGCAAAACCCCGTAGTGGATAGAGACAATCTCGAGATCAAATTTGGATTTCCCCTGGCAAAGAAAATAAGGGATTTCAAATAGCCCACTTATCACTCAGGGCTATCGCAGCGTCTCACAGTGCCCTGGATTTTCCCTGATGCCGTCTGGAGTTTCGACAGCACTCACTTGATGTTTTCCGCCTCGGAATTGACGCCGTGTGTTCTTTTTAATTTCTTTAATAATTTTATGATTTCGCTGACTGCGCCGGATACAATCTTTTTTTTTCAGTTCTAAATCAGTCCTTAAACGTATAAACTGGCCAGGACAAAACAAAAACCATGATGTTGAATGAAAGCTGTTCGAACAGATCTGTTTGGACCGGAAAAGGTGAAAAAAGAAATGAAAAAACCGGAATTGAAAAAAATCAGTCCCAAAAAAGTATGGATAACAATTGGCTTCTGGGTGGTGCTCCTCGGCGGCGGATTCGGTCATATTCTGTATAATGGTACCCTGTTTGGTGCCATGGATTCCAACGTTGAGTACATTTCTGTAGCGGATTTGGAGCTCGGAAAAAGGCCTGCCGCGAGACACATTCAAATGACAGGCGCGATGCTGGACAGACAAAGCATCAATCTGTCCACTCGCGGACAGACGACCGATGAAGACTATTTCTATGCGGTTCACGATATCCAAAAAGGCGAAAACAGCGTCGTTCACATCATCATTAAATCCGACAATTCCAGGTTGCACCCTGAAGGAACGTACGTCGGGCACATGGGATTTCCGGAAAAAGGGTTTAAAGTGGAGGAATGGCTTACCAACGCATTCAAAGAAGGGAAAGTACAGCTGGCCGATCAGGTCATGCTTTTGGAAGAAGGACAAACCCGTGTTGATGACATGTTATATGCGGGTTTCGTTATATTTTTGGCACTTGTTCTGTTGATACCTGTGACCGTCATCGCGTTTAAAGATGACCTCCAGGAAATTAAAAAGCAAAAAGCCAATCCGCTTCCCGATATTCCCAAAGTGACCCAGAGCCGCGAAGAGATTCTCAAGGAAATCGCCGCCATTGCACGGGCGCATGCACCGGAAGACACCAGCGAGAGCATCAGCTTCTGGGCCAACTGGCACGATATTCGTGAGCCGGTCACCGCACAGTGGGATCTGGGGGGCACGGCCAATCCAGCGCCTAAACCGTTGCTCGATGCATTGACCAAACTGGAATACTACTTTCATCACGCGGGCGATCATAACAAGACGTTGCTGCGGTTTGACATGGAATACGACGAAGACAAGGCAAAATGGAGTGTCACTCATTATCTCGACGATGACGACAATGATGATGACGATGACGACAATGATTGAGGTCGAGCTGTAGTCTGTTCCCACATGTCAATACCATCCATATTTTCTTCCACCACAGTCAGTTGAATCAGTGACACCATTCTGTCAGCCGCGCAGTTTCCGCAACAGGCCAATGGCTTTATGAGTCATGATCTCTTTGTCGCTTTCACGCACGGCAATGATCTTGAAATCCTTGGTGAGACGAACGGCGCCCTCGCCGGACTGCACCAGGTCAATCACAGTTTGCGGACGGATGCCCGCCTGACTTCCAAGATGGATAGTCACCTTTTTGTTGGTGGTCTCCACCCCCAGCACCCCCAGCTGCCGTGCCAGGGCTCTGGCTACCATGCCGTCGATGAGCTGAACGGTTTCGCTGGGCAGTTTGCCAAACCGGTCCACCAGGGCCGCAGCAATCTGGTTGACGTCTTCTTCGGTGCGGGAGGTGGCGAGTTCCTTGTAAAAATGCAGCCGCAATCCCACATCCGCCATATAGTCAGCAGGCAGAAAGCCCGGCATTTCGAGATTGATTTCGGGCTCATAGGCGACTTCGTAGTCTTCGCCTTTCAAACGTGCCGTCGCCTCTTCGAGCAAATCCATGTACATCTCAAACCCCACCCCGTTCACATCGCCCGACTGCTCCGCCCCCAACAAATCGCCGGCGCCGCGAATCTCCAAATCCATGCTGGCCACTTGAAATCCGCTGCCCAGCTCCGTATGCATCGCCAGTGCCTCCACCCGCTCTTTGGCCTCATCGCCAAGCATCTCAAGGGGCGGCACCATCAGGTACGCGTACGCCTGAACATCGCTGCGTCCCACCCGACCCCGTATCTGGTACAGCTGCGCGAGACCAAAGGTATCGGCCCGGTCAATCATGATGGTGTTGGCCCGGGGAATGTCGAGCCCGGATTCGATAATCGCCGTGCTCACCAGCACGTCGTAGCGACCGTCAATAAAATCCCGCATCACGCGCTCCAGGGCGTCTTCCTTCATCTGACCATGTCCCACGCCCACCCGGGCCGCCGGCACCAGATGGGCGATGCGATCCGCCACCTGCGCAATATCCCTGACGCGGTTATGCACAAAATACACCTGCCCGTCCCTGGCCATCTCCCGTTCAATGGCTTCCCGCACAAGGTCGCTGTCGTCGTGACAAATCATGGTTTTAATGGGCAGCCGGTTCACCGGTGGCGTACTGATTATCGACAAATCCCTAAGCTTCGAAAACGCCATGTGCAGGGTTCTGGGAATGGGCGTGGCGGTCATGGCCAGGGTATCCACCGTGGTCCGAAGCGACCGGATGCGCTCCTTGTGCGCCACTCCGAACCGGTGTTCCTCATCAATCACCAGCAGCCCCAGGTTTTTAAAGTGCACATCGCCGGATAGCAGTCGATGGGTGCCCACCACAATATCCACCGCGCCGTCCTTTACCCCCAACACCACATTGGCGTTCTGCCCCTTGGTGCGAAACCGGCTCAGCATTTCGACCCGCACCGGATAATTGGCGAACCTTTGTTTAAACGTGAGATAATGCTGCTGCGCCAGCACCGTGGTGGGTACCAGCACCGCCACCTGCCTGCCGGAGTTGACCACCCTGAACGCCCCCCGCAGCGCCACTTCGGTTTTACCAAACCCCACATCCCCGCACAGCAGGCGGTCCATGGGCCGGTCGCTCTCCAAATCGGTCATGACCTCGGTGATCACCGCCAGCTGGTCCGGCGTCTCCTCGTAAGGAAATCCGGACTCAAATGCCAGGTACAAATCGTCGACCGCATCCACTTTGCGGCGGGTGGTCAGCGCCTTGCGCGCATAAATATCGAGCAGCTTCGCCGCCAGCAGCATGGCCCGTTTTCGCGCCGCAGCCTTTGTTTTGGTGAAGGTGGCGCCCCCAAGCTTATCCAGCCCCACCAGCTTTTCGCTGCCGCTCTGGTATTTCTGCACCTGACTGAGGCGATACACCGGCAGGTACAGTTTGTCGTCGCCCCGATACGTGATGAGCAAAAAATCCATGCCCACGTCGCGCACTTCCTGATGAACGAGTCCCTCGTACCGCCCCACGCCGTGCTCTTTGTGCACCACCAAATCCCCCGGTTTTAAACTGGTAATGTCAAAAAACACATCTTTGGCGGTGGATTTGGCGCGCTTGCGCAATGCACTTTTTCCGAAAATTTCCTCTTCGGCAATAACGCATATCCCCTCAGCCGGCCACACAAACCCACTGGCCAGCTCCCCCTCGCACAGGTAAACCCCTGGACCGGGGAGCTGCTCGAAATCCCCCTTAAATGCACAACCGTCATTCCCGCGCAGGCGGGAATCCAAGACGCTTTGCGATTCCAGGGCGCGCTGGACCCCTGCCTTCGCAGGGGTGACTTTCATTTCTGCTTCTCCCTGTTTGTCATGGGACGTAGCTGATGTCATCGCGGTGAGCTGCTGAACTTCCACATCCCGATGGCCGAGCATCTCCACCAGACGATCAGACTGCCCGTGGGAGTGGGTGACCAGCACGGTGCGATATCCCTCATCGGTAAAGGACACCAGGTGCTGCGCCAGCGCGTCGAGCACATCCAGCGACCCCTGTTGCTCCGCCAGCACTCGAAGCCGCTGTCTCAGGTCCACAAACCCAACGGTGGCCGGATTCAGATAAGACGTCACTGCCGCCTCTGCCCCACCGTCGGTTTCCCCCATCACTTCAAGGGCATGAATCTGCACCCGCGGCGCTGCCAGTATCTCATCTGTGATGGTTTCAGATGCGCAGTGGAACGTGTCGGGCGGGAATGCCGGGGTCGACAGACTGCGCTTGCGGTCGTAATCCGCATTGGCCTGCAGGTGGCTCCGGTGCCATCCCATACGAAGCCCCGCCGGATTGCACAGGGCGTATGTCACATCTCCCAGATACGCAAACAGGGAATCCAGATGACTGGTCATGGCGGGCAAAAAACTGTGGGACCCGACAAACGTGCGGCCATCCATCATATCCTGAATCAGCAGTTCGGTTTGCGCCGTGGGATAATTCACACTGTCGCACACCGCGCGCAGTCGGCGTTCCACGGCATCCATTTCTTCGGTGGTCTCCGGCAGCAGCGCCTGCCTGGCCGGATGTATCCATATCTCCTGCATTGACCCCGTTCTGCCCTGACTGCCGGGATCAAATACATCGATGCGGTCAATCTCATCTCCAAAAAAATCCAGCCGCACCGGGGCATCCAGATATGGCACAAACACATCCACCAGCGCCCCGCGAACCGTGTAGGTTCCCGGCTCTTCCACCACAGGCGTATGATGATATCCGCCGCGGGTCAGCAGCGCCACCAGCCTGTCCCGATGCAGGGTGTCCCCAATACGCAGCCGGTGAACGGAATTCCCAAACGTCTCTCTGGGCGCCACGCGCCGCTGTAGGGCATCCCCTGGAATCACCAAAAAGCGATACGGGAGGTCGTGGGTTGGCAACAGCCGAAAAAGCAGGGCGGTGCGACGCAGCTCCGACGATTTGTCGGGGACCACCTCATCGTATGGCCCCATTTCGTAGGCCGGAAAAAGCAAAATATCTGAATCTGCAGTGCCGTCACCGCCAGATGCACTAAAAAAAGCGAGATTCTCCGCCATCAACGCCGCAGACCGGGCGTCCTTTTCGACAACCACCATGGGACGACCATCTTCCCGCTGCAGCGTATTGAGCAGATACGCGGATGCGCCCCCATGAATTCCGGCCAAATCCAGCTGTCTGAATTCCCGCCATCGCGCGGCAATCCGGCTGCGCGTGACACCGGCACCAACCTGTGGAATGGAAAATGGCACAACGAAATATTAATTGGCAGGGGGCGTCTGAACTGTCGCAACAAGGGTCACATCAAGCAGCAGACGATACACACCGCTTTCGTAAACCCAGTCCGTCGGTTTCACTGTACCGTTAAAGTCCTCAAACCCAGCCTTGCTGAATCGGTATGCAAACGACTGGTCAAATCGCTTTTTCAGCCGCATCGGCGTGCTGCCCACTTTTTTGCCCTCGACATACACTTCTGCGCCAAGAACGTTGGCCTTCAGGGTGGTCACAATGTGCGCCCGCTTCATTTTGAACTCGAGGGACAGCGGCTCACCGGCCACCGCCGTAAATTTCTCCTCAAGGGGCCGAAATCCAAACAATGCAGCCTTGATGGTATGGTCCCCCGCCGGCAGCGATGCCAGTGTCACCGGTGTGCCGTCTCTGTATGGCACGCCGTCAATGGTGATGGCGGCTTCGGTTTCGCTGAGGGTAATGGTCACTTCGCCGGATGCGGGTCCACTGGCCGATGCCTC
>JAFGWT010000117.1 GCA_016937015.1 Deltaproteobacteria bacterium | reverse complement strand
GTTCCCCATCAACGCCCCTATCGTCATCCCCGCGCAGGCGGGGACCCTGTGAGTACTCTCTGGTTTCCCGCTTTCGCGGGAATGACGATATATCTTCGCGGGAATGACGATATATCTTCGCGGGCATGACGATATATCTTCGCGGGCATGACGATATATCTTCGCGGGCATGACGATATATCTTCGTTGTTATACCGCGCTCTGAGCGCGTTCCAGACCCCCTGTCTTTCTGTCATCTTTCATTATAGTCCCAGATGGTTCCATTGATTTCCGCTCGCTCAAGGTAATAGCCGCCGTATGGGTTTTCCCACCCCGGCCCTGTGTCATCTGCCGATACAGATACCTCACAACCCCTGTAGCGAAATATGTAGGAACGCGAAACCGTCGAACCTATCATCATATGGGAAGTATATAACATTGAGTTGTCCGCAGCTAAATTCTTAAATGGTTTTCCCTGCCATTTGATTGAATATGAATCATAGTAATTGTATCCACTGTTAGATGATGTAGTTGACTTATAATGAATATACGACCAACCCCAAACTGTTTCATCGGCCTGCAAGGTGATTTCCTTACCCTTGCCCGATTGCTGCACGGTCATCTGGATACCTTCAGCAATCGTACAGTTTGGCTTGTTTTCACAACCCTCCTCCGTATTACAGGGTTCCACGCATGCGCGACGTCCATAATAATCAATAGAGTCCTCAATTTCATTCAACATCGTTCGTACCCAGGTTTCGCTTTCAAATAGCACTGCTTCGTCGAGGGTTATATTGGGTTTGGCGCACAATTCGAGCATATCCGGCGTGGTTGAAGAATCCGAATCTTCGCTGTCACTTCCCGTGTCGCCATAGAGTGGCGTGCTTTCACTATCCACGGCGCTGCCTGCGCTCGAAGAATCTGCAGCTCTGGTGGTGTCCACATCTTCCAACTGATCCGGTTCGGTACCGCACGCTGTAAAAACGATCAGGATTTGACTGAACAGGGCAAGGCGCAGTTGTTTTTTTGCATTCATCATTTAAGTACCATTCCTTTTTTTGCCTAAAGTTAATTCAAAAAAATACTGGCATAGTAAAAACGTGATTCTCACAAAATCCCCTAAAAATCCCAGTTAATATTGAAACAAACCATTCAGGCATTCCTGTATCCCGGTTCATAAATGGATTTTTCAGTGCCTTGAGCGAATCGGCCAGTCTCTCTGCCCTCTGATTCGGACACGAGGGTGCCACGACAGCCTGGCAGGCAGGCAAAAAAAGTTGAGTCCCAATCTTTAGTTGGTCAAGTGTTTTCGTTTTCGGTTGTAGAACACTTCGAATGGCGCTGGGGGTGATTTGTTGCGATACTTTTAAATCTCTGCAAAATGAAAAAGGGGGCGTGTGTCGGAGGGGGGGCAGGGGACGATACGCTGCCTGCAACCTGATGCGACTGACCACGATGGAGTCTGTGAAATGACATATTGGATAATATTAACGGCGTTATTGCGAATGGTTGCACTGTCATGCGGCGCCATGCTGCTGTGGGTATCCTGCGCTTCAGGCGACGGTGACGGGACTGAGGATTCCGCGATGGACACGGTCACTGATATGCAGTCGGATACAGCGTGGAACACGGATGGGGATACGGCGGCATGTTCCAAACAGCGGTTGAAGACGCAGTTGGACAATCAGCTGGCGACGGTGACAGATGATGTGGATTTTGTTTTTTACCTCGAAGCTGAATCGGGGGATGTGTACGAGTATGCGCGGGGAGCGGCCACAATGGATACGCCGTATGAATCGGCGAGCACGTCCAAATGGGTGAGCGCCGCGATTATCCTGACGCTGGTAGACAAAGGATTGCTGTCTCTCGATGATTCCCCGCAGGATTATTTGTCGGAAACGGAATGGCCAGTCCCCGCGAGTCATTCATTATACAGCATCACATTGGCTCAGTTGCTGAGTTTTACCTCGGGTCTCAACGATGATGCCCTGTGCCTCAACCTGCCCAATCAGGACTTTTTCAGTTGCGTGACGGCCATTGCCGAAAAAAACCTGAGCGACAGTACGGTGCCTGGCGCGTCGTTTTATTATGCCAGCAGTCACTTGCAGGTGGCGGGCGCCATGGCGGTGCGGGCCGGGGGATACACCGACTGGGCGTCACTGTTTGCGGCGTTTGTGGCAGATACCGGGCTGTTTAAAAACGCCGGCTACAATCTGCCATCTGTATCCAATCCCCGGCTGGCCGGGGGAATGACGTGGACGGGTAATGACTACATTGGATTTATAAAGGCCTTTAAGGCGGCATCATTTTACTCGTCGGGTGATTTGGTGACCCTTGCGGGCAGTGACCGGCTGGGGGGGATTCCCATTGAATATTCGCCTGCGCTTGAGGGCGTGAACGAAGACTGGCACTATGGCTTTGGGATGTGGATGGAATGTCACAGCCCAGTGTGGAACTGCACCGAGGTGGCGCAGGTGTCCAGTCCAGGGGCCTACGGCGCATATCCCTTTTGGAACCGCGCCCATGATTATATTGGCATTATCGCCCGCCAGGGCAGCCTTGGGACATTTCGCGAAGGGTACGCCATTTTCGATGCGGTCCGCGACACCGCCGAAAGCTGGGCCACCTGCCCGAATCCGTAGTCGCCCCAAACTGAAACAATGTAAAGTTGATGGAATTCGGCAGCCTGGAAAGCCAGATGTTGCGGTAGGACGGTGAGCACGGATTCGATCATCTGATGCGCGTTCAGGTCTGGCGGCAACATAACAGATTAGTTATTTCTGTAGGCGATTTTTATGTTGTTTGAGGGGTTAAATTCAACCCGCCGCGGCACCGGTCGTCGGTTCACCCTTTTCAAAGCGGTGTGAATCCTTTACAAGGAAGAAAAATTAAACGCCGGTATAGGGCGGTGCCACAATGGCACAATATGAGCTGGGGAAATTATGGACAAGACACGATACGCGCTTTTGAGTGTTTCGAACAAAAAAGGCATTGAAACGCTGGCCCGGGGGCTGGTGGATTTGGGTTTTGGGATTCTATCCACAGGCGGAACGGCGGATGCCATCGCCATCGCGGGGCTTCCTGTGACCCGGTTGGAAGAATATATTGGCGAGCAGATTATCATGGAAGGGCGAATTCAGACGATGCATCCCAAAATACATATGGGCATCCTGGCCCAGGACCAGGGGGGGCATTTTGCTGAACTTGAAAAGATGCAGGCGAAACCCATCGATTTGGTCGTTGTCAACCTGTATCCCTACGAGTACGTGGCCAAGGATCATTCGCTGGATTTGGATGATGCCATTGAAATGCTGGATTTGGGCGGCGCTGCGCTGCTGCGGTCGGCGGCGCGCAATTTCAGACGGGTCACCGCCGTGGTGGATCCGGACGATTATGAAACGGTGCTTTGGCATATTGCCAAAAACGATCAGGTGTCCGAATCACTTCGTTTCGAGATGGCGGTTAAGGCGTTTGCGCACACCGCCAGGTACGATGCGGCAGTGGTGTCGAGCCTTTCTGAATTTGATATTGAAACCGGTAAAATTACGACAGAATGAATCTGTGCTTTTCAATTTCCGCTCGAATTTATGGGTGACGCCGCTCGCTGTTGGCGGCATTGAGTCCCTATGCAGGAGGATTTAATGAAAATATTAGTGGTTGGTGGCGGTGGCCGCGAACATGCGCTGTGCTGGAAACTGGCACAAAGTGAAAATGTATCAGAAGTGATCTGCGCGCCGGGAAACGGTGGTATCGACACCCATGCCCGCTGTGTGGCAGTGGCTGCGGAGGATGTGGATGGTCAGGTGGCGCTGGCGAAGTCCGAGCAGGTGGATTTGGTGGTGGTTGGACCGGAAGCGCCGTTGGTGGCGGGTCTGGCGGACCGGCTGGACGAGGCGGGCATTCCCGTGTTTGGCCCCAGCCAGAAAGCCGCGATGCTGGAAGGCAGCAAGCGGTTCTCAAAAGAGTTTATGGAACGCCATGGGATTCCCACTGCCAGGTTTACGTCTCATACTGATCTCGAAGAAGCGCTGCAGGAGGTGGCGCGCCGCAATGGTCCGTGTGTGGTGAAGGCCGATGGTTTGGCGGCGGGCAAAGGCGTGTTGCTTTGCCAAACCACGGACGAAGCCAACGCCGCTGTCCACAGTATCCTTGCTGACAAGGCGTTTGGCGCTGCAGGTGGTGAGCTGGTGATTGAGGACTTTCTTAAAGGTGAGGAAGCGTCCATCCTGGCGATTTGCGACGGCACTGATTTTGTGACGCTGATTGCGGCCCAGGATCACAAGGCCGCATACGACGGGGACCAGGGCCCCAATACCGGTGGCATGGGGGCGTATTGCCCGGCGCCGCTGGTCACCGATGCGCTGCGGAAAAAAATCATTGATGAGGTGATTCGACCATCAGTGGATGGGATGGCCAAAGATGGGACGCCGTTTAAGGGGGTGCTGTACGCGGGATTGATGATTGATGGCGAGCGGCTCAATGTGCTCGAATTCAATGTTCGGTTTGGAGACCCCGAATGTCAGCCCCTGCTGACCATGCTGAAGAGCGATTTGGCCACTGTGCTGCTCAGGGCGGCAAAGGGGCAACTGGCTGGCACAGAGCTGGAATGGCATGACGGCTCGGCGGTGTGCGTGGTGCTCGCTGCGGGCGGGTACCCGGGCAGTTACGAAAAAGGCGATGTCATCAGCGGGCTCAATGAGGCAGCGACTGTGCCCGATGTGATGGTATTTCATGCGGGGACCCAAAAAGATGGCGACAATATTGTAACCAGCGGCGGACGGGTTTTGGGGGTGACCGGCCGTGGCGCTGATTTTGGCGATGCCCGGGAAAAGACCTATCGGGCCTGTGATTTGATTTCGTGGAACGGCATGCGCATGCGTCGCGATATTGGCCATCGGGCGATGAAATAGCCATTTTGAAAATTTTTTTGGCGTTATGTCTTTTGGAGATTTGTTTTTGGAGATTTGTTTAAAGAGGTGGAACCGATGAAAAGTGTATTGATTGTAATGGGAAGTGAAAATGATTTTGATACGGTTGAGCCTGCGGTCAAAGTGCTCAAACAGCTGGGGGTGCCGTTTACCGTTAAGGTGGCATCCGCCCATCGTTCTCCTGAGCGGGCAGCGACCATCTCGAAGGCCGCCCGGGCCGATGGGCATGCGGTGATTATCGCTGCGGCCGGTGCGGCAAATCATCTCGGTGGGGCCATGGCCGCCAATACCACCTTACCGGTGATTGGGCTGCCCATCGAAGTGGGTGGTCTGGGG
>JAFGWT010000116.1 GCA_016937015.1 Deltaproteobacteria bacterium | reverse complement strand
GTGACCTACGAGGCCGAAGCGGAGGAATTCAGCAGCGAAGATGTGGTACGCAAAATTTTTGATACAGTGGAGGTTCCGTAACAGATGGAACACGGCGAACTGTTTTCCGAAATCAGAAAAATTGAAATCGTCACCCGTAACCTGGTGAACGATCAATTGGCGGGGCAGTACCACTCGGTATTCAAGGGCCGGGGCATGGCGTTCGATGAAGTCCGTCAGTATCAGCAGGGGGATGATGTTCGGCTCATTGACTGGAACGTGTCTGCGCGCATGAACGAACCGTATATTAAGGTTTTTGTTGAAGAACGCGAGATGACGGTGATGCTGATGGTGGATGTCAGCGCCTCTCTCAGTTTTGGCACTGTTTCCACCAAAGCCCGATTGTCGGCCAAACTCGCAGCGGTGTTTGCCTTTTCCGCCATTCAGAATAATGACCGGGTAGGTCTGATAATGTTTTCGGACAAAATCGAACGGTTTGTTCCGCCCAAAAAAGGCAAAAAGCATGTGTTGCGCGTGGTGCAGGAGATTCTTCGGTTTCGTCCCGAAGGAAAGGGCACCAGCATTTCCTGTGGTCTGGATTATCTGAACCGGGTAACCCGGCACAAGTCGGTGGGCGTGCTCATTTCGGATTTTCAGGACGAAAATTACGACCGGGCACTGCGCCTTGCCAACAGTCGTCACGACTTAATCCCCATCTGCATCAGTGATCCGGCCGAGGAACTGATTCCGGGCATGGGGGTGGTGTATATGGAAGATACCGAAAGTGGCGAGGTGTTTGCGGTGGATACGGATAGCCCAAAGGTGAGAGTGGCGTTTGAGCGGGAGATGAAGCGGCGTCGGGCGGAGCGCGAGCATCTGTTTAGAAAAAACCGGATTGATTTTATTAACATGTCGAGCGGAAACGACGATATGACACCGCTGGTCAATTTTTTCAGACGACGATCCAAACGCGCCATGCGGTTATAAGGAATATGGGGATGTTGGCTAACTGCAAATCGATTGTTGTTTTATTGGGTCTGGGGATTTTCTTCGTCACGGGTGCCTCAATGGCTGATACGGACAGCGCAGTGCCGGTAGCTGATACCGCTGCACCCAGTGCTGATGCGCCCGTGGCGACAGCGGCAGTGCCTGTGGCGGATTCCGCCGAGGCTGGGACCGGCATCGACGGCAACCCAACGCCGCCCACACCTGTGACGCCATCCGAACCGGCGACATTGAAAAGCGAGATTCCCAAAGCAAAAATGCCGGATATCAAGGTAACCGTGTCGCCCCAAAAGGGTGCGATTGGTGATCTGATTGAGTGGCGGGTGGAAGTGAAAAAGAAAGCGCCGGGAGATCAGGTGGTGTTACCATCCACGTTTGACTTTGGCGAACTCGAAATTCAGAGTCGGACGGTGAAGGGGGCGACCGAAGACGAACAGTCCATGACCCAGGTGCTGGGAATTGGTCTGATCTCCTTTGAGATGGGCGAGTTTGAGGTACCGCCGCAAAAGCTGACGGTGGTGGATGCCAAAGGCAATATCACCGAAGTGATGTCGCCGGCTTTTAAAGTGACGATAAGCAGCCAGATTGCCAACGAGCCGGAGCCCGCCATTAAATTGGATGAGAAAAATGGCGAAACGGTGATGGTGGACGATTACACGCTGCTTTATGTGGCGATTGGCCTTGGCGCGGTGCTCGTGATTGTGCTGTTGACCCTGCTCATTCGCAAGCTGCTCTCAATGCGAAAGCCCAAACCGGGACCGCCTCCACCTCCGCCGCGTCCGGCCCACGAAGTGGCGCTCGAAAAACTGAATGCCATCAAAAATGCCGGGTATCTGGATGAACAGATGCACAAGACATTTCACTTGAAGCTTTCTGAGGCATTTCGGGAGTATCTGGGAAATCGATATCACTTTGATGCGCTTGAGCGCTCAACCCGGGAGATTGTGGACGAATTGCGAGCGCTGCAGCTGAAGCTGGAATTGCATCGGGAAATTGTTCAGTTGCTGGAAGACACTGACCTGGTCAAGTTCGCCAAGTATATTCCGCCAAAGGAAGAATCCGAACGGCTGCTCGATGAGGCGGTTCGGCTTGTGCAGGTGACATGCAGGAAACCGGTTGCGGCGGGGTCAACGGAGGCGACACAGGTGGACGGAGGTCGGAAATGAATCTGAGCGGAACAGTATGGAAACGGCACAGATACTGGTTGGAACCGGTCACTTTTTCAGTGGGCATGTTGATTCTTGCCACGACCATTGCGCTCCCTGACTGGCTGCAGCCCGGCTCGGGGATGCAGTTTAAAAATCCCTGGTTTTTGCTCGGACTTTTGGCCGTGCCACTGGTTATCGCAGCCGGTGTGCGGTCACAGAAGCGAAGCGGTCGACTGGTGCATCCGCTTGCACGGGTTCTTGGGCAGCAGCGACGGGGCTGGCGCACCTGGCTTTTACCGGTGAGTGCGGGACTTCGGACCCTGGTCATTGCGCTGGTGGTGATTGCACTGGCGCGTCCACAGGATTCCACCGAGCTTGCCAGTGTGGAAATGAAGGGGATTGACATTGTGCTGACCATGGACCTTTCCGGTTCCATGGCGTCGCCGGATATTCCACCGTCCCGGATGGATGCGTCTAAGGAAGTTGTGCTTGATTTTATCCAGCGACGGAAAAATGACCGCATTGGCGCAGTGGTTTTTGCTGAAAATGCATACACCCTGTGCCCCCTTACCCTGGACTACTCGGTCCTTTCGCAGATGATTGCGGAGCTGCAGCTGGGGGTGATTGACGACAGGGCCACCGCCATTGGCAATGCCCTTGGGGTGTCCATCAACCGGCTTCGAAAAGCGGATGCCAAAAGCAAGACCATCATTCTGTTGACGGACGGCACATCCAATGCTGGCAATGTCTCTCCGGAGCAGGCGATTGAATTTGCACGTACCCTGGGGATACGCATTTACACCATCCTGGTTGGACGAAACGAAAACAGCAGCGCCATCAATCCGGATTTGCTGATTTCCATGGCCAAAAAGACCGGCGGTGCGTTTTTTACCGCAGTGGACAAGCGCGAACTGATCTCGTCCTTTCACACCATCCTGGATGCACTGGAGCAGTCCAAAATTGAAGACCATGGCGTCACCTACGCCGAGGTCTTTGGCAGGTATCTGTTTTGGGCCTTGCTACTGGGGATACTCGATTTGATTCTGACGGTTGTTGTAATGCGGAGGACGCCATGAGATTTGCTGAACCGGGAATATTGCTTTTTCTGATTGCACCGGCGCTCGCAACGGTCTTCTTTGTTGTGGGAATTTTTATCCGTCGTCGCCTGATCGCCAAACTGGGCAGTGGGC
>JAFGWT010000013.1 GCA_016937015.1 Deltaproteobacteria bacterium | reverse complement strand
GTCGGCCGTCTGTATCTGCGCTGCTGTGGCGTCTGAATCCGCACGCGCCGCGTCGGGAAACGGAGAACGGGGCGCTGCATTTTCCGGCGATGTTCGGGAACTGTCTGGTGCAGCCGTTCGTCGAACCAGCGCAGCACTGCTGGCTGGAAGGCCGCCGGAGGAGCCAATCGACGAAATACTCATGGAAAGTCCATTTTCACCACAATGGGCGCAGCATCCATGGCGCCCGTCCCTGTTCAGGATACCACTCGCCAATGAGGGGTACCCGGCTTACTTTATTTATTGTCGGTCTGATTCCACCAAATGTTAAGCGCTCGCTGGCATTTTTATAAATCGCCTAGCGAGCATAATCTACTCACAAAACAACGCGATTAAAATCCAGCGTCATACTGCCGTGCCACATTGCCCCACAAGCGGTCACATAAATACTTTAAATTTGCCACCAGAATGGAGCGATGTTTTTGCTCCGCCGCGGCTTCGTCGTTGTTCATTCCCGACAACATGATATATTCCGAGAAATCTGGATTCGCACCCGGTGACACAATTATGAATAAAAAACTGATAATCACACTTGACGGCACGGATGCATCGGCATCCACCGAGCGGATGGAGACGGGCACACTCTCGGAAGACGACATCGCGGCTCTGAACCGAATATTCGCCCTGCTCAGGACATTCAGCGCAGTGGATTTTTCTCAGTATCGAAGAACCACCGTCCTAAGACGCATCAACCGTCGTATTGGGCTTCGACGATTAAACACCTCCCGCGAATACGCAAACCTTCTCGACGGAGATACGACTGAGCTGGCGCAGCTTTACAGCGACCTGCTGCTGTCGTTCACTCAATTCTTCCGCGACCCCCACATTTTTGACATACTGCATGAAAAGGTATTTCCGTTTCTGACCCAGGGCCGTTCTGCAAAGTCACCCATTCGCATCTGGGTGCCCGGTTGCTCCACCGGCGAAGAGGTCTACTCACTCGCCATTTCACTGTACGAATTTCTCGAGAAGTCAGGCGCCTCTGTGAATGTGCAGTTCTTTGGCACAGATCTCGTGGAACAGAATATTATCAAGGCGCGCAGCGGTGTTTACAGCGGACGCATTGCCGAACAGGTGAATGACGAGCGCCTGCATCGATTTTTCGACAGCGATGGAGACGGTTACCGTGTAACCAAAACCATCAGGGAAATGTGCGTCTTTGCGACCCAGGACATCACCCGCGACCCGCCGTTTCCAAACATTGATTTGATCAGCTGCCGCAACGTTCTTATTTATTTCAACGAACCTTATCAGGACATCGTGTTTCCCCTGTTTCATTTCGCTCTCAAGCCCGGCGGATATCTCATGCTGGGATCTTCCGAAACGGTCGGCCGATTCCCTCAGCTGTTTTCGCCATTTGAAGCCCGGGCAAACATTTTTCGCAAAAGAGGGATGTCCTCATCCGTGATGTACCGACTACCATTTTACCAGGGCACGGAGAAAGGCCGCAGTATCACGCCGGCCGATCGAATTCGCACAGCTGAAAAAGAATCCTCGGTTTCCGCCAGCCAGCTCTTGAACGAAATGCTCGCCGACGAGTTCGCGCCGCCTGGGGTGCTGGTGGACAGTAGCCTGCTGATTCGCCAGTTTTTGGGCAAGCCGCACCCATTTATCAGTCCGGGCACCGGCGAAGCCAGCCTAAAGCTGTCCAAAATGGCCCTTGAGACATTGCTGCCCGATTTATATGTCGCCATTGAGGAATGCAAAAAAAGTGAAACCAAAGTCACCTGCCGGGATTTGCGTTTTTTACACGATGGCAAAGAAGGTCTGGTTGACATCACCATTTTGCCTTTTAAAGAGCCGAGTTCCCCTCTTTCTTTTCTGATTCTGTTCGCATCGAGGGACGCCTTCCAACAAACAGAAACGCTGCCCAATGACGCCTCCGGGGATGATTCTGAAATCAATCGAATCAAACAGGATCTGCAGGTCACTCGAAACCACCTCCAGGCCATCATAGAGGAAAAGGATGAAGTCAACCTGGAGCTTTGGGCGGCCAATGAGGAGGTTCAGTCCACCAACGAAGAGCTGCAAAGCGTCAATGAGGAGATGGAGGCAGCGAAAGAAGAGCTGGAGTCAAGCAACGAGGAGCTGATGGCGCTCAACGAGGAGCTGCAGGCAAAAAACAGCGAAATATCAGAACGGGAGCAGCTACTTCGCGAACTGTTCGACAACATGGTGGATGGATTCGCATCCCATCGAATGATTTACGACGACAACGGCAAGGCGGTGGATTACGAATTTGTTGAAGTGAACCGGGTTTTTTCACAGCGGCTGGGAATGGTGCCCGAAGTGCTGGCGGGCAAAACCGCCAAAGCCCTTGAACCGAATATCGAGCAATACTGGATAGACCTGTACGATACGGTCGCCCGGACCGGAAAACCGCATCTTTACACCAGCTACGCCAAAGCCGAGGATAAGCACTACGAAACCAGACTGTACCGCCCCAAACCCGGATACTGCGCCGCCATTGTCAGAGATGTCAGCGAACAGGTTCGCACGGACCAGGCACTGCGCGCCAGTGAAAGGAAACTCAAGAGTTACATTGAATCATCTCCCCACGGTATTTTTGTCGCAGATGAAGTCGGCCACTACCTGGAAGTAAACGACGCCGCATGCGCCATCACAGGATATGCCCGGGACGAACTGGTTGGAATGTCTTTCTCCCGCCTCATTCACCCTGACGACATAACCCGTGCCAGACAGCACTTCGAAGCGGTTCGCATAGATGGCGAAGCCAAAGGCGAGATGCGATTTATTACCAAATCCGGCAACACCCGCTACTGGCAGGTGGATGCGGTCAAGCTGTCTGAAAACCGGTTTTTGGGTATCGCGAGTGACTTTACCGAAAGCCAGCTGATTCGCGAGAAAATGCGCCAATCCGAAAAAATGCGCGCGGTTGGACAGCTGGCCGGCGGGATTGCCCATGACTTCAACAATCAGCTTTCCGGCATTCTGGGCTTCGCCGAACTTTTACAGGACGAAATGAGAGACAGCGAATGTGGGAAAAAGTACATCGAAAATATTGTCACTGCCGTTGCCCATTCCGCAGACCTGACCACCAAGCTGCTGGCGTTCTCGCAAAAAGGAAAATATCTCGACGTCACCCTGGATGTCCATCAGCTCATTCGAGAGGTGATGGCACTGCTACAGCACAGTGTTGACAAAAACGTTGAACTGCTAACCGATTTTAATGCCCCGGGGATGTTTGTCAAAGGCGACCCCACCCAGCTCCAAAATGCCATATTAAACCTCGCTCTCAATGCGCGGGACGCCATGCCCAATGGGGGAAAACTGCGGTTTTCCACCCGAAACACAGAGCTGAATGCAGACCTTTGTCAACAACTCAACGTTCATTTACCCCCGGGCAAATATATCGCGATAGACATCAGTGACAGCGGTTTGGGAATGAGCGAAGAAGTTCAGGCGCATATTTTCGAGCCGTTTTTTACAACCAAGGTGCAGGGAAAAGGCGTGGGAATGGGCCTCTCAGCTGCATATGGCACCGCGCAGCACCACAATGGCGCGCTTGTATTTTCAAGCAAGCTAAACGCAGGTTCCACTTTCACCATGTACCTGCCGGTGGATTCAATGGCCCAACCGCAAAACACCGATTTGGATAATCCACCTCTCTCAAAACATATCTCCAACGCCCATATCCTGTTTGTCGACGACGACGTTACCATCTGCAGACTCTCCGAAACCATTCTCGAATCACTGAACTATCGGGTGACTGTATGTCCCGACGGCGAGAGCGCCCTGCGCTACTACAAAGACAACTGGTGCGATGTGGACCTTGTCATTCTGGACATGGTCATGCCCAATATGAGTGGCAAGGACGCATTTGTCGCCATGAAACAAATAAATCCGGAGATAAGGGCTATCGTATCGTCAGGCTACAGTGTTGAGGGACATACCGAGGAACTTCGAAAACTGGGTGTGTGTGATTTTATCCAGAAGCCCTTTCGGCGGGCGGTCCTGTCTCAAAAAATAAAAAGCCATCTGCGCGCATCCGGAGAGTCCGGCAGTTAGCCCTGCGGGGAATTTTTGTGGTCGAAACAACGCCATGGATCATCAAATTCGGTTCGACCCACCTTGTGATACCCTGACACACCGGTGGCGCCAGTCCAATGTCGCCGCCCCATCCAACCGTGCCTTCTGCCATCACAGGCTAAACTTTCACGCTGCGCAGTCGTTTATCTCCATGTTGAAGAGACAGCGAGACTTGTTACGCTGTACTTTTTGCGAACTGCGACAACGACGATGGAGGCCCGAAATTGCCACAGATTCCTGTTCAAATGCTGCAAGCCGGCATGACCACCGCGTCAGATGTTCAAAACAAACGGGGGCAGGTACTCATTCCCGGCGGTGTGCCTATTACCGAACGTCATCTGCGCGGAATGAAAATCTGGGGCATTGAATCCATTGATATTCAATCCGATGGCCTAGATGACGCACTTCTCGCTCAGACGGAGCCGCAACCGGAAAAGCCGGCGGATGATGAGATTGAAGCATTTCTTGCCGGACTGTTTAAGTACAATACGGACGTGATGGCCCATCCATTCATGGTGGAGCTGTATGCCCTGTGCCGCACGGTATTCAGCCAGCAGGGAATTCCGAGGTCAACCCTGACAACGGATTTGACAGCGGCTCGTCCATCCCAAAGGGACAGCGAACAGACAGAGGGCGACGGGTCATACAAAAAAAAGGAAATGCTGAGTACGGCTGAACTGCTCAAAAACAGCAAAAATCTGGCTTCGCCCCCAGACATCTATGCCAGGCTGATGGAAGCAATGGAACGCAGCGGCAGCTCATCGGCCACCATGGCAACCGTCATCGAAAACGACCCGGGACTGACTGCGCGTCTGCTCCGAATCGTCAACAGTGCCTTTTATTCCTTCCCTTCGCCCATAGAAACCATTTCCCGCGCTGTCACCATAGTCGGAACGGACGAACTTCGCACCATGGTGCTGGTCACATCGGTCATCAAAAAGTTCAGCAAAGGATTGGATGGGGTTCTCGACATGGAACAGTTTTGGCGCCACAGCATCGCCAGTGCACTTTTCTCGAAGCAGATTGCCATTCTGAGAAATGATCAGAACGCCGAACGTTTTTTTACCACAGGACTGCTTCACGATATTGGACGGCTCATCATGTATCTGCAAATGCCCGACGAAATGGCTGCGCTTCTCCACGACAACGGCAGTGACAAGGATTTGTATCGAAAGGAACGCCAGATTTTTGGCTTTACACACGCTCAGATGGGAAAGGAACTGGCAGACAGTTGGCGGTTGTCACCGAGGCAAAGCGAAGCGATTCAGTTTCATCACTCCCCTCAGGGCGCCAAACGGTTCCCGGCGGATACGGCCATTTTACACATCTCGGACGTTCTGGCCAATGCGTTGAAAATTGGGAGCAGCGGCAGTGCCGGTATCCCGCAGTTTTTTCCCGATGCATTGGACAAGGTGCGCCTGCGCCCCGGCGCACTGGCAAGGTTACATCAGGATGTGGAGCGTGAGGTATCTGAACTTATTCAGATTTTCTACGAGAATAAACCCTGATGACGTTTGACAGCCAACAACACAACGCGATACACGATGCGCCCTCTTCCGCGCAACCGGGCACCTTCCATTCCGTGTTCGAAAACCTGAATTCCCTGGTATCCTTTTGCGTTAACATTCAGGCTGTCAATCAGGGCGATGGTGACATTGCCGTCATTTATCACGAACTGATAGCATACCTGCGGCAAACCACATCATTCGCTGCGGCGGGTATTGTGCTGCTCGACGACCAACTTCTTGACGTGGATATTTCGTACTGTTTCCCGCCCGATAGCAAAGGACAGCTTGAAGAGGAGCTGACCTCTCTTATCGAAAGAGACCTGTTTGCCTGGGCGCTCAACCAGAACCACGTGGTTCAGATTCCATCGGTCGATGACAAAGGGAGTTTGGTCCTTGGTATCATGGCATCTCCAAGGAGAACATACGGTCTGGTTATTGGCGTCATCAATGACCTGAATATTTCCGAGCCCGACAAGCGCATGTTTTCCATTGCATGCCTGATGACCGCGAACATCGTCGAAAACCGCCAGCTGACACAGGCGGTTCACAACTGGAATGCGGAGCTTCAGCAAATGGTTGAAAAGCGCACCGAAGCGTTGGCGGCGACATCCAGAGAACTGAAGGTCACTGCCGAAAAGGCAAATGCGGCCGCCGAAGAGGCGCTGCAGGCCAACAGAGCCAAAAGTGAATTTCTGGCCAAAATGAGTCATGAAATCCGCACGCCGATGAACGGCGTGATGGGCATGACAGACTTGCTGCTGGCGACAGCGCTTAATCAGCGTCAGCAAATGTACGCCACAACAATTCGCCACAGCGCTGAGTCTCTTCTCACTGTGATTAACGACATTCTGGACTTCTCAAAAGTGGAAGCGGGCAAGCTTGAACTCGAGCAAACTGAATTCAATATTCGCCAAATTCTCGAACAAATGCTCGATTTGCTGGCGCCCAAGGCGGCTGAGAAAAAAATTGAACTGATACTCGATATTGACCCTCACATTCCACTCCATGTCCAGGGAGATCCGACCAGATTGCGGCAGATCCTGGTCAATTTAACGGGGAACGCCATTAAATTCACTCCCAGCGGCAATGTAAGTGTGCGGGTGGCGCTCAAAGACACAGTGCCAAAGAACGCTGCAAAGTCAGTGACGCTGCACTTCCAGATCAAAGACAGCGGCATCGGCATTTCCAAAGACCGGATAACGTCGCTGTTTCAACCGTTTGTCCAGGCAGACAGCTCCATCACCCGACAATTCGAAGGTACCGGACTGGGGCTCTCCATATCGAAGCAACTGCTTGAACTTATGGGCAGCACAATTCACGTGGACAGTGAAGAGGGCGTCGGCAGCACGTTTATGTTCGACATTCAGTTTTCGGTTGAACAGGACGCCGTTTCCAGAAAATCCGAGTCCCTGCTGAATGCGCAGCACTGCATTTCACTGTGGTGCAGTGACGAACTTGAACTGCAGCTCACCCATCTCATTGAATACGCGGGCGGTAGACTCATTCCAGCGCACACATCGCTGACCGCATTCAGGCATCTGAGTCGTGGCATGGACGGTGTGCCGTATGCCGCGATAATCATCGATACTGAACAACAGGATATGGATGAACTCGTAGACTTCCTGGAAATGATCAAAGAGGCAGGCATCGCTGACACGCTGTTCATTCTGCTGCAGCACCCCAACACCAGTATCAAAACCGCGCTGGATGCAATGGAATCGAACGTGAGCGTCCTTTACAAGCCGCTTAAGGAAAAAGAACTGATTGCAGCGCTCTGTGCCCCATGCGACACCGGCGCGCACCCGATTCAGAATGCCGATTCATCTGATGGAAAGGCGACTGCGCCCAATGGGGATTTAAACACCGGCCCAGGACACATTCTGGTAGTGGATGACAACGAAACCAATCGACTGGTGACCACCGAAATGCTGAATCTAATCGGACACAGCTATGAGTGTGCGGTCAACGGACAGGATGCGCTCGACAAGTTGTCAACAACCGAATTCGATCTTGTGCTGATGGATGTGCAGATGCCTGGCATGGACGGAATTGAGGCAACCCGACGCATCAGAGACAATACCGCCGGGCGGCTCCCTGCGAACATTCCCATTATTGCCATGACTGCTCATGCAATGAAAGGTGACCGGGAAAAGCTGATGAATATGGGAATGACCGATTACCTCAGCAAACCGGTTCAAATCGATTCTCTGAAAACGGTTCTCTCAGCCAATTTCAAGGGACATCCCGTCGATACGAAAGAATTCGTCGATGCAGGGGTTCAGCCTGGCAACGACACGCCGCTCTTTGATGAGGCGGATTTCCTGCAGCGCATTATGGGACGGCGGGAACTGATGGTCCGGGTGCTGCAGTTATTTCTCGATACCACACCCCAGACCCTGGATGAACTTCATCTCGCCTTGCGGGAGAACGATTTATCGAACGCCAATCAGGTTGCTCACACGCTAAAGGGCGCGTCACTGAATGTCAGCAGTCCGGTACTGGGCAAAATTGCATTGGAATTGGAAATGGCCTGCCGAAACAATGATCGCGAAAAAGCGACGCAACTGGCAGTGGATTATGAAGGTTCCTTTGCTGCATTGAAACAATTGGCAGCACATGACCTTCAAACCGAACAGGAAAGGTGACTTATGCGGACACTTATCGTTGAAGATGATTTTTCGAGCCGACTGCTTCTGGAGGAAATGCTCGGACAATTCGGTCCGGTCCACCAGGCAATGAATGGACTTGAAGCAGTGGAGGCGTACCGGTTGTCCCTTGAAAGCGGCAACTATTACGATTTGGTCTGCCTCGATATCATGCTGCCCAAAATGAATGGGCAGGATGTGCTGCTCAATATCCGAAACATGGAAAAAACAGCTGCTACCGAAAATGAAAAGATTTCGAGGGTGGTCATGATTACCGTCATGCGGGACACCAAAAACATTATATCCGCGTTCAAGGGTCAATGCGACGGCTACCTGATTAAGCCCTTCGATCAGTCCAGGCTCATGGACACCCTCAGGCAACTGCGACTCATCGAAGCCTGAAGCACCGATATCGCGCCATCAACCATCGTGTACCGCCATATACAGGCCTGTCTGGCACCGGTTTGAGAACCTGAAAGGCAGGCGTCCTTTGACCTGATATAAATCCCGACTTTGACACTTAAAAAAATAAAGTTTCGCAATTTCAATGGGTTACGGGCGCACGTCTAGTTTG
>JAFGWT010000012.1 GCA_016937015.1 Deltaproteobacteria bacterium | reverse complement strand
GCAGCGATCATCTTTGCGCTCTGATGAATGCCGGACTGATGGAAACAGCGGCGGCGCCGGTGTGGGGCAGGGATGATCAGGTGGTCGGCGTGCTGGTGGTGGGATGGGAGGTATCCAACGGGGTTGCCGCCGAAAAAGCCGATAAGCTTGGAATGGCACTGGCCATCGTTCAAAACGATAGTGTGTACAGCACGTCTTTTTCGACGGATGCGGAAAGGGAGCAGTTGAGCCAGGAGATTAAAGTCAGCCCGGCAAAGGTCCAGCTGAAAAAAGTGTACGCCCAAAAAAAGGCAACACAGGTATTTGAACTGGCGGTGGATGGCGATACCTACTGGGCATTCCCCGCAACGATGCTCGATGCACCGAAAGATGACAGACTGGCGTATTTATTTCTGGCTTCAAAATCAAAAGGGGGCGCATGGCAGGATATTAAATGGCTGGTGGCGCTCTTTATATTGGGAACCATTCTGTGCCTCATCGTGATTGGCGTGCTGTTGGAAAACCATTTTGTGAAGCCGATTATCGAGATAGAGGAGGGGGTTTTAAAAATTATCAATGGCGATACCGATTATCGATTTGATGTGGTCTCAGACGAGGTGGGGGGCTTGAGCTATCGTATCAACCAATTGGTCAACGCCCTTACCTTGCAGGACGAAGCACCCGAAGATAACGAAGAGGAAACCTCCTGAAGTCTGCCTTCGATATTACTGATAAATGCCTGTTAAATTGGATATTGCCGTGTCTGCGCAGTGCCGACGACGTGCAGCGGCTGCTGGTATGCCATTGTTTCCAGGATGACTGAATTGTCTGCCAGTGTCCATGCCATGCTTCATTCGTGTCATGCTTCATTCGTTTCGTGATTTGATAATTTGTGCTACCATTGTTATTCGATAATGCGTAACAGGGTGGCGAAATGATGATTCAGAATAAATGGGTTAATTGGGTAATTCTCTGGGGCGCCTTGGGCGTAGCTGTGGGGCCACCGGGTTGCAGCCATGTGACCGGGCCGGCATATGGTTATCCTGACTCCGAGAGTGCGGATACCGAGCCGCAGTTTATTATGGATACCTCTTCGGATGAGTGCGTGGCGGTGCCCTGGTCCGCCGCGGCGCGTCCGGTGAATATGCTGATTCTGCTCGACCGCTCCGCTTCCATGGAAAAATATCCGGCCAATTCCAGCGAAAAATTCGCGGACACTGTGCGACAGGCCATTCACGCCATTGTTGCAGAACATGCTGGAAATGGTGACATCAATTTTGCTCTGAACGTGTTTCCTTCTCCCATTTCCTGTACGCCTGAGTATGGCATGCTTGAACCATGGGAACAGAGTTCAGCTATCAAATGCCAGGCAGCCAGCCGGTATGTTGATGGCAGCAGCGTGTACGATGCACCGTCGGTGCCGTTTGCAGACAACTCTGCCGAAGAAGTTTACCGTGCCATTCACGAAGCGCTCTATGAAGTGGGCACGTGTGGTGGAACGCCGATGGCTGCCTCGCTGCGTTGGGCCAGATCATATCTGGATTCCCTGAATCTCGCAAACGATACGTACATATTGCTGGCAACCGATGGCGCTCCAGGATGTAACTTTGAAATGGATTACACCATTTGTGAATCGGCCACAGTAGGCGAAGCTGCCATAGCGGCGGAGATGTGTCTGGATGATGAGGAAACCGTGGCTGCCATAAGTGCGCTTAAAGCTTCCGGGTATCAGACCTTTGTGTTGGGCGTCGGGCAGACTGTTGCTTCGTTTTCTGACACGATGGAAGCGATTGCTTTTTGGGGGACACACGATGCAGGTGAGGATGTCGACTTCTGGGATATTCCCTCGCCACCGGCCGGCGGGACATGGCATTACCCGGTTGATGATGTAGCGTCGATGAGTGTGGCGTTGCAGCAGATCACAGAGACGGCTGCCAGCTGCATCTACAATGTGAACTGGGAGAAAGCCCCCGAACAAAGCGATTTCAACCAGCCAGTCTCCGAAACCTGCACAAAGACTCAAGTCTATGGTGTGCCGGTCAACGGAGATAAAGAAGTACCGCTGACCCTGATGCGAAGCTGCAATCTCGAAGATGCGACAGCAGCCGACGCCCGATTGCATCTGGGCTGGACCTGGGCTGACTTCGAGGGAATGGGCTGGGATGAGATTCAGTCCATTGAAGGGGACGCGTCCAGGTGTGCAGCTGTGAGACTGTGTCCTGCAGCATGTACGCACCTACAGCTCCAAAATGGCGCGCGGGACTGGGAGGGGGTATCCGCCCTATTGGGCTGTCAACCTGAGGTGGTGGTGCAGTAGTTGAGATAAAAATACCTGCCTTTTGAGCCGGATCTGTGAGTCGGTGACATATACTAAAAGAGGAAGTTGGTATAATTACGTGGAACCATGGCGGAACATATGAAGCGACATCCAACAGGGCAGCCCCGTGTTCACTTGCGAGCAGTGTCCAGTGATTCCGGCGACAGTTGCCCGGATTTTGATACACTGTTTGAGCGATTTTCGCCATATGTGGCCTCGGTGGCGCTGCGATTAATGGGAGAAGATGAATCAGTGGACGATTTGGTCCAGGATGTGTTTCTGGATTGCTACCGTCAAATAAATTGCCTTCGTAATCTTGAACATGCCCGACGCTGGCTGGTGAAGGTGACGGTGCGAAAAGCCTCCAAACGGCTGCGTCGCAGAAAACTGGTGCAGTTCTTACATTTAAGTGATGCAGGGTCAAGGGAGCCGTCAGTGCCGCTGGTGACCGCTGATGAACGGGCTCAGCTGGTGATGCTGTATGGATTGCTGGAACGTATGCCACTGAAGGACCGGCTGGCGTGGTCGCTTCGATATCTTGAAGGTGCTGAAATATCTGAGGTCGCATACGCTTGCAACTGTTCACTGGCGACCGCCAAACGACGCATTCACGCGGCTCAGAAGATGATTAAAGGAGAAGACCATGACTGATTCCAATTCGTCGCAGCAGTGGCAGCGACTGGCACAAAAGATGGTCTGGTCATACTCGGGCGATGAGTCCGAAGAGATGAAAAATCAGATAATCGCCAGATATCGCGCGGGGGTTCGCAGACGCAACGCGAGTCTTGCCGCTGGAGTGGTTATTTTATGCAGCGCCCTGATCTGGCCACTGAGTACGTATTTGAAACATGATGAGGCTGTGTCTGTCAAAGCTGATTCATCGCACAATGCGAGCGATGCCGGGGCGGTGGCGGATGCCCGGTTCGGTACACAGACAAAGGCTCCGGATGCACATGGCGATGGCGTATCCGGGTTGGCGTCGGATACGTCCCCACGGGCAACGCCGCTGACACCAGGCACGCGCTTTTCGGTTGAAGAAGAGACAGGGGTGAGTACGTATCGCATCGCTGTGGGCAGCGTGCGGTTCGAGAAGGGACCGTCGGTGACCCGCAGGCTGGTGGTTCATGTGGGTGCGCTGACCATCGAAGATATTGGCACCGTGTTTACAGTGGAAACCCTGCTGGATGCGCAGGTGCATATAGCAGTTGCCGAGGGGCGAGTCAGGGTGACATGGCCAACCGGTGACGCGGAATTGACCGAAGGGACTGATGGCACATTCCCGAGTGGGTATGAAAATATTGCACCTGTGAGTGCACTGCATCGGGATGGCTCTGTCAAAATTGTTCCCGATGCAATGGACTGGCGTACTTTGGCCCGAAACGGACAGAACCGTCAGGCGCTGCGTTCAATTGACAGTGATCCGTCGCGGGTACGCAATCAGGTGGCAGATCTGCTGCTGGCCGCCGATGTGATGCGGCTCACCGGAAACCCGCAACGGGCAGTGCCGTATCTGAATCGAGTGGTGCGTGAGTTCCCTGGGGATACCCGGCGTCCGGCTGCGGCGTTCACGCTTGGCAAGGTGCTTTTGAACGAACTGGGCAGGCCGGCGGCGGCGGCCAGTATGTTTGCCATTGCTGCTCAGAAGAGTAGTCCACTGGCCGAAGAAGCCATAGCCAGGGAAGCCGAAGCATGGTATCGTGCGGGCAATTTCACAAAATCCCGGATGGCCGCCCGAAAATACCTGGAATATTATCCCAATGGGGCGAGAGCAGAATCGGTCAGGGCGTTAAATAATGGTACACCATAGACTACGGCATTTTCGCTGGGTTATCTTTTTATACATAGTACTGCTTTGCCATGGAATACCGGGGCGCGGCGGTGCAGTGGATGTCGAGAATGCAGTGGTAACCGTCCATCAGGGATGTGTTGATGTGGATCAGTCCGAGGTTGACCGCATTTTGGGGTTGGAGCTGCAGAGCTCCGCTGCCGGCGGCAATACATCACCAAGGCCAACGCGCCTTGCAATTACCTGCGAAGCGGATGCTGTCACAATTGTGTTAAATGACCGCCGCACCGGTGAACTCGCCCAAAGACGGCTTGCGCTGGCGATGCGAAAAGACAATGGCAAGGAACGCCTTATTGCCCTTGCGGCTGTTGAGTTGATTCTACCTTTGTGGGAGCGGCTGGCAGCAGCGGAGCGTGAAGACGAGGTGCGGCCCGGTACTGGTCTCGGCGTACAGATATCAGGAGATGAAAAAGCCGGGTTTGCCGGTATTAATGATGTAGCGACCGTGAATGCCACTTCGTTTGGAAAAGAGTCCAAATCGCTGGCGAAAACGCCTGTCATTGGCCGTCGTACTGCGTCACCCACCAGAGCGCAGAAAAAAATGCGTCGGGATAATTCGATGCCGGGGGATACTGACATCGGGGGCCATAAAAGCGAATCTGGGCGAGCAGTGTGGGGTGGAGGGATACTTTTCGGGCCGACAGGTTATGTGTATCCGGCACCTCGGCTGTTACTGATTGGCGGAGAACTCTCGCTGAACGCTGTACGCAATGATCGGCTGGAAATGCTGTTTGGAGGAGGGGCGGCTGGCGGTCGAACTGTGCGGGCGCTCGGACGCACTGCGTTGCTGTGGGCCAATGTCGCAACGATGATGGGCATTCGCAATCGACTCCTGTCCGGCCGGCTGCTGCTCAGGGCAATGCTGGGGTTTCGAGGCGGATACGGACAATTGACCGGAAAGCCGGAGTCGACGCTGAACCGGGGACATCGGCTGCATGGAATGGTGGGGGGCCCCGCTATTCGGTTGTCGGCATTCACGGCGCGACGACCGTCGATTGGCGTTTCTCTGGAGACGGGGCATACGATTTGGGGGCTTGAGGGATATGTGGAAGGTGAATCAGATATCACCCTGGCCCGGTGGTGGATAATGGTATCTTTGGATTTGGGTGTCCAATTTAATCACACAGGCGAGGCGGCCCATTAGCCGCCCTCATTTGCATCCATGGCAACAGACATGTATGATGGAAAATCGGTTGGAATGAACCGACGAGAGTAATCTCCTGTATGTTGATACCTGCCCGCTCATACATTCGTACGACTGTATTTTTGCTGTTGTCGGCGACATTGGTCAGTTTGTACAACTGAATTGAAATCACGCATAAAATACGGGAATTTAATTCCTGGACAAAACAACTTGAAAATTGTGTTATTATATTAAGAGGTGCTCTTATTAGTGACACTGGAATTATTGCGGTGGAATTATTATTGTTTATTAATTATTAGATGTTTTGGCTTAACCTGGTTAGCTTATAAATGAGAGGTGGCTTGAATGAATGCCCTTAAACCAATAAATACCCTTCTACTGTTGAACATATTGATATTACTGGTTGTTGCATTTACTGGCGCGGGTTGTGGTGATACCGGAAGCAGCGATACCCGGAACGGTGCCAACAGCGATGCAGATGCGGATGCGGATTCAGACGCGGATGCAGACACGGATACCGATGCGGATTCAGATGCGGACAGTGATGGTGACGCCGATAGCGATAGCGACACCGATTCGGACAGTGATTCTGATAGCGATAGCGATTCCGATACGGATGCCGATAGCGATGCGGATTCGGATTCCGACCCAGACGCCGATTCTGACGTTGAAGTTGAATACGGGTGCGGTGACGGCATACTGGCGGATGATAAAACAGAGGCCTGTGACGATGGAAACGAGAAGGATGGGGATGGCTGTTCTGCAGATTGCCTGGAAGTGGCCAAGGGATATTCCTGCAACCCGCCGGGTAAGCCGTGTCATTTGCTGGTACAGTGCGGGGACGGGGAGCTTTTTTTGCCGGAACTCTGTGATGACGGAAATCTTGAGGACGGGGATGGCTGTTCATCGCTTTGCAAGGTGGAGATCGGCTGGAAGTGCTCGACTTACAGCCCCAGCACCTGTGAGGAAACAATTTGCGGCGATGGCGTAATGGAAGGGGCGGAGAGCTGCGATGATGGAAATGACCTTCCGTTTGATGGATGCAGTTCCATCTGTCAGAAAGAACCTGACTGTTCAGATGGCGCATGCACATCCGAATGTGGCGATGGACTTGTTTTGGGAGAGGCCTGCGATGACGGAAATAACATCAATGGCGATGGCTGTGACGAAAACTGTCAAATTGAGGAAGGTTTTCACTGCTACCAGGAAGGTTGCGAAGACGTGGCGGATTGTACCCTGACCGCGTCTGTGATCTATCGTGATTTTTCACCCGGAGATGCTGATTTCGCATCCAATTGCGCCGGTTCGGTTGCTGTGACTGGCCTGGTCGAAACGCAGCTCGGGGCGGACTGGAAACCTCGTGCCACGTCCATTGCCCAAACGCAAGGCTGTACCACAGCGTTTGACACCTGGTACAATAGGGAACCTTCCAAGGTAGGGCAGATAACACTTTATCCGGACGGCAATGGTAACTTTGTAAACCGTTACGGCGAAAACGGCGAGCCCTGGTTGGGATACCCGCCAGATCCGGAGAAGGAAAACGGTCAGCCCAAGGATCCCGCGTGGCTGGCAGCGTCCATGGATGACTGCGAAGCGCTGGAACTGGTGTGCGCACCATGCCCATGGGATGAATCGGCAGAGCCCGCCGCGTGCGAACCACCTGACTATGAATATGACGGTACACCGCTCTTCTTTCCACTCGACGATCTGGTGACAACGCCGGAGTGCACGCTGGCGAATGCGGCAACCACCCCTATGGAAGAAGTGGCCTGCGCCAAGGTGCCGGAACAGTACGGTATCACCGGATGGCCATGGGAACCCAAAGTGCTGGATAATGCACAGATGCATAATTTCTACTTTACTTCGGAGGTGACCTATTGGTTCAAGTATGAGCCGGAAACCCCCGCAACACTGAACTTCACTGGAGATGATGACGTATGGGTGTTTGTGAACGGACAGTTGGCAGTGGATTTAGGTGGCGTACACGTGCCTCAAAGTGGGAGCGTGACTATCGATGATACCAACAGCTTTGGTATGTCGCCCGGAGAGGTTTATCGAATCAACGTGTTCCATGCGGAGCGCAAGATGGAGGGGTCATCGTTTCGCCTTACGCTCGGCGGCTTTAATACCGCACGCAGCGAGTGTCGG
>JAFGWT010000115.1 GCA_016937015.1 Deltaproteobacteria bacterium | reverse complement strand
TCGCGAAAGTGCATAGCAGGTTTATCAGTGCCGTCATTCCCAACTTGATTGGGAATCCAGACTGTGCATTTACTGGGTCCCCGCCTAAGCGGGGACGACGTTTTCTAATTTTCAGGGATCGAAAACAGCTTTTTGCGACACCCTCGAAGGCGGGAATCCAGAAAAGCTCCGATAATACTGGCCAACTGGACCCCCGCCTTCGCGGGGGTGACGTCATTTCTTTGTATTCCTCAGCACTTTTTGAGAAGTTACGAAAGGACCAGTGAATGTTTCAGGTGAAAATTCTGAGTGCTGTTGACGAGCTGCTGCGAAAGGACCAGTGAATGTTTCAGGGGAAGATTCTGATAGTGGACGATGACCGCGGCATACTTGATATGCTTATTCTTCGCCTTTCCAAAAAAGGGTACGATGTCAAGGTGTCAGAAACCGCTGAAGCCGCTTTTCGCATGTTGTCCGCAGAGTCCTTTGATGTGGTGCTGACCGATTTGCACATGCCTGGCGTAGATGGCATTCAGCTGACTGAACGGATTCGCGACAGTTATCCCGACGTGCCGGTGATTGTGATAACATCGTTCGGGAGCATGGAGACGGCGGTGGCGTCACTGCGCGCAGGCGCCTATGACTTTGTGACCAAACCATTTGAAATCGAAATTCTGCGGCGCGCGCTGGAACGGGCCGTGGGGAATGCCCGATTGCAAAAAGAGGTCAATGCCCTAAAGGAAACAGTTGAAAAATCGGTGGCATTTCAGGAAATTCATGGCAACAGCAGCGCAATGGCCCGGGTGTTTTCGCTGATTGAAAAAGCGGCAAGGAGCGATGCATCGGTGCTCATCACCGGGGAAAGCGGCACCGGCAAAGAGCTGATAGCCCGCGCACTCCATCATCGGTCGAGGCGCAGCACTGGGCCGTTTGTGGCCATCAACTGTTCGGCCATGCCTGAGAATCTTTTGGAAAGTGAGTTTTTTGGCCATACCCGTGGTGCGTTTACCGATGCCAAAGACAACAAGATCGGTCTGTTCGCCGAAGCGGACCGGGGCACTGTTTTTCTGGATGAGATTGGCGATATGCCGCTGGGACTGCAGCCCAAAATTCTGCGGACGCTGGAGCAGCGCACGGTGCGTCCGGTCGGGGGACGGCAGGAAATCGGTTTCGATGCCAGGATTGTGGCGGCCACCAATCGGGATTTGGGCGTGATGGTCGAAGAACAGCGGTTTCGAGAGGATTTGTATTACCGGTTCAATGTGATTCACATTCACGCGCCGCCGTTAAGGGAGCGGGGACAGGATGTATTGCTGTTGGCCCATCGGTTTTTGTCACAGTTTTCGCAGCATACCGATTTGGAAATGACCGGCTTTTCCCGCAAGGCGGAGCAGTTGCTGATGGATTATCACTGGCCCGGCAACGTGCGGGAGTTGCGCAATTGCATCGAACGGGCGGTGGCGCTGGCGTCAGAGACGCAAATCAAGGTAAGAGATCTGCCGGAGCGGGTTCAGAATTATCAGCCCTCTCAGGTGCTGGTCACCTCCAACCGACCTCAGGAACTGGTCACCCTGGACGAAGTCGAACGACGCTACATCCAGCGGGTGCTCGAAGTCACCGACAACAACAAGGCCCTCGCCGCCCGCATTCTGGGTCTGGACCGCAAAACCCTTTACCGAAAACTCGAACGCTGCAAACTGGAGTGAATCCCAAACGGTCGGATTTGTCACCCAGCGGATACTGCACCCCAACGCGCATCTGTTGAACCCATCTGTTTTTGCCTTTTACCGGGGCAGCGGGTGCATTTGCTTTTATAATATCTGCGCCGCTGTGCGGGCGCTGAGGACGTGGGTAATGGTGTCCTTTAACTGTTTCATGTCGAATGGTTTGTCGATTACTGCAAACGCGCCAAGGGCCATGGCTCTGTCGTGGAGGGATTCGGTGCCAAATCCGGTAAAGAGTATGACAGTGAAATCGGCCATTTCGACAGGGTAGCGCTCAAACAAATCGAATGCCGTTGCGCCAGGCATAAAAATATCGGTGAGCAAAACCGTGGTGTCATCGGTTGACGGGTGTGTGGCCAGCCATTGACCCAGTTCGGCGCCGTCGCAAAACTGCATGACGCGATACCCTTCTTTTTTGAGGGACTCGGTCACAAACTCTCTGAGTTCCGCATCGTCCTCCGCCCACAAAATTGTGGCGAAAGCCGGCGGGCTGTCTGGTTCAATGGTTCGCAAATGCAATCTCCCGACGCTTCAGAATCATTTGTTACAGCAACAGATATGCCAGCCCCGCCTGGCCCGGCGGATTGAGAACCGGGGGCGGTGGCGTCTGAAAACCCCGTCATTTTGACAGACTGAAGCGGGTCCAGTTAATTGGGGCATTTTGCCACACGTGTAGCGAAACGCCGCGTGTCGATATCCCGGCACGGGTTGCATTTAAATCTCAAGTTCCCCAAATGGCGGGCGCATTCGGAAATGATTCCGTTCGGCATGTGGTCTGCAGTTCCGAAAAAAAAACGCGATAGATTCGGGACGCGTAGCGTTTCTGTTTACTGGCGCAAAGAAGGAAAGGACAAACACAAATGCAGTCATCTAAAGGGTGGACCATTAATCGTGGAGACAGTCCATTTATTGCATTTGCAATTCATGCGGGCCATTGGCTCAGAACCGAAATTAAATCGACCATTGCGCTGGAAGACGATGTCCAGCTTAGAGAAGAGGACCCCTATACGGACAGGTGGGCCGCCATTGCGCCGACGAGCATTATTGTTGAACGGTCCCGATTTGAAGTGGATTTTAACCGCAGTCGGGAGGAATCGGTATACCTGACAAAGGAACAGGCGTGGGGACTGGACGTATGGCGAGAACCGCCGGACGCGGAACTGGTTGAGCATTCCAGACAGGAATGGGATCTGTTTTACGAGGAAATAAAGACCACGCTCTCCGCCATTGAAAGAACCCATGGACGCTTTATAGTGCTGGATTTTCACAGCTATAACCACCGGCGGGATGGCAAGGATGCAAAACCGGCTGACGAGCGCAGGAATCCAGTTGTCAATCTGGGCACAGGCGCACTCGATCGAAAACTGTGGAAGCCAATTATTGATACATTTATTGAAACCGTATCCGGGTTTAAGCTGGATGGCAAAAAGCTGGATGTACGGGAGAACGTGAAGTTTAAGGGGGGATACCTGTCGCGTTGGATTGTTGAGAATTTTCCGGAGAGTGCGTGTGTCCTCGCCATTGATGTGAAAAAAGTGTTTATGGATGAATGGTCCGGGGAGCTGTATGAGGACAGGATGAACCTGTTTAGGGATGCGTTTGTTGCCGCCATGGACAAAATGGCGCTGGCGCTTAAGCAGGTTCAGCGCAAGAAAAAGCAAATGCCATTCAGCCCCAGTGTGGGCAAGCCCATGCGCATTGGATTTGTTGTGAATGAAGTCGCCACCGAACAGGCCGGATATACCACGATTCGTCTGGCCATGGCCGCCAAGCGGATGGGACACGAAATTTTTATGTGCGGTGCCGGCGATTTGGCGTACGACAGCGATGAGAAAATCAAAGCCCACGCGGTAACCGTGCCAAGACGCATTTACAAAAATGGAGCGTCGTTCCTGAAGGATTTGCAGGGCAAGAGCGCCATATCCGAACGCATCTCCGTTGATGACCTCGATATTCTGATGCTTCGCAGCGACCCGGCTCAGGATGCCATCTCAAGGCCGTGGGCCGCCCGGGCGGGCATTGAGTTTGGACGGGTGGCCATGCGAAACGGCGTGGTGGTGCTCAACGATCCCGATGGCCTCGCCAAAGCCAACAGCAAAATGTATTTTCAAACGTTTCCCGCGGAGATTCGCCCCGAAACCATTATCACCCGCAACCGGGAGGATATTCGCAGCTTTGCACGGGAAAAAGGGACGGTGGTGATGAAACCCCTCACCGGATCCGGCGGCGCCAACGTGTTTATGGTGCGTCCCGAAGATATTCCCAATATCAATCAGATGATTGATTCTGTGCTCAGAGATGGCTTCGCGATTGTGCAGGAGTATCTGGTGGCAGCGGAAGAAGGGGACATGCGTCTGTTTGTGATGAACGGCGAGGCGTTCAGGTACAAGGGACACTACTGCGCGTTCAGGCGGTTGCGCAAAGGCGGGGATTTGCGTTCCAATCTTCATGCGGGCGGGACGCTGGGGAAGGCTCAGGTGGGGAATCAGGCGCTGGAACTGGTCGAAATGGTGCGTCCGAAGCTGATTCAGGATGGCATGTTTCTTGTGGGACTCGACATTGTTGGCAACAAACTGATGGAAATTAACGTATTCAGTCCGGGGGGGCTGGGCAGCGCGCAGAAGTTTGAGGGGGTGAATTTTTCTGAAGGTGTGGTAAAAGCATTGCAGCGCAAAGCCATGGGCATGTCCTATTATCAGCGTCAGTTTGACAACGTGTCGATGGCCATTGTGTAACGAGAGGTGATTTTTATGTCTGCAGGACCGCCGCTGGAAAAGCAGGTCATTGATGTTCTCCGGGGTGGTAAGCGTGTCAATCAGGTGATTCCCGAGTTTGGCAGGCTGCTCATCGACAGACATCTGCCGTATATGGTGCTGTATCGGGAGGAAGGGGATGGCAATGACGAGGGCACTCGGCATCTGGCCACCACCGAGTCGTCATTTTTGGTTGCATATCATCAGGAAAAGCCAACCCGGGCGCTTCGTGACTTTATCGCCGCGATGCAGGCCTATGCGCTTGAGGAGTACGGGGTGTTTCTGCTGGTGGAGATCTGGTCCCGCCGACCTGGTCAGGCGCCGGTGCAGTCTTCCGACAATGATTTGCGACATCCGGGTATCCGTCTTTTCAGCTCTCCGGAATGCGCCACCACTGATAATTTGATGGAACGGCTTCAGGGCAGGCTTCGCGACAAAATTATTGCGGGGGCGCCGCTGGTGGTGGAAATACCAGACCGTCAAAAGAATTACGGCAAGCGGCCGGCATTTCTGCTCGGCAAAAAAAAAGCAGGGGTATTTCACCTGGGCATCGAAGTGGAACCCTGTTATCGCGCGGCCGATACCGAAGTGCTTTTTCCTGTGGTGCTTAGGAACCTGCGCACCCGGCTCAGTAAAGCGCTCAGATACGCGCTCTATCATTTTATTCGGCAGGAAACAACCCACAAGCTTAAGAACGTCAACGTGCTTGGTCGCCAGCGACCTGGCAAGCCCGTGTGGGAAATAGATGCGCGTCTCGACGAAATCAGTCGCAGCTTTGATTTTCTGCTGAGCATCAATCCGGTTGATGTCAAAGGCATTTGGACGGAGTTTCGGCGCAGCAATTATGAAAGCCCGCCGGTGCTTCGATATCGTCCCCTGCAGGTGGATGTCTCCATGGCGAAGCGCGCATTGTTCAATATCCCCATTGAGCGCGTGGAAGACCCGAGTCTTGCGCATCTTTTTACTGAGAAGCAGAGCGAGCTGGATCGCCAATTGACCATGCTCAGGGACAGGGGCACGTCCCGTTTTATGTTGAGTGGATATCAGCTGTATGGTCGTATCACCGCTTCTCTGGTGCGCAAGGCCGAAGAAATTCTGGAACGGGTTCATGGGCCGGATAAACGGAGTGCCGGTCGCATGCTGTCCGCGGCAGAGTTTAAAAAGCGCGCCCTCGATGAAGTGGCGTACTACGCCAGTCAGTGGGATGCGGTAAAACCCGAAATCCGGTTTTCCAAGGATCTGATTGTTGGGCTGATGGTCAGTCGGGGGAATCTGCTCATTCGTCCGGATTTGCGCATTGCCGCAGATAGAGCCAACGCGTTGATTCAGCACGAAATTGGCACCCACATGGTGACGTGGTTTAACGGTCGCGCCCAAAAGCTGACACAGCTGCGCAGTGGTCTGGCATCGTACGAGGAACTTCAGGAAGGGCTGGCCGTACTGGCTGAATACCTGGTGGGTGGTCTGACGCCAACCCGGCTTAGAACGTTGGCGGCAAGGGTGCTGGCCGCGCATTTTCTGATGGAAGGCGCCACCTTTGTGGACACATTCCGATTCCTGTGCCGATACGGATTCAACAGTGAGCAGGCATTTAATATCTCCCTGCGGGTGTATCGGGGGGGCGGGATTATCAAGGACTGCATCTATTTAAGAGGCTTCGAAAGGCTGTTGCGTCATCTGTCCGCCAATAATGACATTAATATTTTATTCACCGGAAAACTTGCGCTGAAGCACGTGGCCATTATCGAAGAGCTGCTTGCAAGGGAGGTGGTGACGCCCCCAAGACTGTTGCCCAGATATATGCGGGACGAGGAGAGTCTGGCCAGATTGAGGCAGATTGATGCGGATACGCCGATTTACAATCTGGTAAATGGCTGAATATAGCAAAATTTGAGGAGAGTTGTATGACAGGGAAAAAAGTACACTGGGATGAGTTGACGAAAAATGATGTGGGGATGGATGTTGAATCGATTCGTCGTTCGTTTGTGGAAGCGGTTGAGTATCGGCAGGCGCGGGATGAGTACTCGGTGTCTGACTGGGACTTTTTTCAGAGTCTATCCTACGCGGTGCGGGACCGGATGCTCGACAGGTGGAATCAGACACAGCAGCGCCATTACAAGGCCGATAAGCGCCGGGTGTATTATATCTCGCTGGAGTTTCTGATTGGACGGCTGCTCAGAAATGCCCTGCTGAACCTGGGCATTTTTGACGAAGCCAAAGCGGCCATGGCGACCTTTGGACTGGATATTGAAGACCTGTTGAATGAAGAAGTGGACGCTGGCCTTGGCAATGGGGGTCTGGGACGATTGGCGGCCTGTTTCCTCGATTCAATGGCCACGCTGGGACTGCCGGCCATGGGATATGGCATTCGCTACGAATATGGGATGTTCGAACAGCGGATAGCAGCCAGTCAACAGGTGGAAGTGCCCAACAACTGGCTGCGTTTTGACAGTCCGTGGGACATTGCCCGTCCCAATTTTATGCTGCCGGTACGGTTTTATGGCCGGGTTGTGTCGCGCATGGACGCAGAGGGAAATGTCCGGTTCGACTGGGTTGATACCGAGGAAGTGATGGCGGTGGCGCACGATTTTCTGGTGCCCGGATTTAAAAATGATGCGTGCAATACGCTTCGACTATGGGCCGCCAAGGCATCAAATGCATTTGATTTTGCCAACTTTAATCGCGGTGACTACGTGCGGGCTGTGCACGACAAAACCGCATCCGAAAATATTTCGTGGGTGCTGTATCCAAATGATAACGTGGCACAGGGCAAGGAACTGCGGCTCAAGCAGGAGTACTTTCTTGTTTCGGCCACTTTGCAGGATGCTATCCGGCGCCACCTTAAAACCAATCCGTCTGCTGCCAATCTTCACGAAAAGGCCGTATTTCAACTGAACGACACCCACCCCACGCTCGCCATTCCCGAACTAATGCGGCTGCTGATGGATGAGCACGGGCTCTCATGGGATGTGGCCTGGCATACCACTCGCAACGCCATGGCCTACACCAACCACACTATTTTGCCCGAAGCGCTCGAACAGTGGAACGTGTCATTGTTTGAACGACTGTTGCCCAGACATCTGCAAATCATCTACGAAATAAATTTCAGGTTCTTAAAGGAAGTGCAGCAGCGGTTTCCCGGAGACGACCACCGGGTGCGACGCATGTCCATCATCAACGAGGATGGCGAACGAAGCGTGCGGATGGCACATCTGGCGGTGGTTGGCAGTTACTCGGTGAATGGCGTTTCCGCACTGCACAGTGATTTGGTTCAGGAGCGACTGTTTCCCGATTTTGCCGCGATGCATTCGGACAGGTTCAATAATAAAACAAACGGTGTCACGCCCCGCCGCTGGATCGCCGGGTGCAATCCCGCATTGGCTAAACTGGTTACCAAATCCATTGGCGATGAGTGGGTCCGGGACCTGAACCGAATATCAGAAATTGAAGCGTTCGCTCAAAATGGGAACTTTGGCAAATCGTGGCGGGTGGCAAAAAATGATTGCAAGAAGCGACTCGTCCACTGGATAAAAAAGGAGCAGGGCATTGAAATTGATGTCAATACCATGTTCGATGTTCAGGTGAAGCGTATCCACGAATACAAGCGGCAATTGCTGAATGTCTTCCATGTGCTCCATCGCTACCTGTCACTCAAAAAAGGCATCGGCATAGACCGACCGGCGCGAACCGTCTTTATCGGTGGTAAGGCGGCGCCAGGGTACGATACCGCCAAAAGCATTATCCATCTGATTAACGCCACTGGACAGCTTATTAATAACGACCCGGATACAAAACATCTGCTAAGACTTGTATTTGTCCCAAACTATAACGTATCCGTGGCAGAGCTGGTGATTCCGGCAGCGGATTTGTCTGAGCAGATTTCCACAGCGGGCCTTGAGGCATCAGGCACCGGAAACATGAAATTCGCCATGAACGGTGCATTGACCATTGGCACGCGGGATGGCGCCAATATCGAAATCGGTGAGGCAGTAGGCGAAGAAAACATTTATTTTTTTGGTTTGTCGCGAGAAGGTGTCGATGAGATCTTTCAGCGAGGCTACAATCCGCAGGCGATGGTAACCGCCAGTCCCCGATTGCGTGAGGTCCTTGACTTCATTTCGTCAGGGGTGCTGAGCCCAAGGGATAAAGGGGCATTTGCCCCCATTTTCAGTTCATTGTTCTCTCACGGAGACCGTTTTTTGGTGCTGGCGGATTTCGATGCGTACATAGATTGTCAGGCCAGGGTGGATGCGGATTTTGTAGACACAAAAAAATGGACGACCATGTCCATTCTGAATACCGCCCGCAATGGTCACTTTTCGAGTGATCGCACTATCGCCGCTTACGCCGAGGAAATCTGGCGCACTGAACCGGTGTGATCAACGCGTCTCAAGTGCTTATTCGCCGCTGCGCAATCAGAAACCGTTATTCGTTTTGAAAAGCTTCGTCTTCTCTTTGCGCGAGGGAGTCATCCGCGCCGATGATAATTAGTCCCGATATGAGAAATGCCGCCATAATAATCGCTATCGCGATAGCCAGCCACATTTGCGCGCGGCCTCTGTCTTCACCTGTGGGCCCGGGGGCAAAGGAGTCATGCGGGATGACGCCAAGTATTTTGGGTGGCTTTTTCTCCTGCTCATCTGAGAACTGTCGTCGCCACGATGCGTCACCTTCTGACAGCGTGCTTTGGGATTCCCAATTGCTGGCATGTCCCAAATCCACTGTGGCGCTGGTATCCTTTTTAACTGAATATTTATCCAGATTTCCCGAAATGGCCTCACTTGATATATTCGAAAAGCTATAAAACCCGGTGGTGGCTTTTCGTTTTTTGGACTTGCCCTGTATTTCGTGCGGTGGCTCAGTCTGATGGTCGCGTGCAATCCAGTTGAGCACATACGCCACCCGCTGGGCATCCTTTTTCGCCGCGGCGGTCAGCGGTTGCGTGTTTTCGCTGATCTGGAGGGCGCCACACCGCACGAGCGCAATCATCGCCAGTTCCGCATCCACGCGCTCCTCCTGCCTGGCGATAATGGTTTCGAGCTCATTTTCGGAGGCGCCGGCCGCAATGCCTTCAAGCAGGTCCCGTCCCAGTCCCTCAAAGGTGCTGGCCACGTCGTGAAACAGTGACCGTTCAACCTGAAGATTATCCAGCAGTTGAGTCTGATTGAAGGTAACATCCGGCCCAAACAGCATCGCCAGCTTGCCTCTTGCCCATTCGAACAGACCCGGCAAGGGTAAAAAAATATTTTTTTCGGCGGAGATGGATTTTTCGGTTTTAAAGGACCAGTGACCACTGTCTGTCAGCAACAGCTGCATAAACGCGGGATGTCCCTTGTCTTCGCGGCCGTCCACGCCTCGCCGCAACGCGGACCTGGGCGCTCCGGCGACAAACGTCAATTCGAAGATATTCCATGAGTCATTCACAGAAAGCGCACCGGTAATCCCCGCGCTGGCAATTACATTGATGACCGCGGGAATACCGGTGGTCTCAACGCGATCATTCAGCTTACGGCCGGCATCGATTCTTTCCTCCAGCATTCGAATCGGGGTGAGTGCCTCTCCCAGCCGCTTAAATACCGCTTCTGTCAGAATCACTTCCTTGCCGTTTTTTTCGGTCCACCAGTTCATCAGCAAAGCCGGAGTCCATTTTAAAACCGGATGGCGATGAAAGCGCTTGAACAGCCACCAACCCGGGTCTCCTGGTCGGGCGATTTCGGAAATGGCCACGTCCGGGTTGAGTTTCAGTGCCACACGATACCCGTGCTCATCGGCGGTGGTCGCCACAGCCTGTATCTGATGTTTGTTGAGGGAGCGGGCCAGCGCGTCGCGGCGGCGCTTTCCCGACCCAATGACCAGCACTCGAAGTCCCTGAATCCTTGGCAATATCAGGGATTCACTCCGGGCGTTGTCACGGGAATCCGGTGTAAGATCCTGTCCGGGTGTCTGGAGACCTTTGGGGGGGTCACCGCTGTTTTTTGTATCAGTACTGGTTATCATCTATGTGCGGCTGTCATCTCTCTGTTGATAATCCTTGTCGAAAATCGTAAAAGCAACACTAATATACAATCGTTCCCCTTCAAAACAAGAATATGAAAATTCTTACTCACTGTTTCAAGGGGGACCGGCAATCAGGAAATCCATTCAGGCGAAGCGAGGAGCTTTTAAATTGAAACCCGGTGAAAGACGAACTCAGTTGCTGGAGCATGCGGCACGCCTGTTTGGAGATCGCGGATACTATAATACATCCATATCTGATATTATCGCTTCCGCTGATGTCGCAAGAGGCACCTTTTATCTCTATTTTGCCAACAAGCGCAAACTGTTCGAAGAACTGGTGGACAGCCTGCTGCTGCGGCTGACCAGCTGCATTGAAACCGTGGTGGTCGATGACACGGCACGGTCCCCAAGAGAGCAACTGGTCGATAATCTTGTTCGGGTATTTGTGCTCCTGTGCGAGGAGCGACACATGCTGTCCATACTGCTTCGCGGGGCTGTTGGACTGGATCAGGAAATTGACGATAAACTGCAGGATTTTTATCGTGAGATTCTGGAGGCGATTGAAAGTTCTCTGGTACTGGGACAGCAAATGGGTCTGGTTCGTGCCGTGGCGCCCCGGCTGACAGCGATGGCTGTACTCGGTGCGGTGAAGGAAACCTTGCACGCGCTGCTCCATACGGAATACAGTTTGGATTCCGAAAAGGAAATTCGTCAGCATGCCCAGGGCATTCTCGAAATTTTTTCAAAAGGGGTGCTCCAGGACGGTGTGTCCATTCCATGAATTTTGGTCGAAACGCATGTTCTTCCTTCTCGCTTTACAAAGTAATTTACAAACGTAAGATAGCAAAAAATTAAATACCCAATTGAAAGGGACTTTCATGAGTTTCAAAAATCCAGAAGTTTGTTTGACATTTGATGACGTGCTTTTGAAGCCCAGTTATTCGAATATTATGCCCTCTCAGGTGGATGTTTCCACGCAATTGACCAGAGGCATTCGGCTGAATATTCCGCTTTTAAGTGCCGCGATGGACACGGTGACCGAATCCGATACTGCCATCGCCATGGCCAGGTTCGGCGGTATTGGCATTATTCACAAAAATTTTACCCCCGACGAACAGGCTGCCGAAGTGCGGAAAGTCAAAAAGGCGGAGACCGGGATGATCATTGATCCCCTGACGGTCAATCCGGGGCAGAAACTGTCAGAAGCGCTGGATTTGATGCAGTCCAATAACATTTCGGGATTGCCGGTGGTGCTGCCTGGCAGCCAGAAGCTGGTGGGTATTATCACCAACAGGGATGTGCGATTTGAAACCAATCTGAACATGAAGGTCGAAGACCTGATGACACGCGAACTGGTCACTGCCCGTGAGCATCTGGCACTCGCAGAGTGCAAGAAGCTGTTGCACAGGCACCGGATTGAAAAGTTGTTAATCGTGGATGAACACGACAATCTGGCGGGGCTGGTGACCATTCGTGACCTTCAGCGGGTTGAACAGAATCCCAATGCGGTTAAGGACGAAAGAGGTCGCTTGCTTGTGGGCGCGGCTGTGGGCGTGGTTGAGGAGGACCGTGTCGCCCGTGTGGCAGCACTGGTGGCTCAGGGGGTCGATGTCATTGTGATTGATACGGCGCATGGTCATACCGCGGCTGTTATCGAGGCTGTCAAAAAAACCAAACGGGAGTATCCCGAAATGCAAATCGTGGCCGGTAACGTGGCAACGGCCGAAGGTACAAAGGCCCTCATCGAAGCCGGCGCGGATGCGGTCAAGGTGGGTATTGGTCCCGGATCAATCTGCACCACGCGCATTGTGGCCGGCGTGGGTGTTCCCCAGGTCAGCGCCATCATGAATTGCGTGGATGCCGCAACTGGCAGCGGTGTGCCCATCATCGCCGATGGTGGAATCAAGTTTTCGGGTGATGTGGTGAAGGCGATAGCTGCGGGGGCAGGGACGGTGATGCTGGGCAGCATGCTTGCGGGGACCGACGAAGCGCCCGGTGAAATGGTGTTTTATCAGGGGCGAAGCTGGAAAGCATACCGCGGCATGGGGTCTCTGGGCGCCATGCGCAAAGGTAGCAAGGACAGGTACTTCCAGGCGGATTCGGATTCGAAAAAGCTGGTTCCCGAAGGCATTGAGGGGCGCGTGCCATATAAAGGGGCAGTGGATAACATACTGTTCCAACTGATTGGTGGTCTGCGCTCCGGGATGGGCTATACCGGCTCACCGGATATTGCCACAATGAACACCCGGCGAACCAACTTTGTCCGGTCCACACCACTGGGACTCAAGGAAAGCCATGTGCACGATGTGATAATTACGGAAGAAGCCCCCAACTATCGGCTGGAACCGTGACAGGTCAAAATGAGATGTTTTTGATGTTTTTAATGAAGACCCAAATTCCGCTGCCCTCTTTAAAAAGGGGGAGTGAGCGCAGTTTCCTTCTTCCGGGAAGGGGGACGGGGGGAGTTTCGACACGTTTTTTACGAATTGTCGCCGCGTTTGTTCTATCGTTCCTTCTCACTGCCTGCTTCGAAACCATTGCACCGGATGTGGGTCCGCGGGGCACCCTCCGATTTAAGAGCAATCAAAAAGACGCTATCCTCGAAATCGACGATACCCGGTTGGGTCCGATAGGGATGTTTGAAAAAACCGGTGTGCTGCTCAAACCCGGTGCACATCGCGTGGTGGTGCATCAAAAGGGCTACTTCAGGGAGTACCGGCTGATTACTGTGACTGAAGACCAGCTTCAGATGGTCGACATCACAATGACGCCCGTCCCTGACTGAAGGTGCATATCGTGGGTAATCCCAACGACAATGTTTACTCCGTTGCGTCTCTGAATCGCCAGGTCAAGAACGCCCTTGAACGAACCTGGGGCAACGTTTGCCTCGAGGCCGAGGTGTCGGCAGCCACGTTCGCCGGTTCTGGTCATGTGTACTTTAAACTGGTGGACCCTGGCGGCAAAGCCGCGGTGGATGCGGTCATGTGGCGAGGAATGGCGGCACGATACGGTCGATTCATCCGGGAAGGGGCGTTGCTGAGGTGCTTCGGAAGGGTGACCCTGTATGAATTGGGGGGGCGGTATCAATTTGTGGCCGAGCGCATCGAAGATTCCGGGGAGGGCACCAAAGCCAGGGCCCTGGCTGAATTAAAGGAACGACTTCAAAAGGAAGGACTGTTTGCACCGGAGCGAAAACGGTCGCTGCCACCATCTCCAGCCTGTGTGGGGGTCGTGACCAGCCGGACCGGCGCCGCTCTGCAGGACATCATCGCTGTATCATCAAGACGGTTTCCAACGCGTCTTCTTCTGGCGCACGCCTCGGTTCAGGGCGAGAGCGCTGCCTCGGAAATTGTGGCGGCAATTGCGCTGCTGAATGGCCGCGACGATGTGGAGGTGATGATTGTTGGCCGGGGGGGCGGGTCATCTGAGGATTTGGACGCGTTT
>JAFGWT010000114.1 GCA_016937015.1 Deltaproteobacteria bacterium | reverse complement strand
GGCCCGACGCAGTGCCTGATAGTAATCGTTTTTACTGTCTTCGACGATTCGTTCCAGTGAGCTGTAAGGAACGTACAAATAACCAGCCCGAAGCAACAAAAGTGTGGTTAGCGCTCGTGACAAACGACCATTGCCGTCCTGAAACGGATGAATCGCGAGAAAGCGAACGACAAATGTGGCGATGACAAGCAAAGGGTGGTCCTTTTTTTTCTTCAGGGCGTCGTTAGTCCAGGAAATCAGCGTTTCCATCAATCGCGGTGTGTCAAATGGAGATGCGGTTTCGAAGATAATCCCGATGCTGCGTCCCATTTCATCGAACGCCTCAACATTGTTGGAAACGGTTTTGTATTTGCCACGGTGACGGCCGTCTTTCTCGGAATAGCGCAATAACATTCCATGAAGTTGACGGATGATATTTTCAGACAATTCCATATCGGCATAAGATTCAAAAATCAGTTCCATCACATCGGCATAACCGGCAACTTCCTGTTCGTCGCGGGATCGGAAAGAATGTACTTCCAGGCCACTTAACAGTCGCTCAACCTCTTCGTCCGTCAGCTTCACACCTTCTATTCTTGTGGAAGAACCGACTGACTCGATAGTTGCTATCCGTTTGAGCGCAGAAAGTCTCTCCGGAGCCAGATTTCCCAGCGCTTCCCATCGTCCCTTAAACTCATCAATTTCTCCGATTGCCGTAAGCAGTTCATGGGTAATACGTAATCCTGCCAGATAGTCCATGAAACCTCCAATTTTCTATCCATAATTATCCATAAACAAACTGTTTTGTCCAAACAATTGGATATTTATGGATGTTTTATTGGAGGTTTTCTACGACGAGCAAAAAAGTTTAAAAAGGAATGGATAAATATGGATGAACACACGGATGGCATACTCCTGAACTCGATAGAAATATATTTTCCACTTTTCCGGGATTCCGAAAGCCAAAGTCAGGGAGTTTGTATTTGTTCATTCGAGGGCCCAAAATCAAATCTAGCTGGTTCTGTGTGTCCAACCTGCTGAAATCATGCACATTCTCTGCCTCCATTCATTTTGTGTAAAAAATATTCTCACTCTGAGAATGGTTTGTAAAAGTTGCACTTTGGGGAGCTACTATTAGTCCTTGCAACCCAATTTGTTGCAAGGCCTATTCTGCAAGAGCAGTTATATATATGAAAGCCTCGTTGATTTTTCAGCGGGGCTTTTGTGCAGTTGCAGCTCTGCTGCAACACCGGTGTAGCAACTTTGCGCAGCAAAGATGCGGGCCGGTAGAATCTTTGAAAACCGGGGTGGTAGTTAACTCTGCTTTTGCGGGTACAGAATTCGGATTCACTCTCAGCGAGTTTACAGAAGCAGCTCAGTCAGTACTGATCCCCTTACCAAAGTCACTTTTAAATAACCGTTGCATTTACAGATCAAAAGAGGTCTGCTTTGACACTTTGGACTTTGCCCTGGTGTTGGAAGGCGCCGGTGGGGTCGACGGTCTTGTTTTCGGTTTGTCGGTTTTCTTTGTGCTCACGCTGCCGGGTTTGATTTTATCGAACGTACTTTTGCGACCTTTGGTCTGTTTGCTTTTTGTGTACGCCGTTGATTTGCTGGCTTTCACGTAATTCTTCTGTTCGGCGGCGCTGGTTTTTGCCAGCGATAGATTTTCTTTTGCCTGCTGCAATTCCTTTATCTGAACCTCAAGCTTCGTGTCCGGCGTGAGTTTCACCTGATTTTCAAGGGCGTCGATGGTTTGGGTGATCACCTGATCCGCCTCATCAAAATCACCTCTATCCACCGCCTGCGCCACGGTCTTCAGTTTTTCGAGGCTTTGCACCTCCGCGAGGCGCACCGTCACTTCGGTGTTTTCAGAATCGTGCGCCGCCTTCTCATCGGACGTCAACGCCACCGTTGGCAACAGCCGCATCGACGAGTGGGCACTGTCGTTCATCACATCCGTGAACTGCAGCCCCAGGTCAAGGGGCGCCAACTCGCCCTCGACCGACGTTAACGAATCATAATCGAGCAGCAGCAGCACGTCGCGATTCTGACCGCTGCGCAGCGATCCCACGCGAATCCGTGTTACCGCAGCATCAATGGTCGCAGCATACCCAAACACCTGCTTCACCCGAAATCCATTCTCACCTCTCACCACCAGCACCATGTCCCGCGCCACAGTGGCCATCAGTCCATTCAGTTCGTCCTCCAGCACCGTGACAATCATTTTCTCGTCGCGTACATAATGGTACTGCCCGCCCCCTTCATCGGCCATTTTGGTCATCACATCTTCATTGTAATCAAGGCCCACCCCAATGGTGGACACGCTGACCCCCTGCTTAAACCCCTCTGCACACATACTGCCCAACGCGGCCGGGTCGGCGACGCCCACATTGGCAATCCCATCGGACAGCAGCAACACATGCGATAGCCGATTGTCCCCACTCTTCTCACCCAGAATTTTCAGCGCCTGTTCGGTGGCCGGCCCCAGCGCCGTAAAACTGTCGGCCGTCAGCGCCAGAATCTCGGTACGCAGCAGTTCAATACCTTCCGCATCCATGAGCTGATGCACCGCGTGAACAGTCACATCTGTCGAATACGAAATCAGCGTCACCTGATCTTCCGGCATCAAACGCCTGAGCAACTCCAGGGCCGCCACTTTCACCGAGGCCAGTTTATCCCCTACCATGCTCCCGGAACGATCCACCACAATTGCCAAATCCATGGGTTGTCGGGCCACCTCCGGCACTTCCCTGCCATCCAGCTTAATGAGCACCGACAACTCCCCTGCCATGCCATCGAGCAGTTCATTGTACTGAGGGACAATCTCCATGGCCACCGCCCCACTGACGCCCATGGCATTCACCCTGACCGGTGGTTCGACCTTGTCGGCAGTGGCATCGATATTCGCAGCGGGTTCAACCAACGCTGTTTCGCTGTTCTCCCTCGTCGCAGTGGCCGTGGACTGCACCGGGGATTTGGATGCGTGCGCACAGCCCACAACACCCAGCGCCAGTATCCCTGCCAGCATTGCAATGCGCATCGGCGTCACGTTGTTAAGAGTTATTAGAATCATATGTCCCTCCCATGGTGTAAATCGTGTTGACATCCACCCCGGTGAAACGCAAAGACTGTTCCACAGGCCGCAAAAAACCCGTTACCACCTAAAAAAGGCAAATTTAACATTAAACGTCTGTTCAACACCCACGCCAACATGCAAACCTCCGTTACAGACTGTAAAATGTGTTTACATACTTTATCGTT
>JAFGWT010000113.1 GCA_016937015.1 Deltaproteobacteria bacterium | reverse complement strand
ATACTGAGCTCAACTGCCCGCGCGGTTGACTGCGTCGCTTTGGGTGTACTCCGTCCAGCGCACTGGACTCCGTGCACAAAAAGTCGAGACAGCTCAAAAAGTGGTCACTTCCTCACCACAGCGGTCGCTTTCAGAGCTTTAACAAAAACCTTACAAGTCGAAAAGCGCCATAAACAAAAACTCGAGACAGCTCGAAATGACGTTGCTTCCAACGCGGGCTCAAACTGGACTAAACGAAAAGGCTTACAGCGCACTTAAATAGGAACGCATTGAGGATGCACCAATATGTTTCATTACAAAAAAACAGGACACAGTCATTGCCGCGAAATCGGGTAAAATTAACTTGAAATTTTAGTTAGTAAAGTTTACTTATTAATGATTGCGTTATGATAACCGCTGATTTGGCAACGGTTTCATTTTTCAATGTTCAAAAAGGAGAATTTAAAATGGGTGTATTTTTCAGGCTGCTGATGGTGGCCATCCCACTGTCCCTGACAATAAGTGCAGGCTGCACCAAAAACACGTCTTCGTCAGATACATCGGGCGAAAGTAACGCGGATTCCGACGCGGATTCCGACTCAGACAGCGACTCCGATAGCGACTCTGACAGCGACTCCGATAGCGACTCTGACAGCGACTCTGATTCCGATTCTGACAGCGACTCTGATTCCGATTCTGACAGCGACTCTGATTCCGATTCTGACAGCGACTCTGATTCCGATTCTGATTCCGATAGCGACACAGACTCGGATTCAGACACCGACAGTGATTCAGACACCGACAGCGATTCAGACAGCGATTCAGATACAGATTCTGATACAGATACTGATAGTGACAGCGATTCAGACTCGGACGGTGACTCTGATTCCGACTCCGACTCCGACTCCGATGGCGACACCGGTCAGGACGCAGTCATTGCCCTGCAAATGGACTTTGATGCAGCGGCAAATGAAAGCTTTTACATGGCCCTGGGCGACGAAGAAAACGACAACAATGAAATTGATGATGATGTTGACGGGGAGTCCGCTTTGACCATACACGCTCTTGCTGTTGACGACGACCAGGATACGGATGATGACCAGCCGCTGGTTGCAATTGAGGCGCAGTGGGACCTCGACGATATGACCGATATGTCCGGAGAGGATTTCACCGTGGCATTCGATGTCTTCTTTTCCTCGTCAATGGCGGATTTGGAATGCGCGGTTCAATGGTCCTTCTGGTTTGTGGGAGAAGATGAGGCCTACACACCTGTTTATTCCGACTGGTACGACGACGAATTGATCACCATCGAAGAATGGTCACATATCGAAGATGCCATCTCCACCGACACGGTGACATATTCCGGATTCGACGATGCGGACAATCCGGGCAGCTGGCAGTTCGACAAATTTAGATTAAAGGTCAACTGCACCGGTGACGACGTGGCCGAAGGTGACGAAATCCTGCTCTGGCTGGACAATGTCGTGATTTCCAGTCCGTGATTTGCCGGTTTTTTCCCTTTCAGCCCCAAGGCCACTGCGCCCACCTCAAAAAAAATTAACTGACAAGTAATATTTTTCGTTACGGTTTTCCTGCTGACGGGCACATTTCCGAGGGCATGGGTCCTGGGCATATTGCTTCGAAACAACGTTTTTAACCGAAAACAGTAAAGGAACTTCCATGAAATCCGTTGTAAAACCAGTTTTCTTTGTCATTTCAATTTTTTTAATGCTCACATGGCAGGCATGTGGCGAGTCAGGTGCCTCAACGACAGACACGGATGCAGATTCGGATTCCGATACGGATTCGGATGCAGACTCGGATTCAGACTCGGACAATGACGCCGATTCGGACTCTGATTCCGACACGGACAGCGATTCTGACTCCGACAGCGATTCGGACTCTGATTCTGATTCTGATTCTGATTCTGATTCGGACACAGACACGGACACCGATTCCGACACCGACTCCGACTCGGATTCTGATACAGACACCGATTCTGACACCGATTCCGACACCGATTCTGATTCTGACTGTCCCGGCACCTGCGTCGCCCAGGGCGAATGCCGAAATCTGGACGGAACGTATCTGCCGGACTACACCTGCCCCACTGAATCCCCCATCTGTTGCGAGACTGCAAACACTGACGCGGATACAGATACGGATACGGATACGGATACGGACACGGATTCAGACACCGATACAGACACAGATACGGACACCGATTCAGACACCGACACCGGGAACGATACGGGAAGCAGTGATGATACCGGTGAAGACACTACACCAGCCGGTTTCGCTCCCTGCCCCACTGACGGTTCGGACTGTAAAATCATGCCAGTTGGCGATTCAATCACTTATGGCATCGGATCATCAGACGGTGGCAGCTATCGCAGCAAGCTTTTTTCAAAGGCGCTGGCAGGCGGCAAAAAAATCACATTTGTCGGCAGGGCTTCAGGTGGTCCCAACACCGTTGACGGCGTCACATTTCCCAAAAACCACGAAGGCTACAGCGGTATCTTCGTTGATCAGTTCATTAGCCAGCAGGTGGATGGCGCGTTAAATGCCAACATACCACACATTTTTCTTATCATGCTGGGAACCAACGACGTTCATCAACCCACTAACCCCAGTGGCAGCGATGGTCCCAGGACGGCTGCGGAATTGACGGAGCTGCTTGGCATTATCACCCAACGGGCTCCGGATGCGCTGCTGGTGGTGGCGCGAATCGTTCCCATTCGCTGGAATCCCCAGGAACTGGTGGACTACAACAACCTTATTCCAGGTGTGGTGGAAGAACAGGCCAACCAGGGCAAACATGTGATTATGGTCGATTTACACACTGAATTCCCGACCGACGGTCTGGCAACCGATGGCGTTCATCCAAACGATACAGGCTACGAATTCATGGCCGGCAAATGGTACGATACCATTCAGGCATATCTGCCGTAACATCCTGACGCGCCTGCAATGCAGCCTGCCTTGTCACTTCAGAACATCATAGCAAATGATTGGATTGTGTCGGGTGTTTACATCATGGGGAGGGAGCAGTGGGCGCTGGTGTAGTCGATCGCGAAGTTACCGTCCACCAATGACATGGCGGGCGAGCAGGCGGTGCCTTCCGGACAGGCGGTGGGTGCGCCATCACAGGGCATGGCGCATCGATTGACCATGGCCCCTGTGCTCGACCCCGGGTCGGGAAGCGACACGCAAATTCCGGTGGTCACGCCAGTGTCCGTTGTACACGCTGCACCAACAGTGCAGTCATTGTTAACAACGACCGCTGGCAAATCGACTTCGTTGTAACAAACTAAACTTTCCAGCATGAACATGTTGGTACAGTACCCCTGCGTTGTGCCCGCCGTGCAGGCGGCAAAACTGCATGCGGGTTGACAGGTGCATGCACCGCTGAGGCCCATTACCGGGTCGAGCCCTGCGTTGCAGACATTGCCAGCACAGCAGGCTGCCTGTGCACCACCGCAGGTGGCAACCGTCGAGTCAGAATCGTTTGCTGTCGTATCGCCCCCGCTGTCCGTGCCGTTATTGTTAGCGGTGTCCGTGGGTGAGGACTCGTCCTCATCGTCTTCGGCGCACGCAAAAACCAGCATGCTCGACAAAACCATCACAAGAACTAAAAGAAGCCGTCGTTGTTCACTCATGTCGTTATCCTTTCTACAGAGAAATATTTTCCATTAACCTGGATTTTTACGTAAAACACAAAAAATTATGCGACCAAACCCAGAATTGTCGACAAATAATTCAGTTATTCGACCACAGCATAAATTGTGGGAAATGAAAAAATCGGGATGAGCGCCGTTGCTCTTATTGAAAAAAGATTTAAAGCGGACCATTGTGCGCACTCAGCGCATAAAAGACGTGATTTTTTCGAAGAAGCGCCGGGTAATGGTTTTGTCTTTGAGCTCAATGGCAATCTCAGACTCTTCCGATGCGCTTTCGTCATCCTCCCAGGGGGCCTGGGTCCGCCGCCCCAGATTAAACTCAACCCGGGCAGCATGCACCGATTGCGCCAGCAGCTCATAAAAATCGTCCTGCACCCTTACGATTCGAAGAACATTGGTAAGCTCCAGCGCCATATCCCGCGCAGACGCATATCTTTTGGCCGGATCGGCACTCAGTGCTCTGCCAATCACCTTGAGCAATGGTTTGGGCACATCGGGCCTGAGTTTATTCAGCGGCGGGATATTCCCGGATATAATCTGATTAAACACATCTCTGTCGCTCTCACCGGTAAACAATCGACGCCCGGCCAGTGTTTCCCACAGCAAATTTCCCACCGCAAACTGATCGGACAAATGCGTGGCCTTTCCGCCCTGCAACACCTCCGGTGCCATGTAAGACAGCTTTCCCTTGGCCACATCGGGGGGGGTCGGCGCACTCAGACGATCGCTCGCCAACGCCAGACCAAAGTCAATCAGTTTGGCCATCCCTTTTTCGCTTATCAGAATATTATGGGGGGACACGTCCCGATGCAGAATCGGCGTTGGTCTGCCCGCGTCATCAACATATTCATGCGCCGCACTCAAGCCGCGCAGTACGCCAATACCAATTGCCACGGCAAGCTCCCAGCGGGTACGGGACTTCATTTTATTGACGTACTGGGCATAGGTATACAGGTTAATCCCTTCTATCCACTCCATTATTAAAAAATACTCACCGTACTCTTCAATAAAATCGTAGGTCTGAACAATGTTGCCATCCTGCAGCTCCGCACCAACACGCGCCTCTTCGAAGAACATTTCCCGATACTGGGTATTTTCCTTCAGATGCGAGTGCATATGTTTCACCGCCACTGTCCGTCTGAACCGGCCAGGCCCTTTCATGGTGGCCCGCCACACATTTGCCATCCCACCGGTTCCGGCAATCTCTTCCAGCTGATATTTTCCGCCAACCATATATGCGGGTGCCACGGCGCTACCTGACACGAGGGGTGTCGCCACCGCAGTTCCCGAAATGCCTTGCTGAATATTCTTTTTGCTTTTTCTGCTCACCCGCGCACCATAATCCATCCCATGAATTGAGTAAAATCTTCTTTTGCCAATTGCCGTGTCACCGTAAAATCGACGCACACTTTGAGCGGTTTTGTCAGGCTGACAGGGGAGATGGCGCGGGGCCCCGTCTCAAAGCAGATACTGTGCCGGAACGCTACCCTCTCGACACCTGAACGCGCGGTGTGTCGGGAACAGAGGAACGACTCCTGCAGGTCGGAGAGGGTGAGCCACTGGACAATTGTGAAAAGCCAATCTTCATATCTTCGTTCATGATGTGATTGACCAGCCAGTCCCCCATTGCTTTAAAAATGTCAGTCATGGCGGAGTGGGTGCCGGTGGATGACCCATGACACATCGTTGCTTCAATTTGGTTCAGCCGCGTAACAAAATCCCGATGCAGCTGGATATGTCTGGCGCAATCGAAATAGTCCAATTCCCTCATCAGGTCTTCTTCGAGACGAAAATGCCTTTCGCAGTAGGACTTCATCTCTTCAATCGCCCCCTTGCAGGCAGCGTTCAGATTACCTGTATCCGGCCGATGGATCATTTCGCTGTGCAGCCGGTTTATGAGTTCCAGCCAGGACCTGTGCTGTGCATCAATCTCCGAATGTCCAATACATAAACTGTTGTCCCATTCAATTTCAGCCATACTTTGTCTCCAGAAGTGTTGAGAATTTGCCATGCCGCAAGGACGCTCAATTCATTGGAAACAATCATACGCAACAGACTGTGGTAAACAAGTCCGAAGCGATCTCTTCAGTCAAATACCGCAAATAAAACAGTTCGCATTGTGGCACTGTCATCCAACACGGAATCATAAATCAAAGTGCGAAAAGAAAATCGCATTCAGGGCCTTAAATAATTACGTATTCAATATATTGGATTTTTATGTTAAAAATGTAATCCAGCCAAGGTGGTTAATTCAACAGTGGATGACCCCTCGACAGGGACATGGGGAACTGAACAGCATGTCCTTAAACCACACGCATCAATATGCGTGTCACATTTACAATAGATACCTTAAACCATGTAAACCTTAAGGCAGGTGGAGATGAGACAGACAAGTAATTTGAGTATGGTACTGCTGATGACGGCGTTGTCCGCATTGGCGATAATGCTGGCCGGAACGGGATGCGATTCAGATAATGCCCGTCAGGCGCCAGGCGGAAACAACAGCAGCGATGCCGATTCTGATGGCGATTCAGATTCGGATTCAGATGGCGATGCAGACGACGATCCGAACCTGTACGGTGGCGATCGATGCGGTGATGGACTTCTGGATCGAAAGAAGGAAGCCTGCGACGATGGCAATACAACGGACGGAGACGGTTGCAAAGGAGACTGCAGGGAAGTGCAAAAAGGCTACACCTGTTATCCTCCCGGTAAGCCGTGCAGCCAGCTGGTGGTATGCGGTGACGGGTGGTTGCTGTTGCCGGAACTCTGTGACGATGGCAACACCGAAGAAGGAGACGGGTGTTCTGCCTTGTGCAAAATTGAAATCGGCTGGAAATGCTCGGAAAACGCTGACGGTATCAGTGTTTGCGAACCCACTACCTGCGGCGACGATAAACAGGAAGGCGCTGAAAGCTGCGACGACGGCAATGATGTCCCGTTTGACGGCTGCAATTCCGAGTGTCAAAAGGAACCGGACTGTTCCGGCGGCGCCTGCGCATCCGAATGTGGGGACGGACTGGTACTCGGGGAGGAATGTGACGACGGTAACAAAATCAACGGTGATGGCTGCAATGACAAATGCGAAGTGGAAGACGGGTTTAAATGCTACCAGGAAGGCTGTGCCAGCGAAGAAGACTGTACCCTGACAGCCTCCGTGATTTACCGGGATTTCTCGCACACCCATTCAGACTTTTCAGTCAGCTGCAGCACCATGTCCAAAGGAATGGTCGCTGACGAGCTGGGAGGTGACTGGAAACCCCGATTTGTGGGCAATCCCGATGGTGACTGCGTAAAAAGCTTTGACGACTGGTACAACGGCGCCCCGGACAAAGTGGGGCAGATTGTGCTCTATCCGGACGGCAACGGCAACTTTGTGAATCGATACGGTGAAAACGGTGAGCCATGGATGGGATATGAAACCGATCCCAACAGCGCAACGGGCGAAGCCGTCGCCCCCCCATGGATGGCTGGCACGGTAGCGGAATGCGAGGCGGATGGCTGCATTCTCTGTGTGTATGACCAGACGGCCAATCCGCCTGGATGCTATCCGCCCACCATTGCCTACGACGGAAATCCCCTCTTTTTTCCGCTGGATGATTTGATTGATACCACCACGTCCTGCACGCTGACTGGCTCTGCCACCGAGACCGCACAAGACGCCGCCTGTGCCAAAATCCCCGCCCAGTATGGGATCAACGGATGGCCATGGGAACCCCGGGTCATCGACGATGCCCACGAACACAATTTTTATTTCACCTCAGAAGTGACATATTGGTTCAAATACGAACCGGAGAATCCCGCCACCCTCAATTTCACCGGTGATGATGACGTCTGGGTGTTTGTTAACGGCAGGCTGGCAGTTGATTTGGGAGGCGTTCATATCCCCGAAAACGGCAGCGTGACTATCGATAAAAACAATAGCTTTGGCATGACCGCAGGCAATGTGTATAAAATTAACGTGTTCCATGCCGAACGAAAAGTGGAAGGATCTTCATTTAAGCTAACCCTCGGCGGCTTCAACACTGCCCGCAGTGAATGCCGTCCCGAATGTGGCGATGGCATCGTGGGGCTTGGAGAGCAATGTGACGATGGGAAGAACGACGGCGGATATGGCCAATGCGGCAAAAACTGCATGTGGGAAGCATATTGCGGAGACGGTATTGTGCAGGAGGAATTCGAACACTGCGACGTGGCACTGGATCCCGAATGCCCCAACAACTGCTTCTTTATTGAAGTGGAATAACCAGTCGACGAACAGGCCTGAGCCAGACGACTTTGCATCTGCCACAGGCATCCTGAAGCAACTGTCTCGAAATCGACACACCGCACTGTAAACTCATTTTGGGGTGGGGTCTATCCAGTGCAACCCGGTGAACGGCGTTTGGAAAGCCACTACATTCCAATCACAGAAACCGCTGACATCACCATCTCCGGGCATTTGAGCGCCACCGCAAGGCATTCAAAAGGGACATCGGTCAATGCCATGGTACTGTCCGTGCCCGCCGGCTCCGCAAAATATTCAGGGGTATATGCACTGCACGCCGGCAACGCTGCAACCTCGTTTTCCAGCTGATCAAGTTGTGTATCGAGCAACGCCAGATAGCAGTTGGCCATATCAGATGTAGTGGCATCACAATCACCAAAAAAATCCTGCAATCCCGCACAGAAAGTGCCTTCCGTCTGCAGCGCCGACGCCCCCTGCAGCAGCTGAATCATCGTGTCCAACTCTCCGGATTCACAGTTCTGCACCATTGTCTCGCAGGTTAAACGCATTTCCTCGGCAGTGCCTCCCGCATTGGCGACAGTCTGCGCCGCGCTTCTGCCCGTCATCGCACAAAAGCGAGTGGCGGCCACAGCACGCAAATCCTCACTCGATTCAAGGGACGCATCAAACATTTCACTGCACAGCGCTGCCATTTGGTCGTCTGTCAGCTCATTGAGGGCAATGTTGTCATTTACTGCCGAAGTGTCGGAATCGACAGGATCGCCAGCTTGACTGACATCATCCTTGCAGCCAATCACAACTGGTCCAACAGCAACAATCAGCACATACATGGAAATCAGACTGTATATTTTTGGTTTCATCATATACTCTATTTTGTACATTTCTGGCCGCCCGCGCAATGCCGGTTAGTCAACAATCACCTCTTTTCGAACAGCAAACTGCTAAAAAATGAAATCAGATTAGACATCACACTCGACCCGATATGCGATTCAGAAACAGGGGGGGCCGCAAATACCGTGTTCTCAGACGCCGGCCTGAGTTGCCTTCAGTATCTCTGAGGACATGGCGCCTTCAAAATCGGAATCCATGGCATAGCTCACGGTGGCTTCAAAAATATTGATATTGAAAATCGCCTGATGGCCTGCCGGATAAAAAACCTGGCTTTGCTGGGCAGATGCCAACAGGGGATCAAAATACGCAGGGGCCTGCCGGATGTTGCGATGCAGCGAGGTAAACGAGGCATGCGCGACGCGTTCGCTTTTCCAGTCAAAAGCAAAACTCACCACGTGCGCACACGAGCATTGATTCAGAATGTCGTCCGATACGGGCATCAGTTGAAGGTCCGACAGCAGCCGCCGATATTCATCTCTGTCCACACAGGATGGCTCACGAATCATCACAAACATGTGGAACCGTTGCCTCACAAAATCATACTCGAACATAGCGATGCGCGTCAGACCATATTTTTTCAAATGCGCCGCATTCTTCTTCAGACTTATGGGCAGGTGCGCCAGCTTCAACACTGACTCAATGGATATGGGGGTGAGTGTCGCCGCAAGTCTGGTGATTCCACGGCTTACATCCAGAATGACACCATACCCTAGAGCGGCGATCAGTTTAAACCACACGAAATCATTGGAAATTTCAAGTCAGAAGATCGACATTTCGTTCAATTTGTGATCTCTT
>JAFGWT010000112.1 GCA_016937015.1 Deltaproteobacteria bacterium | reverse complement strand
GCCACAATGACCGACACCTTGTAATCCTTTTTGGGACGCGCCCGCCGGGGACGCGCAACCACAAGCTCATTGACTGCGAAGCGGGAAATACCAGGGAAAGACCCAAGAATGTCATTGAACAGCATGGCGACGCCCGGAATATTCACCGGGCACAGCATATCCCGACCGGTTTTGACCGTTTCAAAATCGGAAAGGGCCAGCAGGTTTTTCAGATCCTGGAGCTCCAGCCAATTCTGTTCCCGGGCTCGCGGCTTGATTTTCAGAAGCTCCGCCACTTTTACCAAAGGTGACCACAGATAATTAAAATCAGTAATAATAATACGGGTTTTTTCGTTGCATACCGTCTCAAGCAATCCCAATACCCGCTGAATATCGACCAAATCCCCCATCAGATTGGAAATGAGCACAAATTCAAATGTTTCGTTTAAAACCAGTTCGTGCACATCGGCCTGTATGAATTCCAATTCGGGGTGACGGCACCGGGCGCGCGCCAGAATACCGGCACTGAAATCCACCCCAACCCCGCGTGACGGCGCCAGAGACGCCAGCAAATCCCCAAGCCCGCATCCCAGCTCCAGAACGGTTGCCCCCTTGGGTACATTGAAGCCCACCAGTTTTTTTAACCGGCTATTGTAATACCGCTTGAAAGGCCCCGGATTCTCGTACTGTTCAGCCACGGATTCGAAAAAATCCCGGCGTGACTCAGACAGTTTTACATCTCTTTCCAATACCGGATATTTCATGTTATCTCCACTGCTCCCATGCCAGACCATGCAGCCACACTGTTGCTCTGCATAAGTTTGTTAATATTTATTTCAGTTGATATGCCACGTTGTGACCAAAAGGGCAATAAGCCCGGAACAGGTCTTCGGAACGCACTCGTGTTTTTTCATTCTAAAATGGCATTTTGGCCAGGTATTGGTATCATTGCCCCCATGACCCATCCCGCACAACAGGCGCGCAGTCACATTATGACTGCGCTGGAAACGTGTCAGGACGAACCGGCACTCGAAAATCAGCTAAGAGAGTTGACACACCTGCTCGCCAAAGCCCAGCGACGGCTGTTTACGGCCGGCCAGTTGCCTGTGGATTCACCGGGATGCATCGATATGACGAAGCGCGCCATGGAGACACTGGCCCAATCGCTCCAGATTCTTCAGGATTTAGACGTAGGCGCCACCACCAGCGGGCGGGCAGCCAAATCGATTGCCAGTGCGCTGCAGTTGCTGCATCCCCTGGTACACGCGGCGCCGGAAAATAAAGCGCGCGTATCGAGACGTCCGGTGGCACCCTCCATCACCGAAGCAGTCAACGTGGACACAATGCTGTCCACTGGCAGCAGCCACCAGATTTACAACGGTTTTTCACAGGATATTCAGGAAGGCGGCATCTTTATCGCCACTTTTGAGCCAAGGGAAAAGGGTTCCGAAATTCTCGTCAACTTCAAGTTGCCTCAGAACAAAACCGTGTCCACTTGCGGCGTGGTTCAATTTGTACGGGAGTACAACCCCAGTCATCCCGACACCCCCCCCGGAATGGGCGTCAAATTCAAAAATCTGTCCCACTCCAGCCAACAGGCCATTGAGCAGTTTCTCAAAAACCGAACCGCCATGTTTTACGATGAATAGCTGCCTCGACAACGAGCGCCAACAATGACTACAGCCGTTTTCGGCTCAGTTTCCACATGGCCCAAACCGAAGCCGTGACCACCAGTATGCTTATTCCAATTACAGGCAGCGAGTGGCCGTTGGTCAGGACGTTGTCCATAAATCCGGACTCGTAACGGGACAGGAGACACCAGCTGAGGTTGTTAATCAGATGGGCCAGCATGGCGGGATAAATGCTGCCGCTAAACACGACGATGGCCCCCAGAAAACAGCCCAGTAAGCCGGCAGCGGTCCCCTGCAGCCAGCTGAAATGAACCAGACCAAAGAGTATGGATGAATAAATCACCGCAAAATAGGCGGGCATGTCACGCCTGAAACTGCCCAGAACCAGCCCCCGAAACATGACTTCCTCCCCCACTGCGGGCAGCAGGGACAGTGCGATGGTGAGTATCACAAATTCAACAGGTCCAGCCTCTGCAACCGTGTCCGAAATCTCGCCCATTGCACCCACGTCAAAAAAATCGGGCTTCCACATGTGCAGCAGACTGGCGGCTTCATCACACAGTGCCCCCGCAAACAGAACTGCCACCGCTGCAATAATAAAAAAAAGTGGATGGGTTCGTCCCATTCCAAGTGTGGCCCAAAAAGGATTGCGATTACGAAGCACGGGCCAGGTGGCACCGAATAAAAAAGCCAGCAATACAAGTGCGGCCTGCACAGCCAGTACCACTGCCATGTCGGGCGTGCCTGTCATTCTTGTGATGAGACTCCAGATAAAAATGAGCGCGAACATCATCAACACACCCATCGCCAGTCCCTTGAGACCATGCCAGAAACGGAGTTCTTTTTGTGGGAAGGGTGTGGGCAAGGGCGTCACACTTTGTCGCGCAGGCGAAGTACCAGCATGGTAAAGCCCAGGGGCAATACGCTCAGCATTCCGTTGGCGATGGTGTTTAACCGCCAGGACTCATTGTCAAAGCCAAACAGTGCGATTTTGTCCCAGGTCACGTCTCCGGCCAAATCCATCAGCGCGCCAAGCCCCCAGCGCATGCAGCTCGGCCCGAGAATGCCAACGAGTCCCTGGTCTCTTAAAGATGGAATTCGAATCACAAAACCGGAAAAAGCGAGCATAATAACCAGCCAGGCCAGCATGAGCAGCAGCGCCAGTTTGCCGGACTCCGCCAGCGTGGAAAACATCAGCCCGGCAGTGACGCCACCCAGCTGCACGGAAAGCAGCACCAGGAATGTGGACTCAAAATTTATGTCGACTTTGACGACGAAGGTCAGAATCGCAGCAATGGATGCGGCCTGAAACACACCAAAAGCACCGAGAAAAACAAACTTGCTCATCACGTAGGATGGAATTTTGAGATTTACCATGCGTTCGCGCAGGTAAATGGCCCGCTCTGAGTGCATCATTTCGATGGCCGGAAAAATACCGAAGAAAAACGCCAGAAGATTGGCAATGAACAGCAGTACGTGCCGCTGGTCCGGTTTGCCAAGCAGCAGTGCCAAAAAGAGCATCATCACCGGCGCGCCGAGCGCGGCGCCCACCAGCCACCCCACGTCGCGGGTGTAAAGTTTGGTGAGGCGTTCAAAAAAGATGAAGAACTGTCTGAACCCGGGTTTGCGAACCGCTCTGGCCACAGGGGGCGTCACGGCGATTTCCCTGGCTGCCCGATGTGTCACATATTTGTCGTACCAACGGGTTTCCATGTAAGCGGCCTGCATTTTGTCCCAATCGGAGTCATTCATGCCCT
>JAFGWT010000111.1 GCA_016937015.1 Deltaproteobacteria bacterium | reverse complement strand
GTATCGGTATCGGTGTCGGTGTCGGTATCGGTATCGGTGTCGGTGTCGGTATCGGTATCGGTGTCGGTGTCGGTGTCGGTATCGGTGTCGGTGTCTGTATCGGCGTCTGTGTCGGTGTCGGCGTCCGTCTCAGTATCGGTGCCAGTATTGGTGTCCGCATCCGTGTAGGCGAGAGTGTCCGTATCGGTATTCACGTCGGTATTAACGTACGTATCGGTGTTTGTGTCATTCGCCGAATCGACAACTGTGTCCACGTCGGTATTCTCTTCAATGTCGGGGAATAATGCCGAACAGCCCATCGCAAAAATCACAGCAATATATAAAAGGCATCTCATGATTAGAACCATCCCTTCAACAGAACGGCACCACCGTTACCAATGGCCGGTACCAGTTGTGTATTTAATTTTTCATGCTTTCGCTTTCTGTTGGCAAGCAAGAGTATCGCCCCGGTGATGACCGCCGCACCGCCCACGCCCATTAGAATATCCCCCACCAGTGCCATTTTTTTGTATGAATCGCGATCGTTGAGAGCCTCCCCGCTGACACCGTTGGGATTGTTGTCATCCAGTTCACTCCCCTTTATGAAAGCGGTGCCGCCCAGCGCAAACCCACCCGCAAGTACCGCGCCGCCACCGACGATCATGGCGATTCCCGCATTCTTCACCGCATTCGATGGTGTGGCAGCAGGCGTCTCATCAGAGGGTGATGTGGCTGAGTTTTCTTCACCATCGGTTACCGGCGCAACATTTGCCTCGCTGGCGCTGCCTGAATCGTTTGCACTGCCGGCGTTTGTTTCAGCAGTGGTATCCTGCGCTGCATCGGTTTCAAGGGACGGCTGATCAGCGATTTGACTGGATTCGGTTTCTGCATTGCCAAGGGTTACCGACAGCGTTTGTCCGGTCATCAGTTTCACCTTCTGTGAAACCAGTTCGGCGTGATCGTTCTCACCGTCAATCGTATGGTCACGCGCTGCGCTGACCGGGATGAGACCGCTCAGCGGCAAAGTCCCTCTCACAATCCCGTCCACTTTGACCGTCGTTCCATCGGGGCCTGCAATCCTGAGGAACCCCACAAGGGGTTTAAGCCGCGATATTTCCTTTTGCACTTCGTCAAATCGCTGCTCGTCAATCTCGTCTCCCGCCTCGGTGATGTATCGCTCAAAGGCTTCGAGCGCCAACCCGTAATTTTTGGCGCCTGCCTCACATTGCCCAATATTGTAAAAAAGTTTCCAGGAGGGTTTCTCCCTGTACGCCAGACGGAATTGTTCCGCCGCGTCAGTGAACTGCCCGGCTTCAAACAATGCACTGCCACTGTCAAACGCCCGCCTCGCTTCCTTTTCTTCCGCAAACGCGTTCGCTGCCAACAGGAGTGTCAGCAGTGCCATTCCAAACCATCGAATCATCATAGTGAAATCCTCATCGTGTTTTTGCTCAAAATCGAGACATACTGTATCACTGAAAACAGGCTAAAATATGCAGCCGAATAAAATTGCGTCATTCGAGACTGCTCATAGCACCTTTTCATGACGTTTGAAATCCGGCAACAGCATCTCAAATGTCTCAAAAATACAATTTTTTGTTGGGGTTTTCCTTAAAACCGCATTCTATATCGCCGTGTGATATTATCGTCTCAAAATTCAGGACAGGGTCGGCTCAATGGCAAAGGGCAAATCCACCCATGAGACACAGGCACACGCGGATGGGACTGGCTGTGGTCAGCGGTCCAACTGTCTCTTCTCCGGTGAATTACAGCGAAGCTTATTTGCATTGAGCAGAGGGAAGCGCGCTGAGAATCGCTTTTCGCTTTATGAAAATGGTCGTTGAGTTAATCAAAGCGATTAAACACCGCCAGAGTCGTCAGCGTCAAAGGTGCACTTGATGGCTTTAACGTAATTCTCACCACTTGAATCTTAATGCCATCCTGCAGTGCGCAATAACCAGGGCAATCGTGTGCACTATGGCTGTTACGCTTTTGAGAAAACATTCGATTGGAGGTGTGGAAATCTCCATGGCCCCTGTTAAAAAAGCAGCAGGTGCGGGCTGTCTATCTGAAAAAGCTGAGATTCAACCGGTTGGCGGCGTCTTTTCCCATGGGCAGTCCCCAGGACAGCCTGTCAAAGGAACAGCGGCAAAGATTGGCAGCGCTTATCGCGCCTATTTTGCAAACTTCATACGGTAAATGGCTTCTTCGGCCTTGAGCAGCATATTGCTGAATCTGGCAATGGAATTGATGGGCGCGATCACATCCACCGGATATACCAGTCGTTCATCTTCCCTTGAAATTTTAACCGGGTAAAACCGCTTTTCGTTACGATACGAGTACGACGTGAGGATTGCCACATCCGTGCCGAATACATCTCCGGCGTTGCGCAGCATGGTGAGAATCCGGGAGCCAACATTGTCATTGAAATCCTCCCATTGCATCATCTGTCCATTTACTTCGACATTGATGTGCACCAGCAGTTTATGTTCCTGGTGATAGCGCGCGCGGTTCTTTTCGAGCACCGCTTTGGCCACCTGAAGTGCTTCCATGTCATCACCGCGTCCGGTTTTTACCAAAACGGATTTGTTTCGGGGCAACACTTCAAAGCCGTCACCGTAACACGCGAGTTCCTCTGCATGGTCGAGCTGGGCAATCCGTTCTGCATCGTTCATGTTGTTTAGCAATCGCCTGTGATTGAGCGAATAGGCGATATTCCAGACGGTTTGATAAACGATGGGGCCGAGCAGGTTGACCGGAATGTCAATATGTTCAATGGTGTTGAAAATCAAATCCAGCACGTCCGGGCGTACAATGCGATACAGCTCAGTGCGTTCCTTGCGAATAAACGTGGTCACCGTACGCATCAGATAGTTCTGCATGTTCAGGCAAATGTCCAGATTGGCAAAGAATTTGGGATTGTCGCCTTGAAGAAGCGCGGCCGGGGTTTCGTGTCCCAGATTGCGGCAGGTGGCGATATCGTCAATTTTCTGAGCGATGAACGCTTTGTGAAATACATCCGCCGGTGCATTCAGATTGCAGTAGTCAATAATTTCCGCGCTGTCCAGCCGGGTGCCATCCATGAATAGCAGGGCCTCTGCCATCGTGTCGGTTTCCGTGTCGCCGCCAAGGACAAACAGTTCATCTTCCCGGTATTGTCTGCGCACCTCTTTCATTTGCAGTTCAATGGATTTGAGCGCTTCGGTGTCGTTGGAACCATGAGAGGCGCATCCCAGCCCGCTTTTCGAGTGGTGCATAAAGGCAATAAACATGGCAGGCGTATGGGGCGTATTGAAGTAGGCACTTTTAACCACACGGTCAATCCGGTTCCAGAACCAGAAATTGCTGCGATCCAGCGAAACCTTATTGCCATCGGTTCGACCAAATAAAACCGTGGTGGGGGGGTAGCCCTTTGCCGCGCTGCCATGCACCCGCCCGTCGATACACTTCATGACGATCATTTTTGGTGCTCTGGCGGAGAACTCGGCAATGACATTCTGCATACGCTGTAACACGTCAGAATCAGAAATATTCTGTGATAAATATTTATGAAAATAATCATGAGCTGTCTTCATGGTGTTCTCTTTCTGGAAAAGATTGGCGTATTCCTTCCCCGGGATACTACTTCATCCGCCTTAAATGAAAACAATTTTATTTTTGGATGTCGCGGGGTTGAATTCACGTCCCGGTTTTTTCAATTCCACGTTGAAAAATATTGGACAACCGGACTAAAAAGGCCTATTACGCGCCCATGGGCGGAACGGCGTTTCGCCATTGCATGAGAGTTGTCATAATTGACGCGTACTGCAAACTGCGGTTTCCAAAAGCGAAGGCTGGCCTTACTCCAATTTGAGTACAGATTGGGCGGTGGTTTGTTTTTTTCGCAGCCTGGGATTCATTCGAATCGGTCACTACAGGTTTCAGCAACGGTCATCTGAAAAGATAAAAGGATTTGGACAATGTGGACTTTTCTTATCGGTTGCAGCGTGATCGAGCTGGGTGGATTGTTCGCGCTGTTATTGCTCAAACGCGAAAAAGCAGCACGACTCATTGCAACGCTGTTCACGGTTGCCGGCTGCGCGGTTGTTGCAGTGCCGGTGTTTCAGACACTCTTCGGTGACGGCACAGCACCGGTGCAATTGCCCTGGCATCTGCCGCTGGGTGAATTTCATATGGGAATGGATGTATTGTCGGCTTTCTTTACCCTGCCGGTATTGATCCTTGCCCCTCTCTCTTCCATCTACGGTGTGGGATATCTTAAAAAGCACAAAGGCAGCGGCGCCCATTACTTTTTTCTGAATACGCTGGTAACCGCCATGCTGCTTCTGCTCTGTGCGAAAAACGCCATTCTGTTTTTAATGGTGTGGGAAATAATGGCCATCTCGTCGTTTTTTCTGGTGACCTTTGATGACCATCTTCAAAGCGTCCGGGCCGCAGGCTGGACATACATGATTGCCACCCATGTGGGAATGATGGCGTTGCTGGCATTTTTCGCCGTTCTGAGTCATCAGAAGGGCGGCTTTGATTTCGCTGCACTGACCGCAGATGGCGAATTGTCCCCTGGGGTTTCCTCTCTGCTGTTTGTGCTGGCGCTTGTAGGGTTTGGGTCCAAGGCGGGCATTTTTCCGCTGCATATCTGGTTACCCGAAGCGCATCCCGCTGCGCCCAGTCACGTATCGGCGCTCATGTCCGGGGTAATGATTAAAATGGGCATCTACGGTTTAATGCGGTCACTGACATTCATTGGCGAGGTGCATGCGTCCTTTGGATGGAGCGTATTGGCACTTGGGGGACTTGGCGGCGTGGTCGGTATTGTGTCGTCTCTGGCGCAACACGACATCAAACGGATGCTGGCGTATTCCTCGGTTGAAAATATCGGCATTGTATGCATGGGGCTGGGGGCCGGGATGCTGGGGATGGCCTTTCAGAATCCGGCGCTTGTCGCGTTGGGATTTGGCGGCGCACTGCTGCATGTGCTCAATCATTCGGTGTTTAAAGGCCTGCTTTTTTTATGTGCCGGTGCAGTGGTGCATGAGACCGGTACCAAAGAGATGAATCATCTTGGTGGGCTGATGAAAAAAATGCCGTTTATTGCCGCCTTTTTCATTGTCGGCGCAGTGGCCGCAAGCGCACTGCCGCCGTTCAACGGGTTTGTCAGCGAATTCCTGATTTATTTTGCCGGTGTGCAAAGCGCGATGACGAAAGATGTGTCGTCCATTGTTCTTGCCGCTGCGGTGCTGACAAGCCTGGCGCTCATTGGCGGACTTGCCGCCGCGTCTTTTACCAGAGTTGCCGGGATGGTTTTTCTGGGCGAACCGCGGGTGCCACTCAAACAGGTCCCCAAAGATCCGGGTTGGGCCATGAAGATGCCAATTGTGTTTTTGGCGTTGATGGCACTGGCGCTCGGCGTTGCATCGCCGCTTCTGATTCAGACTGTCGCCGATGCCCAGCTGCCGGTGACGGGCGCGGACGCAACATTGCGGGTGGTTGCTGGTGACATTGTGCCATCGCTCAATGGCATCAGTCTGGTTGGCGTGGCCGTTATCGTTATATTTGCAATTATCGCGGTGCTGTACCGCCTTATTGCGCATCGAAAAAGCGTTGCTTTGACCCGTGGTCCGGTATGGGACTGTGGGTACGCCAAACCGTCGGTGCGGATGCAGTATACCCCGTCGTCGTTCAGCGCGCCGTTAAACCAGATGTTTCAGCCCCTGTTGGGTACACGGACTGCGCTCTCAAGACCCAGTGGCTACTTCCCGAAATCAGGTGCCTTTGAAACGATTGTTTCCGATCGGGTGAAGGATATGTTTTACGCGCCCCTCTTCCGGTTGGTTGCCAGGGTCTTGCTGCTGTTTCGGATACTGCAGCATGGGCATGTGCACATCTACGTTATTTACGTAGCGGCAACACTGATTACGCTGCTGCTGGTTACAGCGGGGAACTGAGGAGGTAAACATGAGTTGGATGAATGCTGTCCCCGTTCTTATCGGGCTGATTTTATCACCGCTGCTTTTTGGCATTATCAACCGGGTGAAGGCATGGTTTGCGGGCCGCAACGGGTCGCCATTGCTGCAAACGTATTTTGATGTGTTTAAACTGGTCAGAAAAGGCATGGTGTACGGAACCACCACCTCATTGATTTTTCAGCTGGGACCCGCGCTGGTGCTGACGTCGGTGCTGCTGGCGCTGCTGATGGTGCCTTTTGGGACCATGGCCGCACCGCTGTCGTTCAAGGGCGATTTTATTCTGCTGGCATATCTGCTTGGGGTCTCCCGCTTTTTCACGGTGCTGTCTGCATTGGATACCGGGTCGAGCTTTGAAGGTATGGGCGCCAGTCGGGAAGTCCAGTTTGCGGCACTTGGGGAACCCACCTTTATGCTGGGGGCACTGCTGATGGCCATTTATACCGGAGAAATGTCACTTTCGGGCATGGTCCGTGAAATCCATTTTGAAGCGGTTGGTGGCCAATCCGCGGCGGTGGCGCTGCTGGTGGCGGCATGGATGATGCTGCTGCTGACTGAAAACTCCCGCATTCCGGTTGACGACCCCAATACTCATCTGGAGCTCACCATGATTCACGAAGTGATGGTGCTGGACACGGGCGGACCGCTATTGGGCATGGTGACTTACGCCTCCGGTATCAAGCTGTGGATTTTCAGCGCGCTCATCGCCAATCTGCTGGTCCCAAATCTTCATGCGGGAGCGGTGACGCAAGGGGCTGTGTTTGTTGCTGCGGTATTGCTCATCGCGGTGGTGGTGGGCGTGGTGGAATCGATTATGGGCCGGGTTCGAATGCGGCAGATTCCCAAAGTGCTGGTGGGGGCGACAGCGTTGGTGGCCACCGGACTGATTATGACACTGGCAGGGTGAAAAAATGATTAATACTATCTCAATATTACTGGCAATCACATCCCTGTTTCTGTTTGGGTCCAGCCGCGTGCGTATTTCCATTCGAATGGTGATACTGCAGGGCTTTTTGCTCGGCATCGCGTTTCTTTACTACAACCAGGCGCATCTAACCATTGGCACATGGATAATCGGCGTATCGAGTATTGTCTTAAAAGGCATTGTGTTGCCATGGCTGCTCACCTTTGTGTTGCATCGATCACGGGCCAAACTTGAAATCGAACCCTACGTGGGATTTGGCACATCTCTTTTTATTGGTGTCCTGTTACTTGGGTTTTCAACATATGTGGCGTGGAACCTGGCCATTAACACCGCCCGCACCATTCCCCCGGCGCTGTTTTCCGCGGCGTTGTTTCTCATTTTCTGCGGTATGTTTCTCATTGTCACCCGCAAGAAGGCGATTACGCAGACGATTGGGTACCTGGTGCTTGAAAATGGTGTATTTGCCACAGGTCTGGGGATTGGCCATGAGTTCCCGTTTATCGTGGAGATGGGAGTCATGCTCGATATTTTTGTGGGTGTGTTTTTGATGGGTATTATGATTTTCCGTATCGACAGGGCGTTTGACCATACCGATACACATCGATTCAACGAACTTCTGGATAGCATTGCCACTGAACCAGCCGATTCAGCGGAAATGGAGAATATACAATGATGCTCTGGTCCCTCGTTCTGGTTCCCTTCGTTGCCGGTCTGGTAAGCTACGTTATCGTTTCAGACAGAATTCGGCGTTCGGTGTGGTTTATCGCCATGGCCTTTCATCTCTTTATATCGTTTTTCCTGTCCTTTGACGGCGGTGAGGCGGGGATGTCCCTGCAGGGCGGCTGGCTGACGCTGGACGCACTGAGTCGGATTTTTATGCCGCTCACCAGTTTGTTATTCGCAGCGGCAACCCTGTACGCCATTGGCGCGTTTGAAAATGAGCATGGCCGCAAAAGCGATCCGGGAAAAGCGGCATCTGCCAAAGTCCGCCGTTTGAGCCCAGAGTCGGTATTTACCGGATGCATTCTGGTGTTTCTGGCCAGTATGACCACCGTAATTCTGAGTCACAGGCTGGGGCTTCAGTGGGTGGCCATTGAAGCGACCACTCTGGCCAGCACGCCGCTGATTTATTACCACCAGGGTAAAAGATCACTGGAGGCCGCCTGGAAATATATTCTGCTGTGCTCTGTGGGCATTGCCGTTGCGCTGTTGGGCATATTCTCACTGGCGCTTGCGGCATCGGGAGTCACGTCGGAGCTGAGCGTTGATTCACTGGTGACTCACGCCACCCAGCTGGATCCCCGCTGGCTCAAACTGGTGTTTGTTTTTATTCTGGTGGGATACGGTACCAAAATGGGGTTGGCGCCTTTGCACACCTGGCTGCCTGACGCCCACAGCGAAGCGCCGTCGGCGGTGTCCGCGCTGCTTTCCGGCGCGCTGCTCAACTGCGCCTTCATTGGCATACTGCGCGTTTTGCAGATTCTCAACGCTGCCGGCATGGGGAGTTTTGGTGAGCACATACTGATATTTCTAGGGCTGTTTTCCATGGGGGTGGCCGCCATTTTCATTTTGCGACAGCCCGATTACAAAAGACTTTTGGCCTATTCCAGCGTGGAGCATATGGGCATTGTTATTCTGGGGACCGGGCTGGCCAGCGAGGGGATGTTTGGGTCACTGCTCCACGCGGTAAACCATTCATTTGTAAAATCCATGCTGTTTATGACCGCGGGAAATATTCTGGCGATTTACGCCACCAAACGCATTGACGGTGTGCGCGCGCTTAAAAACCGCGTTCCTTTGTTGGCTGTTCTCTGGTTTGGCGGATTCCTCGCGATTACCGGATCGCCCCCATTTGGGACATTTATCAGCGAATTCAGTATTCTTCAGGAAGCGGTGAATCAGGAACGATACGTCACCGTGGGGTTGTACCTGTTTTTCCTTTTGCTGGTGTTTGTGGGCATGGCAGCCACGTTCTCCAAAATGACATTTGGGGCAACGACCGATACGGCTCCGCCCAAACCCCTGCATGTATGGTCCCTGGTGCCACCGGTGTTCCTGGGGCTCGCCGCGCTGATGATGGGACTCTATATTCCACAGCAACTGGATACCATGCTTCGAAATGCCGCAGCACTGATTAGCGGAGGTGCGCTGTGACAGAATATCGTCCCGAATATCGTAATGTGGCAGCCGTCCCCCTGAAGGACATAGCCCAAAGCGAAATGGCGTCGTTCCGCACACAGGTTCAGGAACGGGTTGCCGCCGGTGGGTTGGTGCTCTCCTTTTTTGGCGCGCCAATTGATATGGAGATGAATCTCATCTGTGTTATCGGACAGGCGGAGACCGGCGCATTGCATGTGTTTCGGACTGCCGTGGGCGAGTCCTATCCGGCACTGACTCCCACCATTCCTCAGGTACACTGGTTCGAGAGGGAGATTGCCGAACAGTGGGGGATTCGACCGGAAGGACATCCATGGCTTAAGCCCATTCGTTTTATGCAGCGGGCGTACAATGGAAAAAATATTCTATCCGCCGATGGCGCGGATGTGCAGGTTGGCGTCACAGACTATTATTCAATGGAGGGCCGGGAAATCCACGAAGTGGCCGTTGGGCCGGTTCATGCGGGGATTATCGAGCCAGGACATTTTCGGTTTCAGTGCCATGGTGAAACGGTGTTTCATCTCGAAATCGAACTGGGATACCAGCATCGCGGCATCGAAAAGGCCCTTGTGGGCGGACCGCACAAACGGACACCGTTTTTCATGGAAACCCTGGCCGGAGACAGTTCCATCGCTCATGGGATAGCCTATGCGCAGCTGATGCAGGCGTTGACTGGAACGCAGGCGTCAACGCGGGCCGAGTACATTGCTGCGATTGCACTCGAGTTCGAACGTCTGGCAAATCACACCGGGGACCTGGGCGCCCTTGCCGGCGACATTGGCTATTTGCCCACGTTGTCATACAATGGTCGGCTGCGGGGCGATTATCTGAATATGACAGGGTTGATATGCGGCAATCGCTTTGGTCGAAACCTCGTCGTGCCCGGGGGCGTGAATTTTGATTTGTCGCCGGACACGGTGTCTGAATTGAAAAAGCGGTTGGACGTGATATTCAGGGAAACCCGCATTTCCGTTGACCTTTTGTGGGCAACGCCTTCTGTGATGGCTCGATTTGAAAATACCGGCGTTGTAAAAAAAGAAGACGGCATTGCGCTGGGATGGGTTGGGCCCGCCGCAAGAGCGTGTGGCATCGAAGTTGATGCCCGTGCCCACTTTCCATTTGGCGCCTATCGTGAAATTAAAGTGCCAGTGGCCAGCCAGGAAAGCGGGGATGTCTACGCACGCGCAAGAACACGGTGGCAGGAAATGGAAAACGCCAGAACATTCATTGACACTGCCCTGTCGACATTGCCTGACGGAAAAGTGCGTGCGGATGTGGATGTGATGCGAAAAGGCGCGCTTGCTTCAAATACGCTTGTGGTGTCGCTTACCGAGGGCTGGAGAGGGGTGGTCTGCCATACTGCGATAACCAGCGGGGAAGGGCGGTTTGCCGCATACAAAGTGGTCGATCCGTCGTTTCACAACTGGTTTGCCCTGGCGATGTCGCTTCGGGATGAGCAGATTTCCGATTTTCCACTGTGCAACAAAAGTTTTAATCTGTCCTATTGCGGACACGACTTATAAAGGATACCGGCCATGCATCGCTCGTTACTTGCCAGATTCAGACAGGGCCATAGAACGCATCGTTTTCCCAGGGAAGCCCCCACTTTACCGCCACTGTATCGCGGCATGCCCCGCATACAATCTGAAAAGTGCGCGTCTGGCTGCACTCGCTGCCAGGAGGTATGCCCCACTGATGCCATCACATTCCAAAGCGGTAAGCCCACGCTCGATATGGGCCATTGCCTCTTTTGCGGGCTCTGTGAAACCGCATGCCCCGCCGATGCACTGACTTTCAGCCGTGACTATCGGTTGGCGGTGAATCGCAGACAGGGTCTGATTGTGGGCGATGGTGAAGCGGATCGCGCCGCACTGGTGGAAACAGCCAACAGGGTTTTTCGGCGTTCACTCAGACTGCGCCAGGTCAGTGCGGCCGGGTGCAACGCCTGCGAGGCAGATACAAATGTTCTTGGCACACTTTCTTTCGACCTTGGACGGTTTGGCATTCAGTTTGTGGCATCCCCAAGGCATGCAGATGGCATTCTGGTAACTGGACCGGTTTCAGAGAACATGAAACTGGCGCTGCAAAAGACGCTCGATGCCGTACCGGCTCCCAAGGTTGTGATTGCGGTAGGGGCCTGCGCCATTGGGGGCGGACCATTTCGCGGACACGATGAAGTGCACAATGGGGTGCAGGATATTCCAGTGGATTTATACATTCCAGGCTGTCCCCCCAATCCGTGGACCATTTTGGATGGTCTTTTGCGCATGCTCGGCATTGAGACCCCCGCGACCCAAAAATAACAATATTGAATGAGTTGACACAATTCAGTTCAGCCGACGCAATTTGGGAAATGCGCTCAATTGTGATACATGCACGACTGTGAATAATCGTCATTGGTCAAAAGAGGTGTTACATGACAAAAATTTTAGGCATCTGCGGCAGCCCCAATAAAGAGAACAGTACCACGCTTTCCTCGTTGAGGAAAACACTCGACGTCTGCGCGCGGGAAGGATTCGATACGGAAATCATTGAACTGTCAAGGTACAGCTTTGGCGGTTGCATTGACTGCGGCGCGTGCAAAAAGAAACTGACATGCAGTCAGAAAGATGATTTCAAAACGCACCTGATTCCCAAACTCAGTGATGAAAATGTCAGTGGCATTGTGTTTGCTTCACCAGTATATTTTGGCGGCATCACAGGTCAAATGAAAACGTTTATCGACCGTGCTGTTATTTTTAGGCGAAACGGATTTTTATTCGCAAACAAGGTGGCTGGGGCATTGACTGTTGGACGGTCCAGAAACGGCGGTCAGGAGCTGGCAACCCTTGATATTGTAAAGGCGGCACTGATACACGGAATGGTGATTGTGCCGGATGCCGCGCCCACCAGCCATTTTGGGGCAAACCTGTGGAGTGGTCATCCGGATGGTATTGACGGTGACACCATTGGACTCGACACCGCTGTGAATCTGGGTGTCAATATGGCACGTCACGCCCGAAAGTAAACAGTAACGCATTGACATGGAATCAACGAGGTACCGTTCGTCATCTCCGCGCATGCCTAATGATTCTAAACAGGTTTTCGTTGACATGCATCAGTGTGATATTGTTTGGATTCGTCGTTCCCGCGCCGGCGGGAACCCAGCTG
>JAFGWT010000110.1 GCA_016937015.1 Deltaproteobacteria bacterium | reverse complement strand
GTCGGGTTTCCCGCTTTCGCGGGAATAACGGAACAGGGCGGGGACCCAGTAAATACACAGTCCGGAGTCCAAATCAAGTTGGGAATGACTGCTCTGATGAATTGAATAAACATTTTCGCGACACCCGGCAGGCGGAGATCCAGTCTTGTGCGGTCTGGATTACCGCTTTCGAGGTAATGACGGTGCTCTGGCTGTTGATTGTGGAACGTATTGGCGCATGTTCAATGCGTTATTGTTTTGTTTGGATGCGATAAGGGATGATATCTGCCGCCACCCAAATGGTTACCCCGAATGCCATTTTTCCCATGTGAAAGCCCGCCCCTCTCCAACGCGCACAGCCCTCATAAATCCCTGGACAAAAATAGGAACGCGGTTTAAAAATGGCCTGTCCACAGCGGCTGTTTCGGGCCGCGGTATCCACCAAAAGTGTTTTGATGAACAGGCGTTTTGAAAAGTCCACCCGGGTGGACTTTTTGAATATGTATTCAATATTACTACATTTGTTTACAATTTTCAGGGGGCGTTTCGGACGGCGGCGGCAACGACGCGGGGCGGCTCGATATTTTCAAAAGTATGCTCTACAACCGGAATGACCGCGCCACCTATTGGGGGCGCCCACGATCTGTCCCATGATCTGTCGGCACTTTTGGCGACGTCAGGGACACCGGCACCGGTCGTTTATTTTACAACCCGTCTGTTACCTATTGTGAAATGGGCACAAATCAAGGTAATCAGTTGCCATTCTGTGTGCATAGCGAATTGCCAACAGGGTTCAATTAAGGAGAAAGAGCCATGAAAAAAAAAGGCCAGGATAGGGACGCAGGCAGCATGGAGAACGCGCCATCTGCACACAGGGGGGCCGGCGCGGGAGGACGCGGATTGTGGATTGCGGCGCTGGTGCTGCTGACCATTGGCCTGGCGCTCTGTGGGGAGCTTTTGCGGCTGCACATCGAGGCCACATCCGATGCGGCGTACCACAGCTACTGTGCAGTTGACGACACAGTGAGCTGCGACACGGTGGCCCGTTCAGCGTACGCGGTCTTTTGGGGCGTGCCCCTGGCCGTCTGGGGCGCGTTTGGCTATGTGCTCATGTCACTCATCGCTGTGTTTGGCATGAAAGGACGCACCCGCGCGATGGCCGCCCTCTTTACGGGGCTGGCGGTTTTTTCCCTTGCCGTGTCAGTGGTGCTCGCGGGGATTTCTCACTTTGTGATTCATGCCTGGTGTCTGGTGTGCATTGGCACCTACGGGGTGAATCTCGCGCTTTTGGTAATTTCGTTTTTACTGATGCGCCAGGGGGGAATGCGCGCCGGATTTCAGTCCCTGCGCGTGACCGTGACCCAAAATCCCAGGCGGTCCCTCGTTAGCGGGGGGCTTACAGGGGCCGTGGCCCTGGGCCTCATACTGGTCTATCCGCCGCCGCCCCCGCCGCCATCACTGCTTCCCCCGTTGCAGGATCCATCGCCCAAAGCCGATGCCAGTACTGAAAAAACAACCGGGACTGAAGCCGTTGCCCCCGCTGCCGCGTCCGAAGAAGACGCGATTCCGCCGCTTAAACCCGGCATCAAAGTGGAGACCGGCGTCACGGAGGATGGCCTGCCCTGGATTGGCGCGGCGAACCCGGTGGTGACCATCACCGAGTTCTTTGATTATGAATGTTCCCATTGCCGGCAGGCGCTTCACGGGCTGCATCGGCTGCTCGAAGCGAACCCGGATCGGCTGCGGCTGGTGCTGCGGCACTTCCCCCTCAATTCAGATTGCAACCGCTTTATCAGTCGCCCCATTTACCCGTATTCGTGCGTCAATGCGAAGATGGCCAATTGCGCCAGAGAGCAGGAGCGATTCTTTGAAGCCCACGAATATCTTTTTGAGAACAGCTTTGAGGAAATTGAATCCGCGACGCTGGTATCGGCCCTTGGGTTGAATGCCAAAAAATTCAATGCCTGCATGAAGCGGGACAACGCGGCGCTCAACGCAGACATCGAAGCAGGTATCGCACTGGATTTGCACGGCACCCCGGTCTTTGTGGTGGATGGCAACGTGCATTTGCAATACCTCCCAAGGTACCTGTCCACAGTCCTGCGCCCCCCAGCAGCAACGCCCTGAGCAGCCCAGCAGGCCCGCAGCGCAAAAACGCACAATAATCAATTCGTTGCCCCATCATTCCATTGGTCGGTGGTCATTGGCGAAAAAAAACGACAGGCCGACTTCCCACACTTGATTTGAGAAGTGTTTCTTCTTTACAACCGAAAAACACTTTCAAAAAAGGGGGCATAAAATGACACTCCGCATATTGGCCGCAATCGTGATTACCATGATTTGGGCAAGCATTGGCTGTGGGGAAAATGACTCGAAAATGGCGGTGGCATTCACCGGTTCGGACTGCAAGAGTCATTTGTTTCTGCCGCAGGCTGGCCCATCCGCACTGTACACCATGGAACAGAGCCTGCCTTACCAGGGGCTGCAATGTGTATCCTTCAAACATGATGAAAATAACTTGTTTTCAATTGATCTCATCAACTTCCACGGTGCATGCGGGGCCGAATATGTGGGCGATTACACTGCCGGCGAGAACGGCGAACTCAATCTGCTGGTGAACAATCCAGGTTGCAGGATAGCCGCCTGCGGTTACTGCGTGTACGACTGGTCATTTGAAGTCGAGAACGTCGAAACAGCCGAACTGACAATTAATGTGGTTGAAAACCCATGTCCTGAATCGGACCAGTCACCCTCCGAAACCAGCTTCCAAATCACAAAGTCCGAGCTGGAAACCGGGCAGGGAATTTCCTGTACGTACAAGGACATCAGTCTTTTTGAAACCATCGCCTGCGGCACCCTGCATCAGCCCTGCAACCAGCTGGCCTCTGACAGCAGCGACAATGACCCCCTTTGCGGCGTTGCAGACACCCAATGTGACACTGGATACACCTGCACTCAGACCGACGCGATGCCCCAGCCCATCTGTGTGGCCGAATGCACCGAAAACGCCGACTGCCCCCTGCAACCGCTGCTCACCTGCGACAACGGCCTGTGTTTGCTTAAGTGGATTGAATAACCGGAGGTTGGGATTTCCCTGCCAATCACTCGCATCGTTTTAGATATTTGTCAGCAACCCCCACCGCCGCCATCGCCTTTATTTCCGAGGTCTGCACTTTTCGTTTAAGCACAATTGTTCGATGCTGCTGTGACGCCATAAAACGCTGCGCAGAATGTTTCCGGTTGCGGCCGTGCGCCCCCGCACAGTATGATTCGGGAAATGGAGGTGAAGTGATGTTTTTTGACGTGACGGATTTGAAAATGTGCGCCACCGTGTCCTGTGCTTTTGTGGCTCTGCTGTTTTCGGAAGGCTGCAACAGCGTGGCGGATAGTGATGATACCTCTTTGGACAGCGCTACTGACACGGAAGCAAACACCCAGCCAGACACTGCAAAGGACTCGGCATCCGGCACCGACGCCCACGCCGACACGGACTCAACGCCGGACTCGGCTGCTGACACTGACACTGATTCAGACACTGACACTGACACTGACACAGACACCGACACTGACACTGATTCAGACACTGACACCGACACTGACACTGACACTGACGCTGACACCGACACAGCAACCAGCAATGATGACGACAGCGATTCGCAGACCTTAATTGACAACGCCTGTTTGAATGCCCATCCGGAACCGCCGGGCACGCCAGTGAGTGCATTGTCTGCCACCGGGTCAGGAAGCTGCGACGGGGTGTCACTTGAAGACGTGCTGACACAGATTTACGCGGACTATGACAGTCTTTCCGACATTGACATCATCTACTCTGAGGAATCAGACATGTTTGGCGACGGCAGCAGAATTTATCCGTTCATCACCGACGACGGCCGCTTTGCGGTGGTGTTCGCGCGGGGATGGGGAGACTGCGAATCCGGTTGCATCAATAAGGAATGGTTTTATTTTGAAACCAATGAGAACTGCCTGGCCACGCAAACGGGAGGCTATGTCGCCGAATACAATGCTGAGGGCAACTGCTACGATGAAACGGGGCGCGCCCGCTGGGGACTGCCCAATCCGGAATCGCCCAGGTGGGTGTGCGGCGCCGACAACACGCCCCAGGATCTCACTGGTTCCTATGTGCTGCCTGTCAACGGCACCCATTTTCCCTGTGGCGAGCAGCCGGCTGAAGAAACCGTGGCCACATCGCTGACACTCACCATCGAACAGAACCCGGCCAATCTTTCCGAAGGCACCGTCACCGTTGGCGGATTTGACCATCACTTGCTTGCAGAGCCCATTGCCGCGACATTTGAAGGGCGTCGCTTTACCGCCGAACTCTCCTACAGCAACCTGCCAAGCACCTGTCCTTTGGAATACACCATCCGAATTGAATATGATTTTGACTGTTTCAACCCAGGCCGCATCGACATCGCTGAAAACGGCAACTGCGGCGCCACAGAATGCTGCCAATGGTGCAAGGGCATGGTGGACCTCCAGTTTGACTAGACCGAAACAATGTTCAGTTGGTTGAACAGTCTGCACTGAAAGCCAGATGTTTCGGTAGGACGATGAGCACGGATTCGATCATCTGATGCGCGCTCAGGTCTAGACCGAAACAATGTTCAGTTGGTTGAACAGTCTGCATTGAAAGCCAGATGTTTCGGTAGGACGATGAGCGCAATACCGCGGCGTTAATCTGCAGCGTCATTGTGCAGAGTGAGTCCGCAACGTTAATCCCTGCATACCGGCTGGCGCAAATTGTGCCAATACTGGAATTCAGAAAATGCGTTGACTCACCGCTTTTCCGCCGAAAACCACATATATCACAAGGCAATCGAACAGACTGGCAATGGCATATTTATTGCCATTGCGAAGCTCGTTATCAAAACAGCTTTACGCAGGGAGGAACCGTTATGAAACGAAAAAGACGTCTATTTTTACTGTTGTGCGCATATGTGCTCGCCTGTGCGGGATCTGATGAGCAGGCGCTGTCTGAAACGAAGGGGATGGCCAGAAAGGCGCTACCGGACAATCTGCCGCAGGAACAGATTCCAGGGTGGGTTGACTTCAATGCAACCGCCACCACACCTGGGGGAGATGTGATTGTGGTGGGCGATGGCGGCATTGTGCTGCGCAAAAATACGTTGGGATGGCGCATGGAACAGCCCCCGTATGGGGAGCCGACGGCGATGGATTTAAACAGCGTGGTCGCCATAAATGAGAATGACATCTGGGCGGTTGGAGAGATGATGACGCTCAAACATTTTAACGGCACCGAATGGGAAACCGTTTACTCCGGCGAATATCCCGATGGCTACTTTGGAGATTCGGATGGGGGGTATGGCGATGCGGATACGGACACGGACTCGGATGGCGACGCGGATTCGGACATCGGTACGATTGGCGCTGTGGATACGGATGAGCGTCTTCCGGATTGGAAGGACAGTGCGGAATTTGAGGACTCAGAGGGCGTATTGTTTTTTGACAGCGACAGCGCATTGGACCCCCTCTACAATGACCCGTCCGTCATTGCACTGAATGACGTGGGATTCTGGAATACCCTGTATGGCGCGTGGGCCAGTTCCGCACAGGATATGTACGCGGTGGGCAGCGATGCCACCATTATTCATTACGATGGCACCGCCTGGCAGGTGGTGCCCCGATTGTTTACGTACGCCGGTCCACGGCTGAAAGCGGTGTGGGGATCTGGCAGCGATGACGTATATGCAGTGGGCGCCGGCGCAACCATTGCCAAAAAAGCCGACACCGGATGGACGGTGGTTTCGAGCTGTATTGAGGAATACACAGATACGGACACCGACACCGACACCGACACCGATGCCGATGCCGATGGCGATACCGACGGGGATACCGAAGGGGAAGGCACCAATGGGCCATACGATACGGACAACGGCTATCCGGACACTGATTCTGAAAATGCATTCGAGTACATCTCGTACATGATGTCCGAACTCGCTGATTTGGGATGCACCGGGCTCAACGATATTTGGGGCGCGTCTGCCAATGATGTGTACGCCGTAGGCGACAGCGGCACGGTGATTCACTTTAACGGCACGGGGTGGCAAATTGAAGCCACCGCCAACTGGTACGCATATCCTGGGGACATGGATTCTGAGTATTCCGATGCAGACACAGACACTGATTCAGATGGCGACGCGGACGGGGATGGCGATTCAGACAGTGGCGCCGGCTCTGTGGGGTCGGATGTGGACAGCGCCATGGATATCATTTCTGACAGCGAAGACATCCTGTTCGACACAGACACCGAGCCCGAAAACGTACCGCCAACAGTTTATCCTCATCTGACGTACCGCGCCCTGAACGCCGTTTGGGGCATCGCGTCAGACAATATTTATGTGGCCGGTGATATGGGTAGTCTGTTTCACTTTACCGGTGAATGGGCGGAAATTCCCACCGGCGTGACCACGGACCTGCGCGATATTCACGGAAATGGCACAGGGGGGATCATTGTCGTGGGCGATGACAACTGTATTATTCAGTACGATGGGGTCACAGTTGACGCCTCGTCCTGTGAACCCTACACCGATTGGGACACTGATTCGGCATATGCCGGCGATGCGGACGCAGACTCTGATTCGGACTCTGACTCGGACTCTGACTCGGACTCTGACGCCGATGGCGACTTTGACAGCGACTGGATGGTGGACACCGGCTGGGCCGGCGACAGCGACTGGACAGAAGACAGCGATGGATATGGGTATGACACCGATTCAGAAGTGAGCCCGGATACCGGCGGGTCATCCGACGGCGATGCGGACACCGACACCGACACGGACACCGACACCGACGCCGATGCCGATGGCGATGGCGATGGGGACGCGGATGCAGATGACACGGATGCCGGAGATGCGGATACCCAGACAGACCCCGGAAACGACACCAGCGACGACGAGTCCGGCGACAACGACGATGATGCTGACATCGGCGATGGTGTCGGCTGCGTCAACAGCACCCCTGGCAGCACCCATGGCAGCACCCATGGTCGTCACAGGGGCGGTGGTTCTGTCTGGCGTCTGTTTGATGCCTTTTAAGACCAGGTACCGTCTGCCTTGAAACAGACCGTTGGTCTCCTCTGCAACGCCCCGGTTTCTCGCTTAAAATCTGAACGGAAAAGATGAACGAAAAGACGCAGAGACAGTTGCTTATTTGGCAGCTGCGCTATCGGCGGGTGCGGCACCGGCGCTGTCTGAGTCCGATGCCGTGTCAGTTTCGGTTTTGGGCATTGGCAGCAGTTTGCCTTTTCGGTAGACGCGTTTGGTTTCCTTTTTGTCCTTTTCAGCCCAGAGCGTCCATACCCCATCCCGTTTGCCGCCTTTGTAATTTCCCTCCTCCTTTTTGGTGCCATTCGCATACCAGAAGGTCCATTTTCCTTCTTTTTTACCTTTGATGCGTTTGCCCTCACGCTCCTTTGTCTTTCCGTCTTTGTGATAATTGGTCCACACCCCGTCGGCCACGCCCTTTTTCCATTCTCCGGTATCTTTCAGGCTGCCGTCTTTGCGCCACGCGGTCCACAGGCCATCCCTTTCGCCATCAACCCGTTTGCCGGACATGGTTTTGGTCCCGTTGTCAGCATGAAAATGCCAGTCGCCCACTTTAACGCCGTTCTCGTACTGACCCTCGCGGCTTAGTTGGCCATTGCGGTGATAGTTGCGCCACACCCCGTGCTTATTGCCATTTTTGTATTCCCCTTCTTCCTTGATTTGCGTCGCCGTGTGGTACGCTTTGTAGGGACCATCCTTTACCCCCGGTGAATCACCGGTGCGCTTTTCACACCACATCTCGGTGTTCTCCCCTGGCTGCCCGCCCACATACTCGGACTTGTCGGGACAGGGACCGCTTTTGCACCCGGACATCACCAGCATCAGCAGTCCGGCAAAAAGAATTGTTTTGGAAAATTTGATTACAGACATCATGCAAGGCCTCCAGTGTCATATCAGCCGCCGGTTCGGCACCCAGCCAACGACGACATAAATGTAAAAAAAGAACAATTACAGCTGACGCACTTTACCCAGGTGCGACAAAAGCCACAAGTAAAACGGTATCAAACGCGGGGGTGGTCGAGTTCTCCCTTTCCCTGTTCCGTCATGGCTGCCAGGACAGTCATCCAGTTTTGGGCAATCCGACCTGTCCGAATTGTGCCTGATTGCGTTTACTTACCGAACATGAATGGAAAAGACAGGAGAAGAGCGCTGACAAGTCATTTTGCCCCTGGCGGGTACGACACGCATTTGCCGTTGCCAAAGGTGCTGACTTTGTTTTTACCTGTCTGTTTGGCATAGTAGAGCGCGCGATCCGTGTTGCTGATCACGGTGTCTTCGTCCACATCCATTTCCCACTGCGCCACCCCAAAGCAGCATGACAGATGCCCCACTTTCTCGAAATGATTGGCCGAAATTCGTTCGCGCAGCTTCTCAGCCAAACGCGCCCCCCCATCGAGGGCGGTTTCAGGCAGCAGAATAAAAAATTCCTCGCCGCCCCAGCGTACCAGCGAGTCGCTCTGGCGAATACTCGACGCCACAATCTGCGCCAGCGATCTGAGCACCGCGTCGCCGGTCAGATGACCGTAGGTGTCATTCACCTTTTTAAAATCGTCAATATCAAAGCCAATGAGTGAAAACACATGACTGTGGCGCGTCGACCGCTTGATTTCCGTGGCCAGCAAATCGTTGAACATGCTTTTGTTAAAACAGCCTGTCAGGGAATCGGTCTTTGCCTGCCGCGCCAGCATCTGCATCTGCTGATCGATGGTGTAGTGCGCTTCGAGCAGCGGCGTGATGTCATTGATGACAATACTCACTTCGCTGTCGTTGATGGGGGCGATGGTCCCGTCCTGTCGCATATGCCGGTAAATCGACTTGGTGACCTTGTACTGTTCGACGGGCAACACGTATCCCGACACTTTGCCGTCGATGAACGTGGGCGTTCCCAGCCTGAGCGCGATATTCACCTTCTGTTTGAGCAGCTCGAAGGAATACTCCGGAAACAGACTGACCAGATTGTTGTGGAGGGCCACTTCATTTGAAATTCCCGTATGAACCGCCAGCCACCGGTTCCAAAAGGAAATATCGAGACGCCGATTCACAACCAGCACACCCGTTTCTATGTTGTCCAGTATTTGTGAATGCATTGTCACAGCTCTTTAAGAAACGTTTTTAACGCTTTTTCAATGGACGAAAACATCTCGTCGCTAAACATGATGAACACTTTTCCGTAAACGCTGATATCCTTGAACTCCAGGATGGTGCCAATGACGATCACTTTGCTGAACTTTGAATTTTTCAGACCCACCAACAGCTGATTGAGAGGCTCAATATTCGGTGGCGAAAACATCACACTCTCCTTGAGCAGCGACACAAATTTGCTGATGCACGATGACCCCAGAATATTGGAGATTTCGAGGATGTCCTGTGCAGACACGTAATCGGCCTCACCGGATTGTGCCGTCTCATCGTGGGCTTCGTAGACCACCCGATGGACATTTTGCGCGCTCTCCCTGTCGATAATGAACACCACCTCACCGCTGAAATTGCCGCGAAACTGCTGGGTGGTGACGTACAAATCCAAACTGGCGTGGGTATCAAAAATGACCGACTCGATTTCCGGCACCGGAATGACTCTGATGTCGGGCACCTTGAGGGTGGCAAAGCTGTCAAACAAATCGGCAATCATCGCCGTGGCCGATCCAAAGGAGATATTAATCAGTTCGCCCAGGGCATCGATAAGTTCAGCGCTTAAAAACTCACTTTTTGAATCGGTGGTTTTCTTTGCGTTGCGGTAAGCCACATGGTGAAAAATGGCTGCCAGCCGCTCCGAATCCAGCGGCTTGTTTTCGAGGCTCATGGCCCCCAGCCGTTTCACTTTTTCCTGCGCCTGCCGCTGGACATCCGCGGTGACCACCACCACGTAGGCATTGCGATCCATGGCGATGATTTCCAAAAGCGCGTCGTAACCGGATTTGCGGGGCATGGTTAAATCGAGAAACACCACATCCGGCTGGTTCTCCCGGTACAAATCCACCCCCTGCTGACCATCGGTCCCCTGAATAATCTGCGCACCGTTCAGCACGTCCTCAGGTATCTGATTTATCAGTGATTTTCGCGAAAACGCCGAATCGTCAACTATCAGTATTTTCATTTCAGTCCTGTCTTCCCCCTGGCGACTTCAGATTCCTGACGGGGTCAGTGTCATACCCATAGGGACAGCGCCGCCTTGACCCGAGAACCATCCACTGTGCGCAAAATCCACCCAATTATAGCCCCATCCGCACCCAATGGCAAAAATTGCCCTGTCTAAAATGCGGTGTCAGCTGTCCAGCACCCGGCGGATTTCGGCGGACAGACTGCCCGGGGTGAACGGCTTTTGAATCAGCGCCGCCTTTACTTCCGTTCCATCCGTTCCATCCGTTCCGTCCGGTCGGCCCCAAGGGGCGCCATGTCGGGCAACAATGTCGTCGGGATACCCGGACATGTACAGCACTTTCATCCGGGGAAAGCGACCGGAAAGTTCTTTGAACAGCGCCGTGCCATTCATGCCGGGCATAATAACGTCCGTCAGCAGCAGATCAATCCGGGGTTCATCGCGCACCAGCGCCAGCGCCGCTGCCCCATTGGCCGCGGTAAGAACGCGGTAGCCGCAGTCCGCAAGTATTTCCTCGGTCATCTCCCGCACCAGCTGATTGTCTTCCACCAGACACACAATCTCGTTGCCCGTGGCGTCCCAAACAGGCTCGCCGGGCGCCTCGGCGCCGGTGGAAACGGGGGGTGCAATTGGCAAAAACACCCTGAAGGCAGTGCCGCGACCGGGCTCGCTCTCCACTTGAATGTCCCCCTCATGCTGCCGAACAATCCCATAGACCGTTGAGAGCCCAAGTCCGGTACCCCCCTCGCCCTTGGTGGAAAAAAACGGCTCAAAAATCCGCTGGCGCGTGGCCTCGTCCATCCCCTCCCCGGTATCGCGGATGGTCAGAATCGCACACCGTTCCAACGCCACCTTCAACGGCAGAGTCCCACCAGCCATTCCGATGCGGCCTTCCGATGTCTCAACAGTCAATACCCCGCCCCGCGGCATCGAATCCACGGCGTTGACCACCAGATTCATAATAACCTGCTTCATCTGCCCGGTATCGGCCAGGATGCCAACGACAAACGGGGCCAGCCGGAGACGAATCTCTATGTCTTCGCGAATGGTCCGACGCACCAGCATCTCGAATTCCCGCAGCAGTTCATTCAGATCCGCGTATTTGTAGGCCAATGTCTGCTTTCGGCTGAATGCCAGCAATTGCTGAACCAGATCCCGGGCCTCCTCGGCCGCCTTTGAAATCACATTCAGTCGGGTGCACAGCGTGACATTCTCACTGTACTGCCGCTCCAGCAGGTCCGCGTATCCAAGAATCGGCACCAGCTGATTATTCAAATCATGGGCGATGCCGCCGGCCAGACGACCAATGGCCTCCATCTTCTGAGACTGCGACAGCTCCGCTTCCAGCCGTTCCTTTTCGCGCTGGGCGGTCTTCAGGTCGGCGATGTTCCGGGTGATGGATAAAATGCACTGCTGATTGTCCATGGTCAGAAACCGCGCGGACATCAGGCCCACATGCACCGCCCCGTCTTTCATCCGAAATTCGGCCTCCAGATTCTTGACGTATCCCTGGGTGCGAAGACCTGCCACCAACCGATTGCGATCTTCCACGTTGTTCCATATGTTGATTTCGAGCGACGATTTGCCAATCACATCGGCGCGCGTGTATCCGGTCAGTTCGGTAAACCCGTCATTGATATCAATGTACACGCCATCGGCGGCACGGTTAATATTGATGGCATCCGGATTGGTCTGAAACGCCAGGCGAAACCGTTCTTCCATCGATTGAAGGGACCGCAGGGTGGTCTTCAGCTCACTGATGTCTCTGGTGATGCCCTCGACCCCCACGATATTTCCATCGCTGTCCAGCAGCCAGTGGGCGTTGGTTGATGCCTGCCACACTGACCCATCCCTGCGCCGCAGGCCCGCTTCAAAATTGGAAACCCGTCCGTTCTCTTTGAGCAGGGTCAGAAATGCCAGCCGTTCCTCGGGGTTCTGATACACTTCCTCGGCCATCTTCATGCCAATCGCCTCGGCCACCGTGTATCCCGAAAGTCGCAGTACTGATGGGGAAATATAGGTGATGCGGCCGTCCAAATCCGTTCGGTAAAACAGGTCCGGCGTATTCTCAAGCAGCCTTTCGTAGGATTTCACCCGCTGCTGAAGCTCAGCGTTCCGGTCGCGCAGCTGTTGAAGCGCTTCTGTGATTTCTGTCTGATCGCCCGGCGGGACAACGTTTGAAGTATCAGCATTTTCTGCCATGGCGCCCCCTTTTTCCCGGAATATCATCAGATTGCACCGGCAACGTCACACTATGGATGGCAATGAATATACCCCGACCGTAAGGCAAACGCAAAAACCGATTTGCATCACCCTTTGGTTCAGCTGTGGCAAAAGGCCATCACATCGCAATATGCAATGGGTTGACGTCCTGGTCTCATATGCCGCAACCCTCAGTGATTAAAAAGAAAATTACGTTTCAACCTTCTGAGCACCCAGGGGATGCTGTCGCTGACAGGCCCATGACCCACAATCGAGTTCACCATTTATTTTAATGGTGTTAAAATTAATTCTCTTTTTTTAACTGATTATTACCTCTTAGTGCACCTAATACTGCAGTGCGCCGCTGCGCCAAACGCGTCGCTGCGCCATGACATGGCCCCATGACAGCCATGGCGCGAGGAGAATCAGATGAATAATAAACTGTTAAGATCATTGCTGGCGCTGCTGCTTGGCGCGGCGTTGGCTGGATGTGGCGACACCACAAAGGACAGCACGGCGACCGACAGCGACAACCAGCTGACAGAAGATGAAAGCGATGACTCCGGTGATGGGAACGCAGACAGTGCCGCAGATGACACCGCATCTGAAAATGTCGAAGAAAATGAAGATGATGACGAAACCAGCGACGGTAACGGTGACGATGACAGTGACGATGCAGACGACGCTGATTCCGCTGAAGTGGAAATCTGCGAGGAGCTGACCACCGACCTGAGTCGCGTCCCGACAAAAGTAATGATTCTGGAAGATAAGTCTCTGTCCATGGACGACAATAACAAATGGACCCTGGCGCTCGAAGCGATAAATGGCATGGCCACCGCCTACGACAACGACATTCAGTTCGGACTGGACCTGTTCGCCCGGGCGTCGGACACCTCTGACAACAACACCGGTCGGCCTGACCGGAATAATAACAATGCGTCCTGCGCGGTGGGAGAATCCGTCATTCACGATGTGGCCCTTGGAAACGCGGACCTGATTGTGGACGCGCTCAGCAACGCGTCGCCCAGCGATGCCACCCCGCTGCTGCTCGCCATGCGGAATTATACTGATCCCGCCTATGCCCCACTGTTTTTGGGCGGCGATGGCAACCGATACCTGGTGGTGCTGTCCGATGGTCAGGATACCTGTGGCACGGACGGGGTTTTCTCTATGCAGGGCGGCGCCACCGCGGCGGAGCTGGCGGCGGTCACAGCGCAGCTTGCAGAAAACGGAATCAAGACGATTGTCATCGGTTTTGGACAAGGGGTGGACCCGGACCAGCTGAACGCCATTGCCGCAGCGGGGGGGACCAGTTTTACGGAATATCTGCAGGCCAGCGATGGCGAGGAATTGAAAGCCGCACTGAGTACAATTGCCGAAAAAGTGGTGGTGAGCTGTGAGTTTGAGATGGGCACATTTGACAGTTCTGACGTGAACATGAACCTGGTAATGGTGTCGTTCGATGGCACCCAGGTGCCCAGGGATGACAATTGCGCGGGTGAAACCGGATGGACCTGGAAAGACGACAGCCAAACGGTGATTCAATTCTGCACCTATGCCTGCGGCATCCTGGAATCAGAGGCGGTGGAGGAGATTCAGGTCAAACTGGCCTGCTCCGAAGACGACATCATCCAGGTCGAGTAACCCCCCCAGATAAAAAACACCCCCGAAGTTCTCACTGTTGACCTTGCCGGAATTGGGTTAGAGTAACTGGACAAACATAAACCCAAAAGGAGATGCGCCTTGCCGATGCCGGCCATTCGTCCCACGACGACCACCCGCGTGAGACATTTTTTGCGTGAAAACAACATCCATCTGGCGCCATGGTCGTCACTCGAACAGACCTATGGGCGCTTTTACGCACTGCTGATGCACAGAAAGGGCGACACCCGATTCTGTCGCGCCGGCTGCAAAAGCCTCGCCCATGCGACCACGCAAGCCGTCACTGAAAATCACTACTGTTTAAGGCTGCAGAATAAAAAAGCGTAGACAGGGAAGGCATTTGAGCCATGGGGGTGGCACTCCCATCCCCCCCATGTTACGCCGCCTTTGTGCTGTAGCGCCCAACTCTTGGCAATTTGGCCATGATGAAGGCAGGAATGAGGAGTCCCGCGGCGTCATCGGCAATCGCCGGCAGCAGTAAAAATGGAATCGCCGGATGGCCGTTGCCAAACACCAGGCGGGCCACAAGGTACGAAAAGGCAATATCCGTGGCGCAGGGAATGGCCCGGCCGCGAATCAGTTCGCTCTGGCCCAAAGCAAGGGTCTGGAACGCGCTCAGAGCGCGGTATAACAGCGAAGATATATCGTCATGCTCGCGAAGATATATCGTCATGCCCG
>JAFGWT010000109.1 GCA_016937015.1 Deltaproteobacteria bacterium | reverse complement strand
ACTGGAAACATCGTCCAGTCCCGCGTCAGCCGGGATAGCGCAGCCGCCTGCTGCATATCCCGCCGGGGGATAATCATCGTCAAACGGATTGGAAACCACATCCGTGTCCAGGGGCACGTCCGTATCCGCATCGCTATCCGCGTCCGTCTCCGCGTCCGTCTCCGCATCCGTATCCGCATCTGTATCCGCGTCCGTATCCGCATCCGTATCCGCATCTGTATCCGCATCTGTATCCGCATCTGTATCCGCATCTGTATCCGCATCTGTGCCAGTATCTGATCGCCCATCGCTGACGGAATCCACCTCGGTATCATCCGAGCTGATTGTCCCGGATTCAGTGTCCACTCCGTCACTGCCGCATCCGACAAACGCTGACGGCGAAATCAAAACGACCAAAGCAAATATCCAATGAAATCGATTCATATGCATTCTCCCGTCCTGTGATGTGTGAAAGCCTGACTGTTTTCCAGTTTATAGTATTTATGGAAAACTTCAATTCAAACTGACTGAAGAGCGCCATTAACGGCGGAAAATCAGGTGGGCTGGTCGCCGCGGGCCATGAGGACTTTGCCGGTGCGCACCAGTTCAACGACTTCGAAGGATTTGATCATGCGAATGAAGGCATCCACTTTTTCAGAGGCGCCGGTCGACATGATAATCATCGACGTATCGGTCAAATCAACCGTTTTGCAGGCAAAGTGCTCCACAATCTGCAGGACGCCAATGCGGTGTTCCGCGTCCACGCGCACTTTCACCATGGCCAGCTCACGCACCACTGCGGAATCGTCGGTGTGATCAACACACGACAGCACATCCACGAGTTTGCCCACCTGTCTGATGATCTGTTCCAGTCCATCGGGATCGCCACTGAGACCAATGGTCATTCGCGAAAAATCCCCGTCCTTGGCCGGCGACACCACCAGCGATTCGATGTTGTAGCCGCGCCTTGAAAAAACCTGAGCGATGCGTGCCAGTACCCCTGGGCGATTGGAAACGTAAACACTTAACGTATGTGTATTCTGTTCAATATTCATAATCTGTCTCCTCAGTTATCAGGTCGACCCGGTGGGTTTTTCCAGTTTTTTGCGAGGGCGATCGATCAGCATGTCTTCGAGGGGACGCCCTGCAGGAATCATGGGAAAAACGTTCTCGGTCTTTTCGCACTCAGCGTTGATCACGCAGGGACCATCATTGTAGTCCATGGCCCGCTGCAGAATTTTGCGAATATCCGCCGTCCGTTTAAGGGTGAGGCCCTTCGCGCCCGGGTAGCTGTCAGCCAGTCTGGCGAAGTCCGGGTTGCCCACAAGGTCCACGCCGCTTTTACGATCATCGTAAAAGAGTTCCTGCCACTGACGCACCATACCCAGATAGTGGTTATTGAGCACCAGAATTTTAATGGGCAGCTTACTCACGCAGGCAGTGGCCAGTTCGCACAGCGTCATCTGAAAACCGCCATCTCCAACGATGGTCCAGACCTGATCTTTGGGTCTGCCAAACTGGGCGCCAATGGCTGCCGGAAACCCAAATCCCATGGTTCCCGCACCGCCGGAGCTGATAAAATCGTTGGGGCGAATGGTCTTTAAAAACTGGGCCGCCCACATCTGGTGCTGTCCCACATCGGTGGTCACCACAATTTTACCCTGAGTCATTTTGTACAGTTCATCCAGAATCTGCTGTGCCTTTAGGCCGCCCTGCTTCCCGTATCTCAGCGGATATCTGTTACGGTAGCCGTCGATGCGGCGAAGCCAGTCTTCGGTGTTCAGTTGGCCCACCTGCGGCAGCAGCGCCTTGAGCACTTCTTTGGCGTCTCCAACACAGGAGTGATGAACCTTTATCATTTTGTCAATCTCGGCCACGTCCACATCGATATGAATGCGCACGGCATCCCGGCAGAATCGATCTGCCTGTCCGATGATGCGATCATCAAATCTGGACCCAATCGACATAATTAAATCACATTCCACCACCGCTTTGTTAGCATATGCGGTGCCGTGCATCCCCAGCATTCCCAGCGAAAGGGGATGGGTTTCGGGAATCACACCTTTTCCCAGCAGCGTCGTGGTAACCGGCGCATTCAGGGTCTCGGCCAATTGCAGCACCTCCTGCTCGGCGCCGGAGATCATTGCCCCATGCCCAGCCAGAATAACCGGTCGGACAGACCGACTTAACGCATCGGCAATTCTGCTGACCGCAGCAGCGTCCACTTCCCGAACCGGATGATACCCGGGCAAATTCATGGGGGGGTCGAGCTCGCCGGTAAATTTGCCGGAACTCACGTCTTTGGGCAGATCCATCAGCACAGGTCCCGGGCGACCGGTGCCCGCAATGTGGAACGCTTCTTTGACCACCCGCGGTATGTCATTGGGGTTCTTGAGCAGATAACTGTGCTTCACCACTGGCATGGTGAGGCCGAACACATCGGCTTCCTGAAATGCGTCCTTGCCAATCATGGGGGTGATGGTCTGGCCGGTTAAAATCACCATGGGCACCGAGTCCATGTGCGCAGTCATAATACCGGTGATGGTATTGGTGGCGCCAGGACCACTGGTCACCAGAACAACCCCGGGTTTGCCGGTCGCTCGGGCATAGCCGTCTGCCATATGTGCCGCACCCTGTTCGTGGCGTACCAGAATCAATTCAATTTTTGTACCGGTCGTTACCAGCGCATCAAATATTGGAATCGCGCTGCCGCCGGACAACCCAAATATGTACTCAACGCCCTGAGCTTCGAGGCATTTCACCAAAGCCTGGGCGCCATCCATTGGGCTGTTTGTCTGGTTTGATTTCATGTTTCACCTCATAAAAAATTAAAAACTGAACTAAACATGGCACCTAAATTTTGATTAAGCAAATAAAAATCGCATAAATTTAACTAAATCATCATATATATCGTTTTATTGATTTAATAAAATGCCACCTTTTTCTCTAAATTAACATTTTAATATTTTGGGATATTCAATATGTGGCGATTTTGGACATATGTTCTCCGCCATATGCCCACACTGCACTTGCCGCAACTGGACTATAATGAACTTTAACGGTGAAACGCTATCTGCGAACAGGTAACTGAACTCGAAAAGTGGTTCCCATATCCGGCGTGCTCTCCACAGACATATGCCCATGATGCTGCTGAACGACGATGTAGTATGCCACCGCCAGACCCAGACCCGTTCCCTCGCCCACGGGTTTGGTGGTAAAGAAGGGTTCGAAAATTCGGCGGGCAGTGTCCTCGGTCATCCCCAGGCCGTTATCCGTAATGGCGATTTCGACCCAGTCTCCGCCCCTGATGGGTCGAATGGCAATGTTGAGCTCCGGCGCCGCGTCGAGGGTGTAGGTTTTCGCGTTCATGGCATAGATGGCATTTGTTATCAGATTGAGCAGCACCTGCTGAATTTTTGCGGGCTCACAGATCACTGGTGGAACAGATTCGGACACCTGCTGGTCCATATGAATTTTTCTGAAATCGTAATTGGTACTTAAATCGTAGTCGCTTTGCACCAGTGCAACGGTTTTCTTCACCAACGCAACGATATCCTGCGAATTCTCAACGGCGGAGCTGCGTCGGCTGAACGAGAGCATGTTGCGGACAATTTCCGATGCGCGCATGGCTGCGTCGTGGATATGATCCAGCATTTGGTCCACTTTCCGCTCTTTTAAATATATCGCCAGTTGCTCAAGGGAAATGCCCAGCCGTTCCGCCGCCTCCCAATTGCCTGGCAAGGCGGGATCGATTCGCCCTCTGAGAACCTGCAGATTCTGAAGAATGCCGGCGAGCGGATTGTTGATTTCGTGAGCCATCCCCGCCGCCAGCTCGCCAATGGACTGCATTTTTTCAGACTGAATCAGCATCTCCTCCATTTGTGCCCGATCGGTCACATTGTCCATCCGTACCACAGCACCGCTCGACGTTAGCGGAAAAACCACAATATCCACAAAGATGGGTTCTCCGCGGGCAACCCCTTTTTGCCGCAGCAGCGACTGAGGCTCGCCCGACTGGATGGCATCCCGAATAAGATGATCAAATTTGCCAATGATGGGGGCGAATTCCTTAAGCGGTTTTCCCAGCACATCGGCAGAGGTGTAGCCCGTTTGCTTTTGGGCTTCGTTATTCCAGTGCGTGATGTGGCCGTCATTATCCACTGCGACAATCAGCGACGCCATCGAATCGAGGATGTTGGCCAGAAAATCCTGCAGTCTTCTTATTTCCTGCTCATTGCGGCGATTTTCCGAAATATCCCGAATAATCGTGGATAAAAACGAAAGCGCACCGGACTCCGGGTCACTGTGGCTGAATATTGTCTGAAAGACAGGTATGATTCCGCCATTCACAGTATGAAGGGCTGTTTCTCCCTGCCACAGGCCGTTTTCAATCGCGGCAGGGATGCCCTCATTCTGAATAATGTTGAGCGCCCACGCGGGGTGTACATCCTCAATATGCAACGCAGGCACATCTGTATCGTCACCCCAGCCGAGCAGCCGTTTCCCGGCAGGGTTTAAATAAATCAGCACTTGCTCGGGCGTGGAGCTCGATATCATATCCATTGATCGATCCAAAATTTCCGTTAGCTGGCTGAGTCGCCGCTGATTATCCCGCAGGTGCATCTCTGTCTGCTTGCGTTCCGTGATATTTAGAAAGGTGGCCACCATCTCGTTGGGGGCGATTTGGAACGCGTGAACCTCGAATGCACCGGCAATCCGTTCTCCCTCGTAATTGATTTGTTCGGTTGACCAGGGAATGCCGCCGCGGGCTGCACTGCGATATCGCTCCGGCACTTCGGTGTCCCGCAACGGGGGAAATGCGTCCTCGATGGTTTTGCCAACAAATAGTGAATTGTCCAGCCCCAGCAGCCTGTCGGCGGCGGGATTCGCCCCAGCAAACACCAGCCGGCCAGGGCCATTCGCTTCGGGATACAGTTTGTACATATGCATCCCCATCGGACTGTGGCGCACCATGCGAAACCAGTGTTCGGTAAACAGAGGGTCGGTCACAGTGCCGGCATCTTTCGACGCCGCTGCGGTCCGCTGCAATTCACGATATTCGTCCTGAAGTGCATTGATTTGCTGCGCCAGCGCTTCCATGCGCAGTTCGGTACGATCGTTCAAACGGTCATCAGCCATTGACAGCTCCCCCTGTGGCATCAGATCTGGCATGTGACAGTCCGGATTGACTGTTTTTTGACATTATAAACCGATTTTCCAGCTGTTCACGGATAAACTGCCAAGGCAGCTGTTTATGACTGATGTCTGGATTTTGGTCCGAATTCTTTTTTCCATTTTGTTTCACGTAAACGCACGCTACAATCCGCACAAACTGATCAAATCCGGGAGGCCGTTCATGAAATGTTCCGTCATTTATCCCACTGGCGTATTCGTGTATCCCATTGGCGCATTCCTGCTGACTATGGGAATTCTCGCATGCAATCGCGCCAGTAAAGTGGATGAGACCGATACCGGGTCAACGACGTCGGCGGACACACAGACCGCCATCAATGCAGACAGCGGCATGACTGACGACACCAGCGTCGACACCTCCGTCGACACGGTCGCAGATGTCGATACCATTCCGACGGACGCAGAGGACACGGTCTTTGCTGCCGACACTGCCACTGAATCCAATAGCGAATTCCCGACCGATTCAGATTCAGACACCGTTATTCATCCCTGTCCGTCACCCACGGTCGTTATCGCCGAAATCGACGGCAATACCTATCCGTTGGGCATGGATGATGAAAATCTTTATTTCCATGAAAGGTCCTCAGGTAAACTGCTCTGGACCAATAAACAGACCGGTGACAGCGGCAAACTGGACATGCAGCTCTCCACAAAAAGAAGTCGTCTTGTTGCCGATGTGAATAATCTGTATCTTTATGAAATCAAGGGCCCACTGGACGGGAATGCATCCAGCACCGTGCAGGTTGTGAGCAAAACCCCTGATTTTCAAATGGCGGCGCCCATCGTACTGAATCACTCCATCGGTGAGATGAAGGTGGAGAATCGCACAATGTTTGTCACGCCGAGTTCAGGGACCGGCCTCGTTTCTTACCATCTGGACACTGGCGTTGAAACCGTGTGGGCCACAGAAATCATTGAGTCGTTTTATGTATCCTCGGAATGGGTGTACTGGAACAGTCTTAAAAACAACGGCACGTATACTCTTGTCCGTCAGCCCCGCGGCGGCGGTGAGCTGATTTCCGAAGTGGCTTCCGGGCCGATTTTTGTCCTGGATTATCAAACAGATCGCATTCTGCTCTGGACCCTGGGGGGCGCATTTGGACCCCCGATATATTCATCTATGATCGATGAAAGTGTGGCGGGGTTGCTCTGGCTGGCACCCAACGGTTCAAACGGTCTCGACATGCCGCATGTGGTCCCCGGATTCGATACCTATTCTGAACGGTTTGAATGGGAGGATGACCAGCCGGCAGCCATAGTGGGGGACTATGTCTATTTTTCCAACAGTATGGGTGAGCTGTGGCAGTTACCAGTAAACGAGTCCCTCGAAGGCCCAACGGTGCTGGAAGCCAGAGGCCGCTTTGACAACGATGACTACAACTCATGGATGCAAACAGATGCCACTGCCATCTACTGGCTCGCCGGGCCGACACCGGGGGTACGTGCTTCTGATGATGATCCCGTCTCTATCTACCGCACCTGTCTCACTGCCGGCAGTACACCGTAAGGACAGTGATCGCAGGATACGCTGTTGCTCCCGAACAACACGTAAAGCAGCAACACTTAAAGAGGCAACGCTTAAAGAGACAACACGTAAAGAGGGGCAACACGTAAAGCACCCAATGCCGGCGCCATCACTCCGGTCGCCCTGTTTTGTCACGATGGGCGCACCCTGGCCAGCAGCAGGGGCGCTTTTTGCCCTGTTTTAATTCGTCCTGTAATCTGTCCATTCTGCGACGGCGCGTCTCTGGCTTCCTTGCGCCTTCAACCCAGCATATCCATTCATTTCTGGCAAGCGGTGTAAGGTTCTCCCAGCTATTCAGCGCGTCGTTATCCCCCCTGAGCACTCGTTCCAAATCTGCGGGCAAGGCGTGTACAACACCGGAGGCAATCTGCTTTCGTGACATGTTTTACTTTCAATCCGCTGCGGGACCCCTGCGCGTCATTACCCACTCATCTGTGAGTCTCAATCGCTGTTCTTTTAATACGAACCGTATTCGCATCCTCACTGCCAACTATCAGTTCATCTTCGGTCCACTCCATCGTGCGCCATTTCAGATACGCCGCTTTAAACGACGCGGCTGAACCGAGGCGGAAGTCACTGAAATAGTTTGCGTCTGCAACATACACCCGGCAACTGGCATCCAGTTGACCCGATTCATTTTTCGTCACCCTCACAACTGCGGCATAAAAGCCCGGGCCGTATTTCCAGTCCGGACTGCGACTCACCGAAATGGTTTCATTCAATAATAACGTCGGTGATTCGCCCAGGGATTTGTCCATCGCGCCTGCAAACACCCCAATCCCAAAAACAAACAGACTCAATCCGGCAATGCCAACCACTAAAAAGACCCGCGCCCAAGCGTTTCTGCTCTTAGTTTGTTTTTCCGTCATGCCGACCTCCTTTGCCCTTATGCGGCTCACTGGCCGCTGGCCGCGCCACTGCTGGTAAAGGTGAGATCATATGCACGAATTTCATTCATCCTGTTTAACCCAAATGAGATTGCCCGGATCATAGCCCTTATCCCGCAATTCATTCTTAAACCGCTCTTTGAGATTTTTGGGCACCTGAGGTGTCCGGGACAAAAGCCACACATAGGATTTTTGGGAACTGGTCACAAACGCATACTGATAATCCTGCATATCCAGTTCAAATACAACGTATGAACCGTAAAACGGGCCAAAGAAAGACACCTTCAAATATCCCAAATCTTCGCTTTCAACAAAATAGGCTTTACCAATCGATTCTTTCCATTCTCTGTTTTTCAGGGAAAACCCTCTGTTCCTGACGCGCACGCCCCCATCCGCCCGCATACTGTATTCCGCGGTCACGGATTCGAGCCCACGTTCAAAGGAATGGTCGAACCTCGCGATTTCGTACCATTTTCCAAGATACCGCTGCAGCTCAAATCCGTTCACTGGCTGAACAGTCTCAGGATATCCAAGACAGCCGCACATCAGCAGCGACAACGCTGTCAGCATTTTTTTCATGTGTCTCCTTTGACCAAACGCGCTGTATTAAAATCCCGTCAATTATTGCACAACCATTCGCGTCTCTCCCAATCAATTTTCACATTTTGCTCGTCATCCTCAACCGTCAAACGACCCAATTCGTCATGGGTTTAAACGGGGAATAGCGATGTCTATTTATTCAATTCGCTTTCAATTCGGCTCTTTCGATATTTCACCATCTTAACAATTAGCTTCGTTGGTATTGGGGCATTTAAAGAAAACTGAATCGACCCTTTACCCTGTTTGAACTGTGAAAGTTCTTTTTCAAACTGAACAATGGTTGTTGGATGAGGATAAATGCCAACATGGTTTTTAAATGCACCTATCATTATTTGTTGATCACGTTTACCATTCTGTACAAGACTAAAGGCTGGCACGCCATAATTGAAGGTTTCAATCGCATCAGGCACGGCTTCAAAAATCGCTTTTTTCAACTCTTGCAATCGCTCGGATTGCAGATGTGATTGCGCGTCAATATATTCATCGATTGTTTTGTACTTTGGCATCCTGTTTACTCCATCGGCCGTCTTTGCATGCTTTTTACACGCGCGATTTTTTTAAAATTACCAGGAAGGAATCATCTTTCTCAAATTCCGTGTATTTCGCAGATTTCAGAACATCGAATTTGTCCTCTACCATCTTCAAAATGGATTTTTCCTCATAATAAACAAATCTCAAATCCTCGATAAATTCTTCTTTATCTCCATACCAAAATGAATGCATTAGAATCCCATCATTATTCAACACACTGTGTTGTCGACAAAATGAACGAGATAATTCTTCACGAGACAAATGATGCAACACTTTGTTTGAGTAAATACAATCGAACGTCATATCAATTTCAATAGAAACTGCATCGAGAAATACCGCGGGAATTTTCGGATATTTTTCTCTAAAATTCTCGACGAATACGTTTGACGAATCTGACCCCGTAACCTTACAAAATTCTGAAAGCATAATCAGATCTTTGCCAGGTCCCATTCCCAATTCGAGTAGTGTCGCATCTTTCCAAAGATAATCCTTCAATTCCGAAATCAATTTTTTCCCATCGAAACCTTCAGACATATCAACGTATTTTTTAACATTGTCCGGATTGTCAAAAAACGCCAATCGTTCCTCCTGTCGATTCCTGTGATTCGGCTAACGCCAGACTTAACTGGTGCCGAATAGTGATGGTCGCGGAAACGCAGCAGAGGCGTCCCATGCAAACACGCAGGTTATCGTTCTTTACACAGCATTTAATATTCCATTGGTAAATACAATCGATTTTACTGAACCGAACAATAAAATTGTCGCGAGCGCAGCAAACAACAAAATGGATTTTTTCCTAAATATCCCGATCAATAAAACAAGAACAATAAGCCAATATACCGGTACAGCAATCATCACCAGTTTCGAAGCCAACACTCCATGATTCAGTTCAAACGCATCCATATCTACAATCAAATCAAGAACACTGAACGGCATCGATATCCATGCAAAATAACCAAATACAAATAATGCTTCAAAAAATTTGGCGACAAACAACACATCAGAGTTTCGATTGAACGGATTTACAACATCACAAAACGCTTCAGCGGTAAAAATATAATTCCCGATAAATGAGACAACGACGCAACATATCCACAACCCAGCCAACGAAACAACAACTTGCTTCCAGTTTTTAAATGTCAGATGTTGCATGTTTTTTCATTTTCCTGTCGGCGCCAACGCTGCGCTTCACTGACGACTAAACTCGCGAAAGCGCGGTTGGGTATACTTGCTAAGCGTTTTTATCGCAGGTTTTTCTTTAAAAGAATTCCTGAGTCAGTTCTCTTTATAACTGTAAACCCAAAGTTTTCATAACACATCAATGCTTCGGAATATCTATCCTCGGTATCAACCCAAAGGTCCAAACAGTTTTTGTTTCTTACCCAATTTTCACACTCAAAGAGCATGCCTTTGGCAAGACCTTTCATTCTGTATTTTGATTCAACATATAAACTTTCTACGTAACCCACTGGACCACCTTGGGAGAGCGGATCTGATATTCGAAGAGATGTTTCGCAAAATCCGCACAATTTTGTTTCATCATTCTCAACAACGCAGACGAAGTAATCCAATTCGCCGACTACATTTCTATCAAAATAAATTGCATTGATTTCAAGCAACAATTCATCTGATTCACAGTCTGTGAATAACATTTCACGCAACCGATGCCACTCCGAAAAATCTGACTGTTTAACAATTCGTATCTTCATGGTTTTCCTGACGGCGTTTGGATAGATCAGGGGGGCTTTTCCCGCCGTCGCCCCCTAAGAACCGGACAGGAAAGTTTCCATCATCCGGATCAGTCCCCTTTAAGCCTTCTTTCACAGAAGACCGGTGGTTAAAAATACTTTTTCATTTTCAATTTTCACGATCGCGCCAAAGCCTTTGAGGCGAAGGCGGACCTGCGCATAATGAAGTACTCTATATACCTTGAATTGAAGGGATTTGCATCCGCTTTGATTTTTATGTATTTGACCAGTCGCGACATGTTCGCGACACCCGGCAACTTATTTTGCTTTGTAAAATATGTGAGAGGGTCGCGACTTGTTCGCGACACCCGGCAACTTATTTTGCTTTGCAAAATATGTGAGAGGGTGGCGACTTGTTCGCGACTTGTTCGCGACTTGTTCGCGACATGTTCGCGACACCCGGCAACTTATTTTGCTTTGTAAAATATGTGAGAGGGTCGCAGTGTCCCTTATTCCGGTGGGACGCACTTCTCAGCTCACCCACTGGGGTACAAAGACGATTTCAAGGGCCGTCACTCCCTATT
>JAFGWT010000108.1 GCA_016937015.1 Deltaproteobacteria bacterium | reverse complement strand
GCGCGAACCCGCCCCGCCACATCAGAATGCTCACCCCTAAAATCATCAATGTACAACACGTTGCCCAAACCGGATGCCTGAACACCCACACCGGCCGTACAGGCCATTTCTCCGGCGCAAACACCGGCAATGGTCTGGTATCGGACGCTATCACCATCTGCCGTGCACGCCAGAATTCGCTGTGCTGCAACGCTTCTTCAAGGCCCTCGCTTCGCTGCGCCGACAGTTGCCCCAGGGCCAGCCGTTCCAGCGCGTACCACGAAATGTGCTGTTCAGCAGCCATTTGCATCACCTGTCTTTCGCATCAGCGTTGCCTCATGCTGCAGTGAAAATCCCGCCAGTTTTTTATCCAGACGCGCCAGCTTTTTACCAATGGTTTTTCGGCTTAGTCCCATCACTTCACCAATTTCTTCCTGAGTCATGTCATCGATATATCGATACAGAAAAATCGCACCAGACGTTCTGTCAAGGGTTTGGGCAATATCTCGAATACACTGTGCCGTGTAAACCGAATCGTCCTGAAGCAAACCATGCAACACATCGGGCGCGCACTGTTTTTCAAGCAGAATACGGTGCCGGGTCTGCTTCCGAAGCAGCGTGATACAGCGATTGGTCACAGCGGAATACAGATACGGAAAACCCAAATCGGCGCGCTTTTTATTCCAGATATCCATAAACAGATCCTGGACAATGTCTTCTGCATCCCCCGTATTCTGCAGCACTCGCTCGCACCGCCGTCTGAGTGCAGGCCCAAACTGATAATACTGATCCCTTATCCGACGCTGCCAGTCTTCGGTATCAGCGGAAAATGTGAAAAACAGCAGCATCGCCCCCCCCAATTCCCCTTAGCAATGATACCGTCAGGTCAACGATATTTTCAGCGACACGTTCCAAAACCATTATTCGGTATCCAGGCATTTCACTCCGTCCAGTAACTCCGTCCGGCACGATACATTATGCGCCAGGCATTCACACTCCTTACACGCATAACCGCGAAAAAATGGGAACCAATTCACATCCCATCACAAACCGCCAATCCAACGACGGCATCTCAACCGTATTGTAATAGTCCAGTGAGCATGAATATGAATCCATTTTTTCGCCCTTTTTAGCGGCTCTATTCGACGAAATCGGGGTGTATTACAAAAAGACATTGAAATTCAGACAATACAATAATACTGAAATAACAGTCACTAACGAACAACATCCACTTTTCTAATCTGGCGGGATGTTTTTCTTCCGGCTTGGTTATTGAAAACGAAAACCATTTCAAATCGGAAATTTTTAATCCACAGAACAAAGGAATGAGCATGACACACAAACTTTTCATCAATTTTTTCGAGCGATTAACCGTAACTGCCGTGTTCTTTGCCGCAGTGGCAATTACCGCCTGCGGCGGCGCACAACCCCAGAGCAGCACCGCCGCTGACGAAACGGCTGCCAATCCGGCGCCCGCCGCTGCGCCGGCTGATGCCGCCCCGGCTGTGGATGCAACCAAAGCGGATGACGCCAAAGCGGATGACGCTGCCACCGAAGGCACAGAATCAGCTGACGCCAAGGCAGACGAGGCACAGACCGATGACGCCAAAGCCGGCAAAGAAAAAACTGCGAAGAAACAGAAAGCTGCTGAAATCAAGCTTGCTATAACGGATGCCCCCATTGAAGATCAAATCAAAGAGAACAACGCGAAAATCAGTGACGCTCAAAAACAGCTCAAAAAGCTCGAAAAAAGCGTAAAGGTAAATTCCAAAAAGCTGAAAACTGCCGAAAAAAACAACACCAAAGCGCAGGAAACCAGCAAAAAGGACGCCGATGCCGCAAAAATGGCGGCGGATACCGCAGCGATGTCTGATGATCAAATCAAGGAAGCCAAACGAATCCTTGGTCTGGCCAAAGACGCGCTAAAGGAACTTGAAGCCAAAACCCCCACCACCGCCGCTGAGAAAAAAGATGTGAAAGAAAGTCTGAGCGCGCAAAAGCTGTTTGTCACCCAAAAGGAAGCTGCGGTGACCAGAGCCGAAAAATCCGCCGAATCGGCCAAAAAGTCGGTTGAGCCGGCAAAGAAAAAAGCCGAAAAATCGGCTGAAACCGCCAAAAAAAGCCAGACTGAGCTGGATGCCCTCAAAAAAACAGTTGACGAAGATACCGCCAAAAAGGACGCGCTGACAAAGGAACTCGACGCTCGCAACACCTTTGCCAAAGATCTGAAAGCCAAACAAAAAGAGATGAAGGAAAAACAGAAGGAAGAAGAGGCGGCAGCAAAGAAAGCGGCCGCAGAGAAGAAAAAAGCGGATAAGGAAGCCAAAGAAAAAGCGGCTGAAGAAGCCAAACAGGCTGCAGCGGCAGAAAAAAAGGCCGCAAAAGAAGCCAAAGAAAAAGCAGCTGAAGAAGCCAAGGCTGAGAAAAAAGCTGAAAAAGAAGCCAAAGACGAAGCCAAGGCCGAGAAAAAAGAAGAGCAGGCTGACGCCAAGGCTGAGAAAAAAGAAGAGCAGGCTGACGCCAAAGCGGAGAAAAAAGAAGAGCCAAAAGAAGTAAAAGCCGAAAAAAAAGAAGAGAAGAAAGAAGAGAAAGCCGCTAAAAAATAGTCGCGCACAGGTCTAAAAAGTGATGCCACTGGGAGGGGTTTTAAAGCGGAAAAATCAGACTACTCCACCACGATAGCGCGACAGGAAGATGGGCAGTCATCATCATTGAGGGTATTGCCGTCATCACAGTGTTCGTACTCTTCCTGAACGATACCGTCTCCGCAGTAGGCCCCCAGTTTGCAGTCTTTATCGCATTCACCGTATCCACCGTCGTTGACCCCATCATCACACTCTTCGCCCAACCCAATCAGGCCGTCGCCGCAGTCGGGTCGGCATTCGGAGCGCGCCATGGTAAACCCGCTCAGCGTCAAGCGATAGCTGGAGCCCTCGGTCTGCCGTTCCGCCTGAAACACCACGATTTCATACACCTTGCCATCTTCGAGGCCTAAATCATTGATGTCCACATCCCCGGATTCGGGTGTGTGAATGCCACCCAGGTCCACCACCAGCTTGTTGTTGATAAATACCCAGACGTCGTCGTCGCCAAGAAAATGGAACGTTTGAACATTGTCTTCAACGTACTTAAACCAAAATCTCACTTCACTGGTGAAATGGAAATTGTGCTCAAGGCTGTAATCATCCCCCAGCGGAATGCGCGCAATCAGCGAGGCCAGATCTTCATCGTCCCAGTTTTCATTGTATGGGGGCGCAGTGCCGGCCAGACTGTACTCGGACACATCGGTAATGCCACGACCGTCAATGGGGAAAAAGTGCGGCTCCCCATCGGTATACGTCACATCAGCGCAGCACGCGGTTTTCTGCTCGGGATCCCAACAGAAATCATCCACACACAACCCGGGACAGGCCTGGCAGGCTTCGGCGTCGCACGAATCATTGTCGCACCACTCATACTCGTACCAGCCCCAGCGATGTCCCTCGTCATCCGCCCGATTCACAAACGATCCGTTACCATCGTTGAATAAAATCAATTCATCGGCAATCACGGCCAAATCGTCTCCATCCGAGTTATCGTACCAGTCCTCAAACTGGTGCAGCGCATCGCAGGAAACCCCGTAGGGATCCGCATTGGGATTGGCCGCTTCTGGTTTCCCCGATGGCCCCAGTGTGTCTTTCACCATGCCGGTGCTCACCTCACCGCAGTTGGTAAGACCAGGCTCAAAGTCGGGATGTTCGGCCAGAAAATCCTTGTAGATCACCGGCACCCTGATGGAGTCGCCATCCTCGCCTGGAATCGTGCAAATATATCCTTCCTCCTGCTTGCAATCAGCAGAGCAGCCGTCGCCATCCACATTGTTACCATCGTCGCATTCCTCATCGATGACCATGCCGTCGCCGCAGCTCGCTGTGCAGTTGCCCCCATCCACGCAGGCAGGCTCCAGCTGACACTGCGCATTACACCCATCGAAAGGCATGGCGTTGCTGTCGTCGCAGCCCTCTGCGCCTTCAATCACGCCGTCACCGCACTCCGTTTCGGTGCACACACTGGGGGAATCCGCTGTGCATTTATATCCGATTTCCACCATACACAAATCATTGCAGCCATCCCCGCGATCGTGATTGCCGTCATCGCACAGTTCCGGCGCAGACAACTGGCCATCTCCGCAGCGGGCCACCTGATGACATGGGAATCCTGGGGGATTGCACGACCAGCCTTCTTCCACCTCAAGGCAATCCGGGGTGCAGCCATCGTCCGGTTCCGTATTCCCATCGTCGCAGGCCTCGGTTTTCACCAGTTTGCCGTCACCGCAAATCTCGCCAGTCACAATGTCGGCGTCGCTGTCTGAATCGCTGTCACTGTCCGAATCACTGTCACTGTCCGAATCGCTGTCGCTGTCCGAATCCCCATCGCTGTCCGAATCCCCGTCGCTGTCACTGTCTGAATCCGCATCACTGTCGCCGTCAGAATCGGTATCCCCATCGGAATCACTGTCTGCATCACCGGCACTGTCAACGTCATCACCCGAATTGTTCCCGCTGTCATCCTTACCCGCAGATGGTCCGGGGGGGCCATCCGTGGTGCTGCAGCCCCATATAATAGTGTTAATAATGAGTACCGATATCAAAATTAAATGTTTCACTGTCACGTTCCTTTCCTGATCGCTGCTCTATGAACGCTGAAGTCCAGCTGTTGAGTATAGAATAAATCCATCCCGTTCTCCAGCCCATCTCTCCATGCACCGCGTTTTCGAGATAACTGGAAAATCCAACCCCGAATTCTTTGATGCCGGAAACATACCTGTTTGCGAAAAGTAAAAGTTTTTGATTCATGACCATTCAAATTGAGTTTCTGTTCTTATCGTGATATAAGTGAGAATGGAAAATTTCCGGAAAACTGGAATTATTCAGCCAAACAGGATACCCATCATGAAACACGCAACCCTTCGTTTTTTGTTACCGGCGATACTTTTCGCGTTTTCAGGGATCGCTGCCGCCGAAACCGTTCTTGATGTGGATGGCCGCGTGAGCGATTGGAATACCAGCGACGCCCAGTGTATGCTAACCGAAACCGATTCATCCGGGGCGGATTATGTGGAAATCGAACGGATTTGCGTCACAGACAGCGCATCCACTGCTGGATATTTTTATCTGCTGACCGAATTTGCCTGGGATAATCCCAATCCCTCGTTAAACAACGTCTGGCTGCGCAACGCCAATCTCATCCTGAATGTGGACACAGACAGCGATGGCGTCATTGACCTTCAAATAGATTTTATCAACGACCCTGCTGACGTGGTTTACGGCGTCATCAACTTCCCGTATCTTGAAGCCCGCATCGACTACGATCTGGTGGATCCCGACGGAGATCGGGCGTTTTCATTTTTTATCGAGACCAGTTGGCGGGGCGGCAGCGCAGATCGGGTGCCCTACGAAGCCGGCACCACAGTGGACTACTCAGTGGACCCCGCCACCGGATCACCCAGAGCGGTGCGAATGCTCGCTCAGTCAGCCGTATATGGCGAAAATGGCGTCACTGTCACCTGGGTCACCGCATCCGAACGGGCCAACCTTGGATTTCATGTGTACCGCTTCGATCAGTCCACCGAAAGATGGACCCGATTGACCGAAACACCCATCCCCGGCCTTGGGGATGCCCCTTTTGGCAAAAAATATGTTTTTAACGACAGCCAGGGATTGGCCGGGGACAAATACCAGATTCAGGACGTTGAATTTTCCGGTAAAAAGCGGTGGAACGGGAAAATTACCGCGGTTTCCCCCAACCGGTTTCTCGACGCGTGGCTGCCCCCGATGACACCCAAATCAGACCGGCCGTTTAATCTATTGGCCCGCCTGCATAAAATTTTTACGGGCCCCGCTTCAAAGCGGACGCCAGCGGAGAACGGCGGCGCCTATCTGTTTCAGGTGGACACCAACGGGCTGCAGCAGCTGACGCAAAGTCAACTGGCGGAACTGAATCTCGAACCGCGCCGAACCCAGCTGTCCATAAATGGCCGTCGCATCCCTGTTCTCACCAACAAAACCGGACTGCTGTTCTATCTGGCACCGGAGGCGGACCGGTACGCAGACTACGACGTTATCGCCGCGTCGAAAACCCGGCGTCCCCCAGTGGGAATCAGACAGCACAGACTGCGCAGCCGCTGCCGGACGTTTACTGATGTGCTTCCCTTCACGGCGCGATTCGAAGAGAACAGCCTGTATTATGTGGCCACCCCCACTGCCGATCCGTTTTTCTGGCAGATGGTATTCAACGGACTTCCCGGCACTTTCCCGTTTCGTCTGACCGGGCTTGAGCCAGGACCGGCACAGATCAAAGTATCTCTGGTGGGACTCGCCGCAAATGCCAGTGGGGATGACCACGTGGCGTCATTTTTTCTCAACGGACACCTGCTTGGTGAGTGGCGATGGAATGGCCCAAACGAGGAGACAGCCGTTTTTGCGGTCTCTGACGGCATGTTGCTGGCCGACAATCAGCTGGAGGTCGTTCTCTCCCCCGAACGCCCCAACGATTTGCTGACCGTGGATCGCATTGCCGTGACCTATCCGCGCCAGCTCCAGCTTGAGGACGGTCAGCTCACCTTCAATGCCCCCTCAGGCAGCTGTGTGAATGTATTGGTGAACAGCAGCAACCTCACCATTCTGGACGTATCCGTCCCCACCGAACCGACTCTGCTGGTCGGCGCCGCCGCTGATGGGCGATCCGTTCAGTTTAAGATTCCCGGTTCAGGGACAGGTCAGCCGCAACGCGCCATCCTGGTGGCTCAAAATGACAGTGCATACAGCCCCATCCCCCACCGGTACGCAACCTCAGCT
>JAFGWT010000107.1 GCA_016937015.1 Deltaproteobacteria bacterium | reverse complement strand
GCATGTTGGAACCTTCCGGACGCACCCTGGAACGAACCCAGACCCTGCGCGGACGCGGGGTGACCTCCGAAGCGGAACTGGACAGCGTGCGCAGCGAGTACATGGCCCAGGGGGCGAAAGTCGCGGTACTGGAAGCCCAGGTCACCCGGGCAAAGGCCACGTTTCAGAAAGCAAAAATACAGCTTGGTGAATCCACCATAAAGGCCATCTGGAACGGCGACGACAGCGCGCGGGTGGTGGCCGAACGGTATGTGGACGATGGCACGGTGGTCAGCGCCAATACTCCCCTGCTCAAAATTGTGGATTTAACCCCCGTCATCGCCATTTTTCATGTACCCGAGCGGGAATACGCCAGCCTGAAGGTGGACCAGAGTGTCTCCATGGAAACCGACGCCTGGCCTGATGAACGCTTTATGGGCCGCATCTCCCGAATATCGCCGGTGTTTCAGGACAACTCCAGACAGGCCAGGGTGGAGGTATCCATTCCCAACGAGGATCAACGCCTGAAGCCCGGCATGTTCGTAAAAACCAGGGTAAAGGTGGAATCCGTCGACGGTGCGGTCATTGTGCCGGCGGATGCCATCGTCAACCGGGACGATACCCAGGGCATCTTTGTGGTCAAAAAAGAAACGCGCATCGCCAGATGGCGCGCCGTCACCATTGGGATACGCCAGGACAGCAAGGTGGAAGTGCAGGGAAATGACTTGAACGGTCTGGTGGTCACCCTTGGGCAGCAGCTAATCGAAGACGGCTCAAAGGTGGTATGGCAAAAGGGTGTTAAATAAATGAATCTTCCCGCTTTCAGCGTTCGGCGGCCTGTGTTTACCACAATGCTCGTACTCATCGCGGTGGTGCTGGGCGGCGTGTCCCTCTATCGGCTCAAAATCGATTTGCTTCCCTCTATCGAAGTCCCCACGGTAACGGTGCAGACAGAGTACGAGGGGGCCAACCCGGAGGTGATGGAAAAGCTGGTCACTCAAATCATGGAGGAGATTGTGGCCACTGTGCCCGGGGTGGATGAAATTCAGTCCGTTTCCAGCGAAGGCCGCAGCCGGGTAACCGTCACGTTTGTATGGGGCACCAACCTTGATGCCGCAACCATGGACTTGCGCTCCACCATCGAAAACGAGATTAACGAGTTCCCCGACGACATCGTCAGACCGCGCATTGCCAAATACAGCATTGATACTTTTCCCATCGTGCTGATTGGCATTTCAGGCAAACTGGACCCAGTCGAACTGACAGATATTATCGAAGACCGAATTCGTCATCGGTTTACCCGCATTCCAGGTGTGGCCCAGGTGGACCTATGGGGCGGATTTCCACGGGAGATTCGCATGGCGCTTCGGCCGGACCGCATTGACGCGCTGGGGATGCCGCTGGCAGACATTGTGAGTGCACTGCAAAAAGCCAACATGGATTTGCCCGCCGGACAGATTGAGGAGGGTCGGTATGAGGTGTCTTTACGGGCGCCGGCCCAGTTTAAAAACCTGGACGAAATCAAGAACACCGTCATCACCATTCGCGATGGGGCGCCCATTACCGTTGGAGATGTGGCGGAGGTACAGGACACATTCGAGGAACAGACCCGGGTGATTCGCGTCAACGGCGAACGGGGCATTCGCATCGCCATACGCAAACAGGCGGATGCCAACACGGTCCAGGTATCGAAGCAGATTCTGGCGACCATCGACGAAATAAATGACGAGCTGCCCCAAATTAAAATCGTGCCGGTCATCAACCAGGGAAACTTTATCGAACGGTCCATTCGCAACGTGGCCATGTCAGTGCTGTACGGCGGTGGCCTGGCCATTCTGATTCTGCTCTTCTTTTTGCGCAGCTTCAGAAGCACACTCATCATCTCTTTTTCAATTCCCATTTCGATTATCGCCACCTTCGCGCTGATGTACTTCGGCGGCCTGACCCTGAATCTAATGACCCTGGGCGGGCTGGCCCTGGGAGTGGGGATGATGGTGGACAGCTCCATTGTGGTGCTGGAAAATATTTTCAGACGGCGCGACGAAATGGGCGAAGCGTCTAAGGATGCAGCGTCCCGCGGCGCCCAGGAAGTGGTGCCGGCCATTTTGGCCAGCACTGTCACCACCATTGTTATCTTCCTGCCGGTGGTGTTTGTCGAAGGGATTACCAGTCTGTTATTTGCCGAGCTGGCATATGTGATTGTGTTTTCTCTTTTATGCTCCCTGCTCGTCTCCATCACACTGGTGCCCATGCTCTCATCCCGGTTCTGGAAGGGGGATAAGACTGACAGGGACGTATCGAAAATGCCCCTACCCCCATCCCGGAAAGGGGATATTGAGCTGTCCATTTCGAGAAATGACGGTCATGAAAAAGAATCGAACCAACACCAACAGGACGGGGTGGCGAACCAACTCCCCCTTTTTAAAGGGGGTAGGGGGATTTCGGCAAATACCGTCCGCCAAACCCCCTGGCAGAAAATGCAACAGGGCGCAAGGGAACGATTTGATCGTATCAGTCACGGTTACACGGTGCTTTTACGTTTTGTACTCAAACATCGCCTGACCGCGCTGCTGGCAACCGCTGTATTGTTTGGCTGCTCGCTCCTTTTTGTTCCGGGTATCGGCACCGAGTTTTTGCCCCCCAGTGATGAAGGGGAAGTGCGCGTGTCCGGGGAAATGGAAGTGGGCACCCGACTGCCGCTGGTGGATAAGCAAACGCGGCTGATGGAAAAAATCGTTTACCCAGCGGTACCGGAGGCGGTCTCCACCGTGGTATCGGTTCGGGAAAATGAAGGCGAAATCCGAATGTCGCTAACGCCCGCAGCGCAACGGCGCCGTTCGAATACCGACATCGCCGATGATTTGCGGCGCAGGCTCGACGGCAAAATTCCCGGCATGAAAATTCGCACCCGCGCCCCCCAGGGACAGTTTTTGCTGGAGCGGCTGTTTCGAGGCGCCGAAAACGTGAATGTTGAGATTCGCGGATTCGATTTGGCCACCCTGCACGCGCTGTCCGAGCAGGTGGTGAAACAGATTGATGGCATTGAGGGCATTACCGATG
>JAFGWT010000106.1 GCA_016937015.1 Deltaproteobacteria bacterium | reverse complement strand
TTTAATGTCAAGCTGCACAAGGGTACCAATCGGAAAAACCTCGTTCCAATACAGCATCAGTCCGGACTTAACAGGTTCCCGCTTTTTGGAAGCGGCGATGGTTAAGACCTCTCCAGCACCGGAATGCAGAGGTTGTATGGTATATGTACACCCTTCTCCCACCTGTTTATATGTTACTGCCATTGCTTATTTCCTCATCTCATTAATAAATCGGTCAATCCGGTGGTCCCTTTAGACCCAATTGCCTTGCTCTGAGTGGCGACACTGCGAAGCAGTTTGATTTACAGGATATTATTCTACCAATCGTAGAATTTTGCTGCGTATCGGATTATTTTCACTGGCATGCTTAATTCGGATATATATTCGCAAACCATTTTTTTTTAATTAAACAGGCATATTGAGCGTTATACCGCTGGCTGTGGCGACCTGACAATTATGGCATCGCAATTGCTGTGGCTTCAGGTCATGATGAATACAAAGATGCAAACACAACCAAATGTGATCAATAACACCACCGGCAAGTTGCTGTCGCGTTGTCGCCGGCATCGGCGGACTGGAAAGTGGCTGCGGCGGGCTGTCACGACTTTTCTGATCTTTTTTGTCTCATTGGCGTTGTTGCTGCTTTGGTACCTTTTACCGGTGCTGACAATGGCGCATGAGCCGTCATCGCTGTCGATGGCATTAACAGCGGACAACGAGGTTGAGACTGATCGTGCGCCATATGGGATCAAGCATCTGGCTCTCGGTTGGTTTCACGGAGCTCAAAGCATGGACCGCAACGTACGTGTACTGATTTTAGGATTTGATGAGAATTCGGGCGCACATGCCGGTCGGACTGATGTGATTATGGTTGTGGAGATGGATCCGAAAAAAGGTGTCGGCATTTTAAGTGTCCCCAGAGATTTGTGGGTACCTGTTCCCGATGTTCTGGAGGTAAACGGGACGGAGTTGCACGCCAAAGGAAACGACCTGGCCAGGGCGTCTGCAAACGATGTATTGGCTGACCGCCGCATGTTGACGGATTCAACAATGACATCGGACACTGATGCCGTCTTCCCGCGCAATGCGGATTCGACCGATGCTGCGGTGGATTCGGACTCGTTGAGTGACTTGCGGGAATTCAATCGCATTAATACGGTTTTCCGTCTTGGGAACCGCTATTTTGGTAAAGGAATGGGATATTGGGCACTTAAAAAAGTGCTGAGAGAAGAGCTGGATTTAAAAGTGGACTACACTGTCGCAATTGACTACGAGGGGGTTCGACAGGTCATTGATGCGATAGGTGGTGTCGAGGTGGATGTTCAGTGTCCTATCCAGGACAACTTTGTCAGTCCCAATTCCCCCGGAGGCTACGAATCCCTGAACGTACCGGCGGGACGGCAAATTTTGTCGGGACATCAGGCGTTGCTGTTTATGCGTTCCAGACACGGACGCACGGATATGGATCGTTCGCGACGACAACAGATGGTGCTGTTTGCCTTGCGCAATCAGTTGCTCTCTGACAAAGAATTTCTGCAGCTGCCGCGTCTCGTCTCACAACTGTTACGGTTCGTTAAGACCGATGCCGACGTGGCAACCATTCTTGAGATGGCGGTGACTCTGAAGCACTTACGCGGTGGGTTTCACGGTCTTGTGCTGCGGACGCCTCTTGTGTCGCGAATGCGAACGGTGGATGGAAAAAGCGTGGTTGTGTTGAACAGGAAACGTTACTTGAAAGCCAGGAAGGAATTATTCATTGAAAAATTACCGGGTGCTCGGAAATCTCTTGTTTGTCCAAGTGCGGACGTGGCATTAAATTGGCGGAAATTAAAGAAAAGTTCAGAGACCAGTGCTGCCGGTATTCAATAATTGCCACCGAATCTGTTAAATGTATTTTTTGTATTTTTTTCGGTTTTTTCTGTTCTTTTTCCAAATTTGTGCTTCACTTCCCTTACTCGTTACTTTTGGCAGCTGTTCGAAATGGGATTTTACCACCCGTCGTCGCAATACGTTGCGAAAGTCTCGATGTGTTTAACCCGAAAGAACAATAAGTTCTGCAAGGAGGAAAAGAAGATGAAAAAGGTATTCGCATTGGTATTGGTTTCATTGTTTGCACTTGTAATCGGTTGCGGTGGTGCTCAGCCAACAACGGACACGACCACGGTTGAGGAATCCGCAACTGTGGTGCCCGACGCAAACGCAGGGGATCAGGCCGCTGGCCTTGATGGTGCTGGAAGTGCAGACGATGCGAGCATGGACGATGCTGCCGCTTCGGATGACGTGGGTTCTGAAGGAAGCGGGGATATGGATGCCGCCTCCGCGGAAGATGACGCATCTGACGCAGATGCCGGTGATGCTGAAATGTAAATTCGCCTTCTCCCATCCTCTACTACGGGATTTTTCTTTCCGACGATGTCCAACCGATAGTTTTATGAACAATTTCTAAAAGATTTCTGGACGTTGACAAAAATCGTATTTCATTCGATACAATATGGAAACAATTTCCCGGACATGTTATCTCATACGTTGACTGACTTCAGCATAGCTTAACCCAAGGAGTGTATTCGATGGTTCGCCTCTCTCACTGTTTGATCGCATCGTGTTTAATATTTTCAATTAATTTGATGTCCGTTTCTGCAGTTGCACAGCAGGATTTTGCCGGATACGATGCTGAGTCGGCGGGAATCATTGACTACAGTGACAGCGAGGCGGCTGGAGACGCATCATTGCCGGCAGATTCGTCTTCTGACGCAGTTGTGCCGGATGCCGCGATCGCCCCCGCTCCAGCGGTAAATGACAGTGGAGCTGCAGACGGCGCAATGAGTGCCGCAGCAGGAGGAGACGCGGCCAGTTCAGCCGATTTTGGCGGAGTGGCAGATTTTAATGCTGGAAATGGGGGAATGACAGCCACGGGTGTCGTGGACGCAGCAACTGGTATGGCTGTTGAGGAAGGTGAGGCCACTGCGGCTGCACAGGTTGTTGACGACGAGGCATTGCCGACTAAATCGACTGCTGCCGTCAACGGTAGGGACGACAAAAATCTGAGTCGAACAGATAAGCCAGATTGGGCCTTTGGGGCAGTGCGGCACCACACCGGCTGGTCATCCACTGCAGGTTTAATGGACATTAAAGAAGCGGGTTCCAATGCGACGGGTACTCTGGCGATGGGAATATTTGCCGGCTTTTTTAAGTACAGTGACTATCTCGAAAAAGGCGACGAGAATAAAGCCATGGCCGGTACGCTGAATCTTAGGGCCACTGTCTGGCAGTATCTGGAATTGCACAGTGCAATACGCACCTATGCGAATCACAATAGCAATGAATATCCAGCATTGTTTCAGACCATAGGGGATTTGCAGTTGGGTGCCAAGGGCTTTTACAGCTTTAATGACATGATTACGGCAGGGCTTGACCTGAATTTTAATTTCATGAACGCGGTGGGGGACGTGGGAATGGACTGGTCCGGAACCAGCGTAGGCATAGATGCTCTTGGCACTTTTGATTTTGCAGCCATCAATGAGCGTGTACCGCTTCGTATGCATGTCATGCTTGGGTATTTATTTGACAATGCGTACCACATTATTGAGGACGTTGAAAATGCCGGTGGGGGCTGCGGCACCGACTTCGACGGTGATGGTGAGGTGGAATATACCGGGTGTCTAAGTCCCATTGAACGAACGGCCCTTGGAATTGACAGAAACGACCAGTTTCATATTGGTCTGGGAGCTGACGCTGCATTACCGTATGTCTCGCCCATATTGGAATATCATATTGATATTCCGGTCAATCGACAGAATTTCACCTGCCCACAGATCCCCGGTAGCTACGATTCCTGTATGGCCGATGAGGGGGGGAAAGCGATGCGTCAGTGGCTGAATATTGGTGTTCGTGGGCTGCCACCTGTCAAAGGCCTTGCTATCGATTTCGGGTTGGAAATCGGGGTGGCCGGCTATGCGCCTTCTGTGCATGAGCTGGCGGCGCAGGAACCATATATGGTGAAGTTTGGATTGAGCTATCAGTTAAATCCATTTGAGGAGCCTGAAAAATGTGAACCGGTCGAAAAAATCGTGGAGGCGCCGGTAGCGGCTGCTGATGCCCCCCGCGGCGCACAAATCGTGGGGATGGTACATGATTCTGAATCAACGGATATGCCTGTGGCGGATGCAGTTGTCATATATCAGGGATTGGAGCTGAACCCGCAGGTCACCAGTGCGGCGGGACGATTTAACTCCTACGAATTGCCGGCCGGAGATGTTGCACTGGTTGTCAGCGCACCTGGATATGAAGAACAGCAGTTTTCCCTGACACTCCCGGAAACCGGATTTATCGAGCAGTTTTTCCCTCTGATACGCAAGCCGATGAAGGGTGTGGTGACTGTTCAGATCGTTAATGCCAAAGGGGAACCGGTTGCGGATATGCCTGTCGAGGTGACTGGCATGACGACTGGCACTTTTACCAGTGACGCCGATGGGATGGTCATGCTGGAAACAGATTCAGGCGCAGTGACATTTGTGGTTAATGATGAAAAATTCATGCATAAACAGTTGACCGTTGAAGTGAAGCCCGATGCTCACGAAAAGGCTACAATGGAGCTGAAAGCCAAGGGTAAGACCGCTTTGGCAGAAGTGAAAAAGGATCGCATTCGAATTCGTCGGAAAATTCATTTTCAGACCAATTCCGATGTAATCAACGAAAACTCTTTCGAGTTGCTTGATGAAGTGGCAGATATTCTGCTTAAGAATCCGCAGATTCAGAAAGTTGAAATTCAGGGTCACACCGATGACCGTGGCAACCGTGAACACAACATTGAGTTGAGTCAGAAGCGCGCCGAGTCGGTCCGACTCTACCTGATAAATGCCGGGGTTGCCGGTGACCGACTGGAAGCGGTTGGTTATGGGCCCGCGCGTCCGCTTGCACCTAACGTTATTAATACCGGCCGCGCCAAGAATCGTCGCGTCGAGTTCCATATCACCACTGCTGAATAGCACACCTCGAATTCGCATTCATGGTGAATTTGGGCGACTATTGTCAACTGTCCGAATCCGGAACGAAGTTTAGCGATACAGCAGGTTGAACCGTCGTTTTTTAAATGGACAGTCGGACAATTCATTGCTAATCATCCGGACACTGGGCCTTTTCAGGTTGCAGGCGATTGAGTCGATATCGATTAAAATCATTGATTGTTACGACGCATTGCAATGACGGGCGCGACGGATATCTGAACTGGACCAATATAAGGGGGGAGAAAAGGATTATCATGTCTGAAGTAAGAGTGAGATTTGCACCGTCGCCGACCGGAGTGTTGCATCTGGGGGGCGCAAGAACGGCATTGTTTAACTATCTGTTTGCCCGTCACGAAGGAGGCAAATTTTTGCTTCGTATCGAAGATACTGACCGGGAGCGTTCCACCGACGAGTCCACAAAGGCTATTATCGATGCGATGGCATGGATGGGTTTGCATCATGACGAGGAAATCGTATATCAGTCAAAACGGATTGACGCGCATCAGGCTGCGCTGGATAAACTGATCTCCCAAAAGTCTGTATACAAATGCTACTGCACCCCAGAGGAGCGAAACGCCGCCAGGGAAAAAGCCGAATCCGAAGGCGGATCATATATTCACCGATGTGACTGTCGGGACGCTGATACAGAAAAATCCCTTCCATACGTTTGGCGGTTTCGAATGCCACAGGAAGGTGAAACTGTTTTCGACGATATTGTACAGGGAACCATTGCCACCGCCAATCGCGAAATTGAGGACTTGGTAGTGGCCAGACAGGATGGTTCGCCGCTTTATAATTTCGTAGTGGTGGTGGATGACGCCTTTCAGCGGGTAACGCATGTCATCAGAGGCAAGGACCATCTTACCAATACACCCAAACAGATTCAGATTTATAAGGCACTGGGATTACCAGTTCCTCAATTTGCACATCTGCCGCTGATTCTTGGACTATCAAAGCGACTTCGGTCTGCGGGGGTTGAGAGCTACCGGGATCAGGGATACCTGGCCAGCGGATTGAATAATTACATCTCCCGCCTGGGATGGTCATATGGCGATCAGGAGATTTTCACCTTCGACGAAATTATTGAAAAGTTTGAGTTAAAGAATGTTAATCGGTCTGAAGGCTCACTTGATTTGCAGAAAATGGAGTGGGTCAATCAGCAACATATTCAGAATTCAGATGGTGCTTTGCTTACCCGTGAAGTGGTTCCGTTTCTGAAAAAAGAAGGTATTGATATCGACGGGGACTCATCGAAATTGGCCGCCGCAGTGGAGACAATGCGGGCACGGGCCAAGACGATGGTGGAACTGGCACAGAATCTAAAATTCTATTTTGTGGCAGATGACGCCCTCGAATACGATGAGATGGCTCGAAAGAAGTTTTTCACCGATGACGCCATTGCGAAACTGAAGGGCATGGCTGCTGCGCTCGAGACCGTGACCGACTGGACCGAAGAAGCAATTGCAGAGTGCGTCAACGCATACATTGCCGGACATAACTTAAAATTAAAAGATGTGGCTCAACCCGCGCGAGTGGCTTTGGTGGGACGAGCTGCGGGACCTGGACTTTGGGAAACCATGGTCGTGCTCGGCAAGGCGTCGTCCATCCAGCGGTTAGCCACGGCTCGAACTGAGTAGCTGTGAGCACCCTCCATCTGACAGATCTTCATCCCCGACGATTTTTTCTGGAGACCTGGCGTTCCATTGACGACGATGTGATCGCTTTCAGAAACGATCATGCTGGGAAATCCGATGCTTCGACCGCGGCATATGTGTTTATAGTTGCGGCTATTTGTCTCACACTTTCAGACATTAACTACCTGGGCGGACAGGGGGCTTTCGTTTCATTCACGCTTTTTTTTGATGACCCGGCAACCCCTGAACAGCATCCGTTGCTGTGGTCCATTTTCGGATGGTTGAAACCAGCCACACCGTACTACCTTTCCCGCTGGTACGAACTGTTTCAGCTGGGATACTGGACAGCGGTTAAGCTCATCGCATATCTGCTCATTCCATCGATTGCCATCGCAGTGCATCCCAGACTGTCGTTTAAGAATGTGGGGCTGCGAACAGATGGTTTGGGGTCGCATCTGCTGGTTTATGCCGTGCTTTTTATCCCTGTTTTGCTGGCAGTCGTTGCTGTGTCTTTTTCGGAATCGTTTTCGACATACTATCCCTTTTACTCACTGTCCATGCGGTCACCATTTGATTTCTGGGCATGGGAAGCCATGTATATTGCACAGTTTTTTGCGCTCGAATTTTTCTTTCGCGGGTTTATGCTTCAGCCCACGCGGCGGTCCATGGGGTCTACTGCGATTGTTGCGATGATGGTGCCATACGTCATGATTCATTTTGGTAAGCCCATCGAAGAGTGTTTCGCTGCGGTGCTTGCCGGAACGGTATTGGGGACTCTGGCGCTAAAGACCCGTTCCATATGGGCTGGATTTTTTCTGCATGTCAGCGTTGCGTTGAGCATGGATATTGTATCCAACCTACAAAAGGGTGGATTTCGCTGGCTACAGTCACTTTTTTAGCCGCATCCCGGTTTTTATGACACTTTTTGTCCGGCAATGACGACTTTATACGTTAGTACATGCGAACATTTGATAATCGCTTCAGGACATGGGTGCCGCGTTAGATTATAAGTGTCTCACCTGGGCGTTTGACGATTTTGTTCAGAATGGTTGCGAATCACGATGAATTTGCATCTCTTACTATTTTATTCTCAACGAGCGTGGAGAATATGGTATGATGGGCCGGATTTTTCCGGACAGTGAGACGGAAAACGGTGTGTTGGCGGAAATAATTTACTCAATAGTGTCCATCAATAACAGAATGGACCGTTTTGATTATCCTTAATTGGGAGGTTTCGAAAATGAAGTATCTATTAATGTTGTTTTTAACCCTTTTGGTTGTCGGCTGCGGTAATTCGTCAACCCAACAGCCATATTACACCAACTCGAGTGATACTGACGCGGACTCTGATAGCGATTCTGATTCTGATAGCGATTCTGATTCGGATGGCGATTCTGATTCGGACAGCGATTCAGATTCGGATAGCGACTCTGACAGTGACTCTGACAGTGATTCTGACAGTGACAGCGATTCCGATAGTGACTCTGATTCTGACTCAGATAGCGATAGTGATTCAGACAGCGACTCAGACAGCGATAGCGATTCTGATGGCGACACAGGCCCTTGCGACAACGTGTCTTTCTCTATCCATCAGGGCGGTTACGTTTGTGCTGGCGCCATGCACGGCTACGCTTGGGCATCTCCAGGCGAAATCGCCGGTGCCGAGATTGACCCTGAGAACTTTGAAGCCGTATCAGAAGGCGAAACCGAACTGTGCGTGACCGGGAAAACGGTTGGCGACGAGTCATGGGCCTCTGTTGGTATTCTGGGTCTGAACGCGGGACAGGAAAATGGCAGTTCCGCCACGGGCGCATGGGAGCCAACCAAAGACAGCGACGGTATTGACGTAACAGTCAATATGAACGGCAGCTTCACTCTTCGTCTGCAAATCAAGACCGACAGCGGGGACGAATACTGCACCACAATCAAGGATGGTTCAAACTCAGTTAAATGGGATGACCTGACCGAAGAATGCTGGGAATCCGGAAATCCGTCCTACAACGGATCCGATCCAATTGAGGCTGTTATGCTCCTGGTGCCCGGTCACAACGAAGATGACATCCCGTACGATTTCTGTCTCGAAGAGCTGATCGCCACCGGCGGTGAGGAAGTGGTTGTCAACACCGATTCCGATTCGGATACAGACAGCGACACAGACAGCGACAGTGATAGCGATACTGACAGCGACAGCGATTCTGACACAGACAGTGATACAGGAGAGCATATTTGTCCGGATATCAATCCTGGAATTTCCTGGGCAATCTATGATCAGGGTTTTTATCAGTCCGGACCGCTGCATGGTTTTGTGTATACGTATGATCAGGATCCACCAGAGATGGTTGAGGTCGATGGCGAAACTCTTGAAAAATCCAGCACCATCAGTCCTCAGGATTTTGACGACATCGAAGCTGGTGACTCAATGTGTGTATCTGGTACAGTTGGAATGAACTACTCCAGCGCGGGTATTGGTTTCCCCACTGCTCAGGATTGTACCATGGACATCGACAACGAGGAGAAAGACGAAATTACACCTACTGGTGAAGGTCTCCGCGTGAAGGTGACAGATAAAGAAAAATCAGAGGGATTAAGAATTCAAATTCAGACTAAAAATGGCGCCACCAATGCTGATGAACGTTGGTGCGCGAATCTTTCCGGGGATGGCGAGGAGTTCATTCCGTGGAGCACATTCAATACGGAATGCTGGTCAGGGGGAGACGGCACCAGCTATACTGATGCGGGGTCTCCAAAAATTACTGATATCATCATTCAACCAATTGCGCTTGAAGATGAGGAAATTGATTTCGAATTCTGTGTTGATTTTGTAGAAGTGTCTGATGGCGATTCTGAGCCGTCCGTATGCAGTGGTGGTGGCAGTATTTCCGGTTCTGGCAGTTCTTCCGAACAATACGCTTGGATGGATGTTCAGAATAATGGCAATGCATATAAAGTGGCCACCAATTTCTGGGGCAGTGGTTCCGGGGCGGCAACGGTTACTGTTGGTGGCGGTAATATGTTCTCCATTTCAAATGTAACAGTGAATTCTTCAGGTACAGACGTACAGATGTTCCCGTCTGTCTATCGTGGTGGCAGTCAGGAAGGGGGGCAATGGACGAGCGGCTCAGGACTTCCCAAAACCGTAGGCGATATCATTAGTGGTGGCAATCTCTGCACTGGTTTCCACACAAATGCGATGACTACCAGTGGTGAGTATGCCGCTACGTATGATATTTACTTCTCTAATGGAGCCAGTGGTAGCCAAAGTGGAGAACCGGACGTTTTTCTGATGATTTGGTTGTACAAGAACGGGGATATGAATCCCACGAACAACAAGACACCCAACGGGGATGATGGTGACAATACCTGTGAAGCTGATGCCCCCGTCGGTATTACAGCATGTCCAGTCGATGGGCTCAGCAATGTGAAGATTGATGGTTCTACGTTTTCAGTAATTTCCGGTGTGCAACACAACGGCAAAAAAGTGATCACATATGCGTTGCGCAATTTCCGGAATGAAATTGACATCGATCTTGCTCAGGTGATCAAGCACGCTGCGGAAAACAATCTGGGGCTCACTGAAAGCATGAGTCTTTGGAGTGTTCAGGCCGGGTTTGAAATCCTCAATGGTGGAAGTGGTTTGAAAGTATCCAATTTCTATCTTGAGTAGTTGACCCTGCTCCCGCCTCTTTTCCTTTCTTTACATGAGTTTGGGGTCGTCTTCTGCGCAGCTGCATTTATATCAGAGGAAAACAATCTATCTTTCCGTAACTGTCCGAGGCTCCACGTGATTATGTGATTTCTCCAGAAGATCCATCAAGGGGTTGCCATCGTTACTGCAAAAGGTCAATTTCGGATGCCTGATCGAGCTGGTTTTTAATGAGGACATAAGTCAGGTATTCGAGGGGATTGTTTTTCAAATACATACATGTGTCTGAGGCGTTGCCAGATTCTGCCCCGCTTCGCAATTACCCACAAAAAGAAAATTCTTTCTTCCAAGGGCAATATTCGCAGCGCCCGTTCGGCCAGGTTGTTGTCGATGCGCAGTTTCGGATTGTCGAGAAACTTCACCAGCGTGTCCCAGTTATTCAGAGATTATCTCACTGCTCGGCCCATTTTGTTTTTGGGTCCCCATCGATTTTCGTTTTGCTCGAGCCACTTTTTTATATCGTTCACTGTTGATTGGCTGCGTCCTTTACGCAAGGCGAGATGCTGTTCGCCGCGAAGCACGTTCGCCTCAGCGGCATCGTATTCAACGATGTACAGTTCACGGATTTGCTCAAGCATCCATTTGCAGTCTTTGGGCGCGACATCTTTTGCTTCAAATAATTTGCGACGCATATGTGCAAGGCATCCCACGCGATTTCGCTTGACCAGCGTGGTCACCTGATTGTATTCGCTGTACTGGTCCACCTGCAGAAAACCGATGCTGTCGCCCAAAATGGCTTTGGGTGTTTCCTCGCTTCGAGTTTGATTAAAAAAGTGGCCGACATATTTATCGGTTGAAAAATTCCATACATAGGCCGTTGTGCCATCCTGCACACCAATTCTCGTTTCGTTTGCATTGATGTATTCTGATTCCTTGATTTTCTGCAGAATGCGTTTTGCGATTGGGTTCAGCAAAGAAGCATCACGGTGAAAAATGTCGCACAGTGTGCTGGTGTATGTGGGAATGCCTGTTCCTATCAATAGCCTGGCCTGCCGGTGGAGCGGAATCGAATCAGCACACTTGGAAACAGCCATGAGCGCATGGAATGTTGGGCAATATTTTATGCATTCGCTGACGCGAACAGGCGGGGCTGTTGTTGATCACGGGAGAAAATACTGAACGGTCAGGGTGTATAATTGGCATCGAAACATAGCCAATGTGTTGGTTTGACCACCACTGCCATTGAAGCGGAATAAAAAATCAGTATGTCCATCGGCAAAATCCGCGGCGAACACGCTGGTGATATCCATACTTGGATAGCGGATGGCCGAATCGGCGAATGTGCCTAAATTAATTTTTTGTGCTGCATCCGTTATTGATGCATCCAGATCCTGAAATTCGAGCTGTTCAAGCGCCACAACACCGATGTCATAGAAGTCGCCATCAGGTGTATCCTGGGTTGCCTGAAGGGTTGCACTCCCAATTTGGGTGATGGTGCTGGAGAGCTCTGTTTCAAATGTTACCAGACCATGACATGTTCCTGAGGATTGTGCTGTCGTCCATGTACCGATTTTGAAGGGAGAGTCGTCCGTGCAACTTGTAACATTGCCTCCCGTCGCGATCTGGTAAGTGTAATAGTATGCACTTGCCGTGGGGGTCAACTCTTGCGTGATTTGCCTGAGTGTATGAAAAGTCGCACTGTACGGGGTTTCGATTGTGTTTCCTGTGAGATCCATGGCGGTAGTTTCCAGAGTGACAGTATACCCCCGTGCTGTCACTGTTTCTGGATCTGTTCCGGTAGCGTAGACGAGGGACGTACCCGGAGTGATTGTAAGTGTTGAGCCAGCATCGTTCCATGAAAAGTCAAAACCACCGTGCAACAGGCTTGAAATGCTGACTGCGTTTTCCACAGAAGACTGATTCATTGGTTCGCTGAATGAAATTTGAATGGTGGTGTCAGCACGAATGCCTACTGCACCATCAGATGGCGACGAACTGGTGATAATGGGGGAGTCTGTATCACATCCATTTTCGCAAACGCATTTTCCATCGAGGCATGTGCTGGAATTCGGCAGGCATTCATAAACTGAAATCTGCTCACCACATTCATCAATAACCTGCACCTTGCCGTCTGCAGTGCAGCTCCGGGAGAATTCCACCCCTGTGGCACAGGTTTCTGTGTCGATAATTTCGGTGGATGTTGTGTCGTCATAAACCGAATCGCTATCTTCTCCGTCATCGGTGGGACGGTCGTTTGAGTCGCCGGTATCCCAATCCGAATCGGTCGTGACCTCAGTCGTTTCACTGTCCAGCGTGTTGGTTGCGGAATCATCGCTGTCTGTGGCAAAATCGCTGCCAGAGGTGGTTTCGCTATCGACGCGGTTGTTGGTGTCATCGTCTGTGGCAGTGTCATAGCTCACCGTTGCGGTATCGACGATATTTGCTGAATCTGTGTCAAAAAGTGTTGCGGTATCAGGGCTGAAACCCGTATCGGCCGGTGTTGATGTATCTGCGTGAGTGTTGGTGTCTGTTTGGCTATCGGTGGCAATATCAGAGGAAGTGTTTGCATTGCTGTCCTTAAGGGTATCGCTGCTGTCTTTGGCGGTATCCGGTACGGAATCTGTTGAGGAGAATGAGTAGCCATCGAAATCAGTGAACGCCTGACAGCCTGTTATTGATATCACTAAGATGATAATTAAAACGTTTTTGATATACATAATAGACATCCTTCTAAAATTTTCCCTGGACAGAAATGCCAGCCAGTTCACGACCCAGTATCGGCGCGACGGCGACATTGGATTCTCTGCGGCTTTTTTTATGCCCCAGTATGGCCATTGTGACGCCGCCTGTAGTCAGCATTGCACCGGTAATCAACAGGACATTGGTGACGGTCTGCAGCGTTTCGCCGCTTGTTTTCAGACGCTGATCATTTTCTTCGCAATTGACCTTTTCCGGGCAGCTGCCGGCAAGATCGTTGCTCTTTCGGATGGCCAATCCGCCGGTTATTGCACTTACCACCAGCAATGCGCCACCGATTCCGGATGTAATGATACCCGCTGTTTTGAGGGGGTGCCTACTGGCGGATTTTGGCTGTGTTTCAGTTTCAAGAGTATTGTGGTCCGGTTCTGAGCGCACTGACTGGGTGTTATTCACGTCGACGGTGATTGCTTGCGTGCCACTGACTTCCAGTTTTCGACTCAGCAATTCCCTGCCATCCTGCTCGATTCTCAGCTGGTGAACCACACTTGCGGCAACCATCAACTTTCCGGGCAGTGGTGTCGTTCCACGTGCCTGGTTATCGATGAAAACCGTTGAACCTTTCGGCGCGAGAATTTCAACGAATCCGACCAGCCTGCGCAGTCGATCCAGTTCGGCTTCAACTTCCTCTTGTCGTTCGTTTGTAATTTCGTCGCCGCCAAGTGCCAGAAATTTTTCGAATGATTCCATCGCTCGCCCATATTGTTTGGCGGCCGCTTCGCATTGGGCAATATTGTAAAATATTTTCCAGGAGGGCTCCAATTCGTATGCATGGCGGAATTTTTCGGCGGCTTTAATGTAATCGTTTTGCTCAAATAACGCTGTGCCATCCATAAACACTTTCCGGGCATCTGTCGAATTGGCCAGTGCAGGTGTCGCCAGCCAGGTGGAAGCAATAATAATCAGATGTAATTTTCGCATTCAGATGTGTCCTTACTGCGTCGCACTTTTTTGTGTTTTTGGCCTAGTATTTCAGTATTTTTTCAAAGGTGTCAAGAGTGACAAATAGGCGGCATGGTCGTTCCATTTTGGTAATACTGGAGAAATCTGCTATATTTTGATCGTTTAAGGCTTTACGCTTTTATTTTATGGAGGTTCTTATGAAATACGTGTGGTTATTCATTTCTTTGCTGATTTTAAATACATTGCTTTGGGGCGGGTGCACTGACGGCGATCGTCGAACCGGGGGCAACAGCAGTGATGCAGATTCGGATAGTGACAGCGATGCGGATTCCGACACTGATGGCGATGCCGACAGCGACAGCGATAGCGATAGCGATAGCGATTCCGACAGTGACAGCGATACGGATGCGGACAGCGACACCGACAGTGATTCAGACAGCGACGCGGATACCGGACCGGTCGAGGGCGATACCGAATATCCGCCCATTGGCGATGGTGGGCAGTTGGGATTCTCAACGAAATACTGGGATTGCTGTAAACCGCACTGCGCATGGCCGGAGAACGTTTCCAATGGGCAGATGGCACCGGTATGCACAATTGACAACCAGTTGACAACCCCCACCATTCCTCAGGACGGCTGGGAACAGGGCAAGCCCAGTGGATGTGATGCCCCCAATGATCCCAACGCCGTTTTCACATGTTGGAACCAGGCGCCCATTGCGGTCAGTGATTCGCTGTCATATGGCTTTGTGGCCACTCACGCCGGCGGCGAGTTTTCATGCGGGCAGTGCTTTCAGCTTGAGTTCAACGGCGAGAGCAAACAAACATTGCAGAACGGTCCTTCGGCGATTGATGACGGTTCGGCCGGTCTTAAAGGCAAAACAATGATCGTTCAGGCGACCAACATTGGTTACGATGTGACCCAGATCAACGGTGCGTATCAGTTTGACATCATGATTCCCGGTGGTGGTGTAGGCGCTTTTAATGGCTGTTCAGCGCAATGGGGGGTGGATAATTCGCAACTGGGCGCGACGTATGGTGGCTTTTTGCAGGCGTGTTATGAAAAACTTGGATATGACCAGCCTCACGATACATTCAAGTCGTGCGTGCGGGACATGTGCACCGGCGTGTTTTCAAAATCGGGACTCGAAGATTTACTGGCGGGCTGTCTGTGGTACGTGGACTGGATGAACGTGGCGGACAACCCGGCGTTTCGCTACAAAGTAATCGATTGCCCGGATGTACTTAAAAAAGTTGGCATCTGATTTTGCCTCAGCATGCTTTTTGTCCCGGTCACATTGACAAGTTTTCCTTCTCCCTGCTAACGTGTGCCTAACGGAGGACAGTATGTTGACTGATGAGAAAAAGAGTATTTTACAACTTCTGGTGGCGTTGGCCTGGGCGGATGGTCGTGTGGACGAGAGCGAGCGCGAAATTGTTCTGGCGTTGACGGAGGCGTTTCAGGCGTCGGATGATGAGACGACGGAAATGATGGATTGGGCAAGTCAACGACGGACATTGGATGAAGTCGATATTTCACATTTGTCACGAACTGACATTGACCTGGTGTTGCAATACGCTGTGCTTCTTACTTTCGTTGACGGCGAGCAAACAGCCGATGAGATTGAATTGCTTTATACATTTATAGATCGGATTGGATTGTCGCGTGATGAAGCGCAGCCGATTCTTGAATCCGCCACTGCGTTCTCGAAATCACTGCTTTCAGAACTGGCGTCGTAGTACTTATCAATGATCACAAGTTTAATGAGGTACTTTGCCCAGGTGCCGATTCTGCACTCCCGGGCGATTTTGTGGTTATCCCTGCTGCTCACCATTATTCTGTCGTTGTATTTGCCAAGGTTGCATGTTTCAACGGACCGCAATCTGCTTGCGGGCAAAAACAATCCGGCATTTGAGCGCCGGGATGAAGTCAACCGGATATTCGGTACGACACTGGTATCCGTTGCAATAGTGCAGGCTGATACACAGCAAAAAGCAAATGAAGCGATCACTCGGCTTGCCGCCAGACTAAAACAGAAACCGCGTCACGTACGAGACGTGTTTTATCGGGCCGACACAACGTTTTTCGAAAATCATGCGCTCCAGTTTGCGCCAATGTCCTCGGTGAAGACGCTTGTGGCCGCCTTGAATGCACCGCAACTCGACTTGCAAGTCCTTGAAGCGAGCAGTTCCATCGATGATCTGATAGTGGCGGGGGCTGAGTGGATTAAAAATCAACCTGATGTATCCAATTCAAATCGGAAGAATGATTTGGCCACTGCAATCGATGCCATCGAAGCGCTGCTGCAGGCCACCGAAACATGGTTCGAGGACGAGAATGTGGTACAGCTCGAACCAGTAACAGATTGGGAAAAGTCGCTCGCAAAGAAATTGTCTTTCCCGCAGGCTACAGATAACGATGGCTTTTTTACCGCGAATGACGGAAAGGCGCCGTACCTTGCAGTTGGGTTCATTCAGCCTGCAAACCCATCTCAAGCCATGGAAGTTGTCGCGCCGCTGACCGATATTATTCGCGCGACGGCAGCACAGGTCGCTGACGAGATGCACGTCGACGTCATTGTAACCGGAATGCCTTCTCTGGCGACGGATGAGTTGCGGCTTGTGTCGAGAGACTGTCTGGTGGCTGGTATTATCGCTGGCGTTGGCGTGCTGCTGGTTTTTCTGTTGGCTTTTCGTTCTCTGCGAATCAGTTTGTTTTTGGTATTGCCACTGGGCGCGGGATTGATTTGGTCAGCCGGATTTACGGCGCTCGTTTACGCTCACCTGACCATGATTACCGCATACTTTGCGGCGGTGCTGTTTGGGCTCGGCGTCGCTTTTACCATTCACATAGTTGGTCGTTTTCACGAGGCGTTGCTGGCTGGTGAGTCCAAAGAGTCCGCATTGGTCACCGCGCTGACTGGCGCAGGGCCAGGTGTGATTGCGGGAGGCATGACCACGGCCTTCGCATTTTTGGCAATTGTATTTTCGGAATTCCAGGGATTCGCAGAGATGGGCGTCATCTCAGGGGCTGGCATTTTACTGATTTTAGTTGCCAATCTCTCCCTGTTGCCAGCGGCGTTGCTGCACTGGCATCCTGGGGTCGTTGCTGTTCGTCGGCCCTCGTCCGGTAAATTCGTTGACGCATTTACCCGGCCGCGTGCGGTGGTGGTACTAATGGGGATTGCGCTTTTCGCGGCCGGGATAGTGGTGGCGCCGAAAGTGCGTTTTAATTACGCAGTGGAAAGCATGCTGCCATCATCATCGGATGCGGTTCGCGGCATTCATATCCTGAATGGGCGCACCGCGTTTTCATCAACGTTTTCCATCACCACCACCGATTCGTTGAAAAAGGCCGCGGCTGTTTCAGAAAAGCTGCGCAGGTTACCCACCGTGTCGAGAGTGGAATCCGCCGCGATGTTTGTTCCCAATGATCAGGCTCAAAAAGCATCTGCGTTTAACACGCTTGCATCGCTGCGACGGGACGAATTGAAACGCGTTGCTCAACATTTGCAGAACATATCCTCAAAATCTGCTGGCGGCGCGATGATAAAAGGATCTGGCGCACGGTTGGCTTCTGCGTTTGAAGAACTGCAGTTCACTTTTTCTGATTTGGCATTTGACGCCAAACGCGCCCGGCGTTCGGAGGCCGGAATGTTGCAAAGGCTTGCCAATGCCACGAAACGGGTAAAAGCGGTAATCTTAAAAAGCAGCGATACACGGGCGGCAGCATTTGAGACGTACATTTGGGGACTTTTGGCACGCCTGTCACGAGTTGTTGAAAATGGTCTGGAGACAAATCAGATAACCGACTCGGATTTGCCTGAGACGATTCGCAGACGATACGTCAGCGAAGATGGAAAACTGTATGCCGTGATTGCCTATCCGTCCGGTGATATTGGCCAGAAAGCGTTTTTTTACAGGCATGTGGATGAACTACTGAGTGTTGATCCATCCATGACCGGACATGCGGTGACTCATCGTGCATTTACAGAAATGATACAAAATGGGTTTATCCAGGCGGTTGTTTTATCTGCGCTCGCAGTGATCATTTTGGTATTGCTCGATTTGAGACACCCCGCCAGTTTAATAATCGCATTGGGGCCAGTTGTTTTATCGGCTGGATGGACGGCATTGCTGATGTATGCCATTGGCTTACAGTTCAATTACGCCAATCTGATGGGGATTCCAATCCTGATAGGGACTGCAGTGGATTATGGGGTTCATTTGGCGCACCGGGTAAAACAGGACGGTTCCATAAATGGGGCTCTGCACACTACCGGCAAAGCAATTTTGCTGTCAGGGTTAACCACGCTGATTGGCTTTGGGAGCCTGCTGGCGGGAAATCACTGGGGCGTCAGAAGTCTGGGGATACTGCTGGTGGCCGGTATTTTTTCTGCATTGGTTACCGCCATGACCGTTGTGCCAATGTTGCTCATGCTTATTGAACGCAGGAGGCGACAATAAAAATGACCCAACTGAAAATAGCTGCGTTTCAGATGGATATTGAATTTGAGGATCCCGACGCGAACTGTCAGCGGCTGGTAGCAGCTTCGCGCACCGCCGTCAACCATGGCGCCGATGTATTAATCACACCCGAGATGTTTTCCACCGGGTTTTCGATGAACACCGAACTGGTCGCGGCGCAGTCTGAGAGTACCCGTTTGTGTATCTGCGATTGTGCAAAAAATAATAACATAAATATTATCGCAGGTTACGCAAGACGGTTGTCGGGAAATGATTTTGCCAATGTGGCCATGGTGGTCGATCGCACAGGTGCCGTGATTTACGAATATAGAAAGACCTATATGTTTTCACTGATGCATGAAGACCATCACTTTGTTGCCGGCAACGGCATGGCGCCATTTACGCTGGAAGGCGTTCGTATCGCAATTGGTATCTGCTACGATATTCGTTTTCCTGAGCTTTTTCGACCGGCTGCGTCTAACGTGGATGCGTTCATCATTCCTGCGTCATGGCCTGGTTCAAGGCAGGCTCATTGGGATATTCTGTTGCGGGCCCGCGCGGTGGAAAACCAGGCATATGTTGTTGGAATCAACCGTGTGGGGACTGGCGACGGTCTTGAGTTTAAAGGCGGTACGGCAATAATTTTGCCGTCAGGTGAGGTCGTGGATTCACTCTATCACTCCGAAGGATTGGTGTCCGCCTGCGTTTCTACCGATGAAGTGCACCAGCTTAGAACACAGTATCCTTTTTTGCGGGATATAAGGTGATTTGAAAAAATACTGAGACAAAAAAATGGCGGGCCCATTTCTGAGCCCGCCTAAAGCAAGGGAGATGCGAAAAGGAACGTCAGGAAGAGCTACTTTCTTGCCGTCCTGGTGAAGTATTTTCTGCCAGCAGCAGACGCCAGCCATTTTTTTACATCATTAGGTGCACCAATCAGATTTCGTTCCACCATTTGGTTCATATCGTCGTTAAGAAGGTTGACCACGCCCATGGGCACTTTTGCGGAAACAACATAGGCAACCAAGGTGCGATTTCCTGGCTGCGGGAAAAGTTTCCAGTACCCTTTGGCCATATCGATGTCGTGAGGTTTACTCTCAACCAGAGTGAAAGTCATTGTGTAATTGGCTTTGTCGAATTTAGCTTCCATGTAGTACTCGAGGCTAATCATTTTGTAGCCCATTTCATAATGTATAAGTGATGTGTTTCCCTTTTGTGCAACTTCCTTCACACTGGATGTGGCAGAGAACATTTTGTCGTAAGCGCCCCAATCTTTGATTGCCTGCCATACCACGTCAGCCGGTGCATCAATCAACGTGTATCCGGAACCACCAAAAAATCCTTTTTGGCCTGAAGTAGCCAGACGTTTCTTAATGGTTTTTCCTGCCTTGAGCTTTTCTTTTTCCGCTGTCGTAAAATCAACAGCTGCCGCATTCAGGCTTACCAGGGAAAAGGCAGTAAGAATGAATAATATTGAAAATATTTTTTTTGATTGGACGTATTTCATTTTTTGTAGCTCCTGGATATTTATCTTCGCATCCCTTGTTGGAGTAGACTTTACTCTCCCTGAAAAATTTCTAAGAAAGTGAAAAAAACCTTTTTAAATTCACTTCTTCTGTACAGTTTTTTAAGCAATATCCGTTCCATATTCAGGCAGATGGGAAAAAGTGATGTGTAGTGAAAAAATCTTCAATTATTTGATAACGTTATCATATACTGTCATCTCATTTGGTTGCCATTTGGCGGCTACTCGGCTAATAATTGAGAAGTTTTGATACACTATTAAGGCATACGAAGTGAGTTAATTATGCAACAGAATATTTCAAAGGGCACCGTGCTGGGCGAAAGATTTGTGATAGAGAGTCTGGAAAATCAAGGGGATATGGGCCAGGTTTATAAGGCGTTGGACAGCAAAACCAAAAAGCAGGTGGCTGTGCGCGTTATTTCCGTTCATCTTCTTGGCGAGTCTGGGCTGGAGCATATCAAAGCTCGAATGCAGCAGTCGTCCGCGCTAATTCACCGAAATATTCGCGCAACATTCGGAATGGGGATTAAGGATGATTACGTATTTATATCAACCGAATGGGTTGATGGACAAAATCTGCAGACACTGTTGAAAAAGCGGACTGAGTCAGAAAAGCGATTTTCGTTTAAAGGGGCTTACAATATCATAGGCCATGTTTGTAACGCCCTTTCCTATGCGCATGAGAATGGATGTTATCACGGCGCACTGAATCCCCGTGCCATTATGGTGAACAACGCAGGGCGCGTGAAAGTGCACGACTGGGCGTTGTCCACTTTACGCATCAATTTGAAGGATTATCCAGGGCGACAAAAGGTAGAAGCCGCATACTGGTCCCCTGAAGCATTAAAAGAAGCGCGCTCAGCGTCTTACCGATCTGACATTTTCTCTTTAGGTGCGTTATTCTACAGCCTGATTACAGGGCGAACTCCACAGCGGCCGCTGATAGCACCCAGTAAGCTCGGTTTTTCAGCTGAGGTGGACAATATTGTTGCCCGGTGTATGTCTGCTGATCCAAAACAGCGATATAAAAATGCCTCCGAAGTCAAACAGGCAATTAAACAGCTGGCATCAACTGAAAAGACGTCGATTGTACCTCCGGGCGCAGTGGATGATGATCTGGGAATAACAATCGATGTGGAGTTGGATTTGGGTGAGGATGAAAGTTCAGTGACAGGCGGTTCGGGAATGCTGAATGCGCCGGGGTTACCCCCGCTTCCCATGGCAAACAAGAAGGACGATCGCGCTTCCACCATCGATATGGGCGCGATATTGGCTAATGCGAGCTCTAATGATGCCGCGCGTTGGATGGTCCAGAAAGACAAATTTGATCACGGACCGTTTAATGATCGTGAACTTGTTCAGATGATTTTGCTAGGTGAGGTGCTGGGTAATCACGGTCTGACCAATATGGACACAGGTGAGCGAAAGCCCGTGCGATCGTGGGGGGAGTTTGATGTTTATCTGGAACGATATCGTCTAAAAAAGCAAGCGCAGGACGAGCAGGAAGCACTCGCGAAAACAGAGAAGGCAGAGAGTAGGGGGATGCTGTTTAAACTGGTTATGGCTGCATCTGTTCTCGGCGTGATCGGTCTGGTGGTCGGTGGATACTTTCTGACGCGAACTTTGCGCAAGGAAAAGCAATTAGGGCCTGATGAGATGGTAGATGCACTGGAGAGTGGCGAAATACAACTCAAAATGGGCTCAACAATGAACCCTGGATCTAAAGGCAGTGGTAAACGTCGTGGCAAAGGCAAACGTCGCAGCGGCGGCGGTGGCGGCGCAGGAGGTGGTGATGGGCGGGAGTTTGTGAACGGTATGAGCTACGAGGAAGCCATGAATATGGGGGTTTCACTTGGCGATTTAAGCGGTTCCGGCGGTAAAAAATTGACAGCTGAGGATATCAACGCAATCATGAGCCGCAATGTTCGTAAATTTATCCCCTGTATTGCTGGAGAACATGTGAAACGCGTCGATATGAATATTGCTGTTGCTGGCGACGGACGAGTCATGGGGGTTTCTGTGACGCAGGGGAGCGGGAAAATGAAGAGTTGCATTACTCAAAAAGTTCGTTCCATCAAATTCCCAACTTCCAATCAGGCTAGAACTGCAACTTCCTGGTACTTTGAATTGTACTGATTTGGCACAGACTTGTCGCGCATGATGCCACGGTGTTTTGTTGTAATTACTTCAGTCGCTTTTGGAATTTTCGTTTTCTCCAGTATTGCATTGGGGGAAACTCAGGCTCAAACAAAATCTTTGGGGAGTTTTGGGCGGTTTTTCCCTTCCTGGACTGAAGAGCAGGCGCTACGAGAGCGGGAACTTGCTGCCAGCCTCACGGATACAATTGAGATGTTGCCATATGTCGTATCGGCAAAGGTTCACATATCTTTGCCGACTACAGTGCGATTGGCCTCTCAATACAGTCCATCGAGTGCATCGGTGGTTATCCTCTCAGATTATCCAGATTCAGTATCGAAGGATGAAGTGAGATCAATTATCGCTGGCGCGGTATCTCGACTCGAGAAGGCAAATGTGGGTGTTTTTGTGCACAAAACAAAATCGCCCACATCAATGCTCTCAAAATGTGCTTCGAAAACAGGGGAAACATTTTTGTCAAAGTGGAAACCGTATATCGTCGCTCTGATTTTGCTGGTGATGCTCAGCGCGATAGCGTTAATCGTCACTGGTGTAAGACGCATTATTCTTCGGGCAAGGTGAAGTAGAACGTGGCTCCTTTGCCAACTTCAGAATCCGCCCAGATGTTTCCACCGTGTCGCTGAATAATTCGTTTGACCGTGGCAAGTCCGACGCCGGTTCCTTTAAATTCCTTTTCGAGATGCAGACGCTGGAAGACGCCAAACAGTCTATCGTAATTCTTCATATTGAAGCCGGCACCATTGTCCCTGATGAAGACTGCATCGCCTTTTTTTGTTTGGCAGCGACCGACATCGACTGTGGCGTTCTCGCTTTTGCTGGAGTATTTCCAGGCATTACCCAGCAGATTTTCCATGACATTTTCCATTAATCCTGCATCCGCATAGACCGACAGGTCATCCTGTATATTAATTGAAGTATTGTTTGCGGGGTATTCCATCCTCAGGGAATCGGAGATTCTCCCTGCTATTGATGACAGGTTTACCGTCACCTTTTCCAGGGGCTGTCTGGATAGCCTGGATAGCATGAGCAGGTCTTCTATCATTCTATTCATTCTGCTGGTCGCTGCGCGGATGCGCTTTAGATGATCGAGGTTCTCGGATGGCAGGATTTCGCTGCAGTCTTCTTCAAGCATTTCACTGAATGCATCAATGGCATGCAACGGACTTCGCAAATCATGGGAGATTGAATAGTTAAATGATTCCAGCTCCGCGTTGGCGATTTCGAGGTTGCGTCGATGCTTTTTGTTTTCTTCGATAAGGGCTGCCTTTTCGATACTTTTGTTGATTGAGTGAAGGAGTATATTCATATCAGCGATTGGCTTGAGAATGAAATCCCATACGCCGAATCGAAGTGCTTTTACAACATCAGCGAGATCGCCAGTGCCACTCATTACAATAATTGGAAGTTCAGGATGGCTCACACCAAGTTTTTCAATGACTTCAAATCCGTCCATTACTGGCATTCGTATATCAGTGACGAGGACATCCGGAAATATCTCTGCAAGCATGTCTATGGCCTGTTGGCCGTTCTCTGCGCTATGTACCTCAAACTCGTTGTCTTCAAGATACATCGCTGCAGAAGAGCGAATCGTTTCATCGTCTTCAACCAACAAAATACATCGCGCTGCAGTCATTGCAGTCCTCTCAATTGGCCGGCATTCAGCTGCATGTATTTACGCAACTCTGACAAATCCATGCTATGTGACGGTTTATCGAAATAATTCGTCTGTTGAATGGCTGCACTGACTTTTGAAAGGTGTAGACTGATCATGTCCAAAGCACCAGTCCAGTTTCCTGAGTGCAGGTTAGCAATGGATGGGTCGGCACTACGCGCAAGGCATAACGAAACGTACCGCTGAAATCAAGCTGGTGGGAGAGGACGAATTTGAATACCGTTGGATCCAGAGACTCAACAAGCTTGAGCGGAATGGTTTTGGGTTCATCTGCAAAACGTTCACCCGCATCCTGTCCAATGATAAGTTCAGCTTTCAGTTCCTCTTCGCGCATTTTGCCAGGGATGACATTAATCTCTATTTCGAGAGGCGTGTTGGGAGGGAGCATGTCGCCATCCAATCCTTTGATTTTGACATGGTCGATTTGAACCGTTGAGAAGCGGGCTTTGATACTTCTTTTCCAGTCAGTAAGGATGGCGATATCTCTATAATTATCTGACCTGAGCTGCATCGCCCGCATTGCAGTGGGTATATACAATCTCTCCTGGTATTCATTAACCATTCTCATTGTTGAAAATACAGGAGCGAGCTTCCTGTAGGCGGATTTCATTTTTGCCACCCAACCGATAGGTACGTTTTGTTTATCCCGCTCATAGTACGTAGGAGTGATATCGTTCAGGAGAATATTGAACAGCGCGTTATTGTCCATTTCATCCTGGTGGTTCCGGTCGATGGGGGTTGCAGTGCAATTGATGGCGAATCCGACATCGTCGTCGTATCCTTCATCCCACCATCCATCTAAAATGGAACAGTTCAACCCTCCATTGGGTACAACCTTCATACCACTGGTACCGCTTGCTTCGTGGGGCCGAACTGGTGTATTGAGCCACACGTCGACGCCTTGGGTTAGCAAACGCCCAAGTTTCATGTTGTAATTTTCGAGGTAGAAAATTTTTCCTTTAAATTCCGGTGTTCGAGATTCTTCGATAATCTTTTGAATCAATTCCTTGCCCTGGGTATCAGCGGGATGCGCTTTCCCTGCGAAAAGAATCTGCACTGGCTTGTCTGGGTTGTTGAGGAAAGTGGCGAGGGCATCTCTGTGCTTGAGTAAAAGTGTTCCTCGTTTATACGTGGCAAAACGCCGAGCAAAGCCGATAGTGAGTGCGTCAGGATTTAACGCTTCGATGGATTCCTTGATAAATGTGGGCGTTTCTCCTCTGCGACTGTAGTCGGTATATAGCTTTTCCTTCAACTGTTCGACCATTCTTTTTTTCTGCGAGCGATGCTCGTACCAAAGGATTTCGTCAGGCACTTTGTCTATACCCATCCATACAATCGGGTCATCCTGATTTTCATCCCAGTTGATATCCAGGTACTGGTCAAGCAGCCGCTTCACATCCTCGCCTATCCACGATGTAATGTGGATACCGTTTGTAATCGATGTGATGGGAACCTCATCCGGGTCGAGTTCCTTCCACACATCTCGCCACATTTCACGGCAGACTTTTCCGTGGAGCTTCGAAACACCGTTGGCGCGACTGGACAGTTTCAGCGCCAAAACCGTCATTGAAAACGCTCGATTGGCTTCACCTGGTTTAGAGAATCCCATCTCCATCAACTGGTCAAAGGTAATGGAAAGACGTCCAGGCATGTCGGAAAAATATTTTTGCATCAGGTCAACATCGAATGTTTCATTACCGGCTGGAACGGGTGTATGTGTCGTAAAGACAGAAGATGCTTTTACCATTTCGCGAGCTTCCTGGAAACTGAGCCCCTCTTTCATGTGTCTCTCTATGCGCTCAAAAAGAAGGAATCCGCAGTGTCCCTCGTTCAGGTGATACACTTGGGGTTTGATTTTAAGCTTATCTTCAATAAACTTAACGCCACCCATACCTAGAATGATTTCCTGCTCTATTCGCATCCGCTTTCCGCCGCCATAGAGTTTTGATGAAATGCGTCGGTCATCCGGGTGATTTTCCTCAACATCTGTGTCCAGCAAGTACAGGTTAATGCGACCGACATGGACCTGCCACACCTTTGCGGTCACATCTCGCCCTGGTAGAGGAACTGTAATTCGGATTTCCTGATTATTGCTATCGCGAACTGCTTCGATTGGCAGACCGGAGGGATCCATGGTGGGATAGTGCTCCAACTGCATACCGTTAATGTCTATTTGCTGCTGGAAATAGCCTTGCTTGTAGAAAAAACCAATCCCGATGAGCGGCAGGTTTAGATCTGACGCTGATTTCATATGATCACCGGACAGCACACCAAGTCCACCGGAATATATGGGCAGACATTCATGTATACAAAACTCCATCGAAAAATATGCGATGGGATGCGCCATGCTAAGCGCTCCGCCGGAATCATATTTCCGCCCAGGTGCTGCCATGTAGCTCTCAAATTCATCTATAACCCGATTATATTTTTTTACATAAACGGGGTCTTTCTCTTTGTCTTCAAGCACACTGGGATGCAGTTTTTCGAGAAATAGCACAGGGTTTGATTCGACTTCGTTCCATAAGTAGGGGTCCACATGCTCAAACAGTTCACAACCCTCGGGGTGCCAGGCCCACCAGAGGTTATTGGCCAGTTTGCCCAGCTTGCTGAAAGACTCAGGTAACTGAGGCGCAACGGTCAATCTGCGATAGTGAGGGCCAGGTCCTTCAGCGCCTTTAAATGAAATAAACAGTTCATCTGAGAATGAGCTGGTATCGAGAGAATTCAGCCGCTTCTCTGCGATAATGCTTGCTGCGGTATAGCTCTTTTGATAGTTGCGATAGAACGCCGACCAACCTGCTGTATCGGCGATTCTGCGTGCCTGATGCCTCATGGAATCAAGTTCATCATCGTTAACGAATACATATTCAGTGAGCGCTCTGTAAAGTGACTCACATATGGCTTCGTACGGTCTATTCGCCCGCTCGATGACCTCAATGCCTTTATTCACGGCCAGATTCTGCTCCCTGACCCACCGACCAAATCCTCCCAAGTCGCTGGTAATGGTGGGAACCCCAACCGCACTGCTTTCCATCGGGGTATATCCCCAAGGCTCATAAGCGGAGGGGAACACACCGAGATCAAATGATGATAGCAATTCATAATAGTTGGTATTGAAGATGCCATCGCTCTCGTTGACATATATGGGCGAAAAGATAATTTTTACTTTGTTGGCCGGTCGGTTATTGAGGCCAAGTCTGTGGCACGCCTGGACGATGTTGTCGTAGTTTTCATTTCGCAGTGCATGGGTGAGGATGCCCGGTTCCTCAATCGGCCCTTCCCAGGTGCCATCAAAGCGGGCTTTCACCCCCTCCTTTATACCCTCGTTGCCGCTGGCAATAAGCAGCCAGACAACAACAGGAGGGGCATCTGACGTTTCCCTGAGCTCGCTGTCAAGACGGGAGAGACTTTCAATCAGTACATCGTAACCTTTGTTGCGATATTCATATCGTCCCGCGGTTGCCCAGAAGCGGGTGTTTTCGGGCAGCTCGTAACCTAAAAATGCCTTGGTCATAGAAAAAATTCTATCGCGTATTTTCGGTGCTTTTTTTCGAATATTCTGCAAAGTGTCCAGCGCATCAGTGTTCATACCGTTGTAGACGAGGTAATGAGGGCGGATACCGAGCATTTTTGCGGATTCTTCGGCTGTAACATTGCTGACAGTCGTAAAAATATCTGCTTCGCGGGCGCAGGTAGCCTCGAGAGATGCCTTGGCTGAGACGCCGTAAGCCGCCGCATCCTTCACCGGATCAACGTGTACATTATCTGCATAAATATCAACACCAGCGCCACACATTGAACGGCCAAGCACGGTGGCATGGGTTGTGAATACGGTTCCGATTTCAGGCGTTGTTTTTTTCAGATGCAGCAATCCACCGCCACTCATCCACTCGTGAAAATGTGCGGTTGCAGTATCTTCTGGGGTTATGATGGCAGAATGAATTGTTTCTATGATCTCACCGCATGCCGTTGAAAAAACGACTGGTTCAATATATTCCCAACTACTCCCCATCGAATTTACACCGAACCGCTGCCAGTACTGATAGAGGAGCTTGCCGGAATCATACCTGTCCTTATAATCAACCAGAATGACGCGGGGATTTCCCTCTGTCTTCCATCGTCCCAGCCTGAACTTTAGACCCTTTTCTTCGAGAACGGGACGAATAGCACTAAAGGTGTCATCGTCTGTTTCTTCGAAATCCATAGTTTTATCGAGCAGCGGACCAAGCAGAAAATATTTGTCGCCATAGTCGTTGATGGCCTGTGACGCTTTGGAACGAAGAACAGTGTGGATGCCTCCCACCATATTGCAGACTTCCCAACTCACTTCAAACAGGTATTTCATTTGGATACTCCTTCACGAATTGTTGTCACTGCCGCACTGCCTAACGGTCGAGCGTAGTTTCAAAATCAGCAAGAACATTCTGGTAGTTAATATATGCATCGTATGGGCTGCTGTAAGGATTGAAATATTTGTGCACATCACCGTCTGCAAACCATTTTGTGCACATGTAATAGAAATGGTCCGACGTCTGTAAGGATCGCCATGTGCGAATGAGGTCCCAATTTTCTGTTTCCATAACCCGGTTCTCGAGCTGATATACCGCATCCAGCGCGTCGTCCTGCAAATGATTGCCACGCCATGCCGAAAGATCGCGTTCAATGTCCGCCCATGAAACAAAATCAGGAACATTGAGCTTGGCAACCGGAGAATGGGAAGCGGATACCTCTGCGGGAGTTGCAAATTGGAAATCTGGATTTTTTAGAATCCATTCAGGGAGGTGTTCCAGAAAATTAAAAATGCCTGAATCTTCCCACTGATGTTCACCAAACGTCTCGTAGTCCATAAATAGATTGATTGTTTCACCTGAGCCGTTGATGGCGTGCACCCAGTTAGCGAATTTTTCTGCAGTCAGTGGGTAGCTCTCCCAACCCTTGTTTGAAAAACGAAACGCGATGTCATCGGATAGTTTATAGTTTTTAAGCAGGAGTTTGAGTTTGTTACATGTCTGGGGTTGGTATACAAAATTGGGACTGCGCCAATCCAATACATGATCCGCACCTTCTGCCAGAATCGTTTTGTAACCGAGTTTTTCCACAGCCAGTGCCACATCGTTGTTGTAAATAAGTTCTGTGTTACGAAAAGTGGTTGGGGTAAGTCCAAACTCCTGCTGAATCAATTCATTGTGCGCCAGAACCTGCCGTTTGAACTCTTCCGGTGAGTATAAAAAGGAAAGAGAATGGTTGTATGTCTCGTCGATTAATTCGACACATCCTGTATCGGCCAGCTGCTTAAATGAGTCGAGCGTCTCTTGGCTGAACTTCTTCATTTGATCGATACAGACACCTGAAATAGAATAAGAAATCTTAAATGCGCCCTGGTATCGTTCGATTAGTCTGAGCATTAGCCTATTGGTCGGGAGGTAACATTTTTGTGCGACTTTTTCCATGATCGCACGATTTTTTTCGTCGTCCTCATAAAAATGGTCACGACCAATTTGAAAATATGAATATTTTTTTAGCCTGTTCGGTTGATGAACCTGAAAATAGAAACATAGGTTAACCATGAATATCCCTCATTCCACTGTCGCTGCTATGCGATCGCCTGATAAATCTGACCAATGTGTTCTGCTGCGTTTTCCCATTGAATTTTTTTGAGTTCCTGTGAACCTCGGTCGATAAGTTCTCTTCGCAGCGGCTCATGATCAAGTACAGCCAGTATTTTGTCGGCCAGTTCATCCGTATCCCAAAAATCAACCTTCAACGCACTGTCGAGCACTTCGGCGACTCCGGATGTTTTTGAAATGATAACGGGAACGTCATACCGCATTGCCTCCAATGGCGAAATTCCAAAAGGCTCAGACACGCTGGGCATCACATACAAGTCACTCTCTTTGTACATCTGCTCCACTTCAGCGCCTTTGAGAAATCCGGTAAAATGAAATTTTCTCCCCAGACGCAGTTCTGCAATACGCTCAATCATTTTGGGCGCCATGTCTCCACTCCCTGCCATGACGAATCGAACGTTGCTGTTTCGAGCAAGCACCTTTGCCGCAGCCTCCACAAAATAGTCCGGTCCTTTTTGAAATGTGATTCTGCCAAGAAATAGAACGACTTTTTCTTTGGATGCTTTTTGATATCCGTTTTTGCCGGGATATGCGTCTTTGGCAACGGCGTTGTGAACAACGTGAACTTTTTCGGGCGAAACCCCATACCGCTGAATGATGACGTTTCTGGTCATGTGACTCACCGCTATGATCGCATCTGCCTGATGAAATCCAAAACGTTCAATGTCGTAAACAGCCTGGTTAATATTGTCTCCACTTCGATCGAACTCCAGTGCATGTGCGTGAATTACCAGTGGTTTACCGCTGATTCGTTTGGCTTCGACCCCTGCAAGCATCGTGAGCCAGTCGTGTACATGAATAACATCGTGCTCGACCCGCATGGCAATACTGCCTGCGACAGAGGCGTATCGAACTACTTCACTCATCAAATTGGGACCATATTCACCCGTGAGCGAGATATTGTGGCTGGTTTCACGAAATGCGTTGGGGACTTCTGAACTTTCGAGTCGGGCCAGTCGCAACAGTTCCTCCTGATATTGTTCTTCCGTCAAATATGGCGAGAGCGGGGATGAGATGGCATGTATATCAATATTTTTGGATATCCGTTCTATCTGTCGAACCACAAATTCCTTTGGACTCAGATTTGAGGTGTATACCGGAAATCTTCCAACATCGATCAACTGGACATGACTGCTTTCGCCGTTCATTGGTTTGAGCTTGGGGAGCACAAACGAAATTTGATGTTGATGTGATGATAGCGCCTTGGTTAAACCGTGGCATGCCACCCCAAGGCCACCGCTGATATGGGGTGGAAACTCCCAACCATACATTAATACTTTCATCGATATTGCTCCCTTTTTGGTAACGCACTTGAACTATTTTTTAACTTTTTCATACAGGTTAATCAGTCTTAAAACTTCTGCCACACTCCATGCCTGACTTGGACAACCACGGCCCGTGTGCGGATTATCGCCATCAAAGATTTCCGATATGCTGCCAATACCATCCCGCTGCAGATGTGCTCTGAATGCTTCGATAATTTCCTCGAAAACTGCCGTCGCTATTTGGGGACTGTATTTCAGCAGAGCCTCACCGTAGTGGCCAATAAGCCATGGCCATACAGTGCCATTGTGGTACGCAGAATCCCGTTGATTAGGTCCGCCTTTATATGTGCCATGATAGTCCGCGTCTTCCGGGGAAAGTGTTCGAAGGCCGAGAGGCGTATACAGATGCTGGGTCACCACGTTAAGCACACTTTCTGCCTCCGTTGCATCTAGGGGGGAAAACGGTAGAGAAATGGCAAAAATCTGATTCGGGCGAATTCGGTAATCACGCACATCCTCGTTGATCAGGTCGGCGAGATATCCTTTTTCCTGAATCCAAAAGGCATCGACGAAAGACGCTTTGATTCTCGGAACCAGGGCCTTGGCCGACCTGCATCCCTGAATTTCTCCCATATCGACCAGCTCTTCTACGAAGCAGACTAAATTGTACCAGAGTGCATTGACTTCGACTGGACATCCATTCCGGGGCGTCACGGGCTGTCCGTTGCTATTGGCGTCCATCCAGGTCAGTTGGGTTTCGTATGAACCAGCGCTCAGCAAGCCATCTTCACGCATCCGAATTTTATTCATCGTGCCCGTCTGATAGTGGGTGAATATCTGTTCAAGCGTTTCGAATATGTGACCGCGCAGCGAACTAATATCCCGGGTGATGTAGAGGTACTGCTGTACCGCCCAGGCAAACCATAGGCTTGCGTCAACAGAGTTATATGCATTGTGGGCAGGGACTGTGCCGAGAAAATTGGGAATCACTCCGTCCTTTATGTTGGCGCCGAATTCGGTAAGTACATCAAGGTACTCCGGATTTTTCTTATTGTCATGCAGGAGCAGGCCTGGTAAAGCGATCATTGCGTCACGTCCCCACTCGAGAAACCATGGAAATCCAGCTGTAACGGCGAGATGTCCACTTTGGCGTGTGGAGAGAAACTGATTCGCCGACCACTTCAGCGGCTTCTGAATCGTTGTCCCCCTCAGCCGCTTGTAAAAAAGACTCCGGCGTTTTATTTCCTCGTCGACTGCATCCTCGATATTGTCCAATTCTTCGGTGGATGCCACGACAAGAACGTTTTCACCTTTGGGAAAATCGATCTCGAACATCCCCGGGCTGAAGAGGTCTTCAGTTGATGGAAATCCTCGGCGCATTTCTTCCAAATATTCAACATTTCGATACCAGTTGGGAGCGGAGAAGAATTCGAAGCGACCCGTTGTCTGCACAAAAAGGGGTGGCATGCCTTCATAGGGCTGAATTTTGAATCCGTTTTTAGCGGGCCACGTTCGTACCTGCAGTGATACATTTTCGGCGGTCAAGCCATGAAAATCCCGATACGCCAGTTTGGGACGAATGACCAATTTCGAATTATCGCTGTTTTTGGTGCACTGGTATTCACATACGACAGTATTGCGACCATGCAACATCATCACTCTTTTAGTGAGATTGACCCTGGGGGTCTGAATCTTAAAGGTTGGCATCTTGTCATGCACAAATCCAAGAAGATGTCGATACCCCTGGGGGGCAACGGCGCCGCGGTATTGTGTTGTGGTAATGCCGGTTTCAATGTCGCCGGCAACAAGGCTTTCATCGAACTTGGATAGCAGAACGAACTTGCCTTCCGGTTGTTGCAGCCGGGAAACCAGAAGACCATGGTACTTTCGGGTGTTGCACCCGGCGATTGTACTGGATGCATATCCGCCAATACCGTTTGTCTCCAGCCACTCCCGACTTGTGGCCTGTTCGAAATCCTGGCAGTCTTTGCGCTGAATTTTAATTGACATCAATTCCTCTTTCATTTGCGGTTCTGTTCACAGCAAGCGCATCTTACTGCCGGAACAGAGTCGTAAACAGTCTGCGGACTCACAGAGCAACCTCAATCGGGTGTATGCGTCTGATATTGTAACCACTTTCACTTAAGATTTGTGAAGACCAACATATGACACCATATTTTCCTCGTGCAAGTGCAAAATTAAAGAGTCACAACAATTCATCAAAAATTTTCATAAAAAAAGCAACAACATATGATTTATTTTTTTATTTATCGGCAAGTAATCGATTTTTTTATCGTATTACCCTCTTGGATGGGCCCGGAAATATTCGCGATGGGCCATTCCTTTTGTCACATGAGTGTAAATCTGGGTGGTGCTTATGTCCTGGTGGCCGAGCATCGCCTGGACGGACCGGAGGTCAGCGCCTCGTTCCAGCAAATGGGTGGCAAATGAATGCCGAAGCTTGTGAGGACTGAGAGTTTTTTCGATTCGCGCCTTTTGCGCATATTTTTTTATGATAAGCCAGAATCCCTGTCTGGTCATTGGGCCACGATGATGGGTCAAAAAAATAAATTTTTCATCAGGATTTGCCCAGATGGGCCTGGTTTTTTTCAAATATTCATTGAGCATGGATGTGGCCCATTCACCGATTGGAATCACACGTCGTTTGCGGCCTTTCCCTGTGATTGCCAAAAAACCGGCTTCTGTGTCCGCGTCACTCAATTTCATCTGCACGAGTTCGGAAACCCTTAATCCTGCCGCATACAGTATGTGAAGCATAGTTGCATCTCTGAAGCCGCGAGGTGTGGCGCAGTCTGGTGCGGCCAGGAGTCGTTGCACTTCGTCAAAAGTGAGTACAACCGGCAATCGGGTGCCGAATTTCGGTGACTCAATCTCCTCCATCGGATTGCTGCGAATTTGCTTTTCACTCAACAAATATCGAAAAAAACCTCTAACGGCCGACAGCATCCGGGACTGGGACCTTGCATTGAGATGCTTGTGCGAAATTTCTGCAATGAATCCAGTTATGTGATTTTCTGAAATCAGATGCGGCGGATGATTGGATTCAGCAAGAAAGTCACATAGACATCGTAAATCACGTGAATATGCTTCGATGGTTTTAGGCGCAAGTCCACGTTCGATTTTCAGGTGAGTGATGAAGCTGTCAACTGCGTAATCCAAGTCTGACATGGGCATAATATTAACAAATTGAATCGAAGAAGCGAAATAAGAGGAGATTAAACACTTATAGGGACTGGGGCTAGTCGTTCAGGAAACCCTTAATGTCTTTTGCAGCTTTGAAAGTCATGGTTGTGGAGGCAGCAATCTTTAAAGTCTCACCAGTCTGTGGGTTGCGACCTTCACGGGCAGCACGTTCTTTTTTAGTGAATGTGCCAAATGCGGGAACGGTGAATTTGCCATCTTTCTTGACTGAGTTTTTGATTTCTTCAACTATGGCGTCAAAGATGTCGGCGACTGCTTTTTTGGTGATGTTTTCCGGTGTTTTTGAGGATGCGACTACTGCATCAATGAGTTCTGATTTTGTCATTTGAATACCTCTCAATAGTGTTATCAATACCATTGCGTTTGGGTGTTAAAAAGAGTGCTGTTACTTTGGTTCCGATGCGTTTTATGTCAAGCTTCTTTTAAAAAAAAACGACTGGTTCTGGTAAATTATTTCCAGATATAATTACAGTTTATTTTATTTTTTTCCCTGAAGACGCAATGAACGAAAGAAAGAACTGAGTAATTTCGCGGACTCGTCGGCAAGAATGCCTCCTGCAACGGTGCATCGATGGTTCAGACGATCGTCTTCCAGTAACCGAAACAGCGAGGTGACAGCCCCGGCTTTGGGATCGGTGGCGCCAAAAACAACCCTCGGGATTCTTGCATTCAGAATTGCACCGGCGCACATCGGACATGGCTCCAGCGTTACAAAAAGGGTCGTATCTTCAAGACGCCAGAAGCCGGTTCTGTTTGCCGCCTGGGCGATGGCAAGTATCTCAGCGTGAGCAATGGGATCCTGATCTGCTTCCCGTCTATTGGCCCCGGTTCCGATGATTTGTCCTTCGCAGTCGACAACCAGTGCGCCCACTGGCACTTCCCCTTCAGCGGCAGCGTCGCGTGCCAGGTCCAGGGCGATGTTCATGTACATGGTGTAAGAAGATGAATCCATATGTTATCTTTTCCTCGCAACGGGGCTTCTGCTGTCGGACCGGGCAGGGCGTTTCCCGAGTGCTTCTGCTTCTGTCCTGCGGTTGGATCGCTTTTTTCTTACACGAATGTCTTTTAATTTGCCAACAAGCAGCGATTTTTGTCGTCTTCGTTCTGTTGCGTCGGGAATATAGAGCGGTTGTCCGCTTTCATTCTTCCCAGCTGCATACATTGCCGCCGCCATTGTACCCGGCAGCGGGATAAAATTCTGTACTTGCTGGAGCCTTTGGTTCCGCCGTTTCAGCCATGCACCGCTGTTATTGGCTGCATCCTGGGTGCAACCAGGAAATCCCGAAATAAAATACGGCACCACGTATTGCGTAAGCCCCCATTTCTTACTTTCCTCGAGAAAGCATTTTTCAAATTCTTCGAAAGTCGTGATTGGTGGCTTGCGCATTAGCTTTAACACAGCTTCGTCAGTATGCTCCGGCGCTGCCTTCAGGTGACCGCCTGTGAACGATTGGGCGAGAAGTGATATAAATGCACGGTTCCTTAGCGCGAGATCGTGACGAATGCCGCTGGCAATGTATACGTGTTTTATTCCTGGCAAACGTCTGATTGTTTTGAGGAGATCGATAAACCGCTGCTGAGATGTATTCAGATTGCTGCAGATGCGCGGATAAAAGCAGGAGACGCGCTCGCATTGTTGACATTTTCCCTTATCGCCATACGTCAGGCCATACGCATTGGCGGTTGGCCCACCGACATCAGTTATGGTGCCGACAAAGTCGACTTGCTGTCCAAGCCGAATAATTTCGCCCGTTATGGATGCTTCACTGCGGCTGAATACTTCCCGGCCCTGATGATAGGCGAGCGCACAGAAACTGCAACCACCGGGGCATCCCCGCTGAGTGACAATCGACCATCGCACTGGAATGCTTGCGGGAATTTCATCGTTACTCTTTTTCAGGTATGAGGGGTGGGTGGTGCGTTGAAACGGCAGACTATGAACAAAATCAAGGTCCTCAGGTGTCGTTTGTCGTGGCGGATGGCATAGCACAACACCTTCTTCATATTGCTGGTAAAACGTTTCTCTTTTGTAGGGGCCCAGACCGATTTCGAGGAGATGGGTCTGGCGCACGAGCAATTCGTTTCTTTTCAGAATGTCGACGTAGGCCGGCAGCGGGATGGCATTTGGGGGCGTCTCGCGGGCGAGTACAGCAGTTCCATCGATGTTCATTATGGATTCGTTCCGGCTCAGCCGGTGGGCAATATCCAATACAGTGCGTTCGCCGCCGCCAAATACGAGAATATCAGCCCTCGTATCCACCAGTACCGAACGGCGAACAGTCTTTTTGAGATAGTCATAGTAAGCGAATCGCCGTGTACTGGCCTCCACTCCGCCCAATACAATCGGAATACCGGGGAATGCGGCCTTCGCCGCACCACAATACACAGCGGTCGCAAAATTAGGACGTCGGAAAGAACTGACGTGTGCATATACGTCGGTTTTTCTGGGCGCCAGATCGGCCGTATAGTTATTGAGGGTGGAATCCACTGCTCCCGCGCCAATTCCCACAAACAGACGAGGCCGGCCCAATACGGTTAAGCTGTCTGGTTGAGTCCAGTCCGGTCGTGCAATAATGGCCACCCTGAATCCGGCCCCTGCAAGGACGCGACCGATGACGGCAATGCCATGGGTCGGACTGTCGAAGTAATCATCACCACTGATAAGCAGCACATCAATGGTATCCCAGCCCAGGGCATCAAGCTCCTCCCTGGTCATTGGTAAAAAGGGAGGATGCGACATTATTTAAAAAATGCGAGTATCTCATCGCATAATGTGGGGCCGATGCTGAAAGTCATATCATGTCCCTGACCGTCGAATTCTTTCAGTGTGGCAGTGTCGAAGGCTTTAACCGTATCCTTCGCAGCCCACAGCGGCATGATGTCGTCGTCGGTACCATGCATCACCAGTACCGGCAAGTCAATGCGGTGGGTGTTCTGCTTTCTGCTTCCCTGGGTCACTGGAACGCTGAATAACTGGTAATAATAGGGATAGGACCGAACATAGAAGATATCTTTTTGAGTAATTTTTCCCGGCGCTGGGGAATACTCCGTTCCGGTTGCGCGGGATTCCACCAGTCCCTGCAACCTGTCCGGTGACAGACGCATCGCAAATCGGCCCATTCGCGTTCGCTTCTTTATTTCCTTTTCACTCGAACTCAGAATAACCGTGGAAATTAGAACCAGGCCTTCTGCGCTGGTTTTATTTTGCAGCAGGTATTCAATCGCACCATATGCGCCATTGGAAACACCAACCAGAAGATTGGGGGAGACATCCACTGATTCCACGAAATCGGCAACCACTCTACCCCAGTCTTCAACCCGACGGTTATAAAGAGGGCTGGTGTCAGGATAGAGTGGCGCATATACCGTGTACTTCTGGGCCAGACGATCAAAATTCAACCAGATGCGATTGTCAAAAATCCCCCCATGCAGCAGAATGGCCACCGGGGCATCGTCGCTGGGCCCGCGCAAATACATGTATTCGTACCAGTTGCCGGATTGTTTGTTCTGGACCGTTTTTTCCGCCCACGGCGACGTATTCAGGTCAGGACGTTTGGTTTCCGTCGCACCATTTGGAATACACCCACTCAGTGCAGCGACAGCACTGGCGAACAGTGCCACTTTGGCCGTAATTTTTGAAAAAAAATGATTCATAACTTTGGAAAATTAATAGCTGCCATGTTTCCTGTCAACTCAATCAGAGCGGCGTAGTAAAAAGAAAAAGCAGTTCGACCTTTTGAGTTTCGGTTTTCAAGTTATATTGAATAAGTGAAATACGCGTAATTGCGCTGGTTATGGAACAATGGTGCCAATGGGCCGGACATTTGCTGACCGAGTGACATTAATTTTTATGCAATAGACTCTGCACCTTGATGGTGCCAGGAGACGCGATGGCCAAAAGAGTTTGTATGGTGATTCTTCCCGAGGGGGATAAAGGATCCGACATTCAAAACCGAAGCGATGATCTTTTCGAGCTCGCGATTGCGAGGGGACTGGAAAAGTTTGATTTTCAAGTGTTGCGAGCGGAGAGTTTCAACCAGCTTTCCGCAATTTCACCGGATATCGTCGAACATGTCCAGAGCGCGGAGCTTTGCTTATTTGACCTGACTGGCAGTGACCCTGCTGTTTTTTATCATTGCGGACGACGCCACGAAACAGGAAAGCCGGCAATTCATCTGAATGCTGCCGGTGTAGGCAGCCCATTGCTGTTGACTGGCGTCACCGCCATTCCGTTCGATTTGTCGACACCTCGCGGGGTACAGACTGTCTCTGTGGCAATTGAAGAGTCCATTCGCCAGCTCGAGGTACATGACTATGCGGCGCCGTCGTCAGGGGCTACTCTGTCCACTTTGGCCCGGGCGATTGATCGGATTGAAAGCAAGCTGGATCGCCTCGATGCATCCTCCGTGAAGGTGCCGGATGTGGCGAACAGCGAAGAATGGGATGCGTTGGAACTCCAGCTAATGGGGCCGGAGGCTGTTCATAAAATGATTGCTGCCGGGCAACTTGAAGCAGCAGTGGATTTTGTGCGCAAATCACGTCATCGGTTTGGTGTGGACAGTTTCCTGGCACTTGCAGTGTTGCCTGTGATGGCAGGGTCGTTTACCGGATTCAATTACCTCAAATCAATTGCGGGTGAAATTCTGTTTGATGTTGACCATGTTGAAGAAGATCACGTGATGCTCATTATTGGCGCACTGGTTCAGTATTTTTCGGTGCGTGACGAAGACACCGGTGGTTTGCAGGAGCTGGGGCAGATTTTTGTAAAGGCCAGAGAGCGCTTCGCTGACAATCGCCGACTTATGGCATTTTTGCATATTCAGCTTTCAAAACTGCAGATTAACTCCGGGTATATAGAGGATGCCTTGATAAATCTGGAAACCGCCAGCACCCAGTACGGAGACAGAGATGCAGCCCGTCACCTCGCTCAGGTGAAAAAAGAGTTCGAAAAGCAGAACTGATGGCTCACACGAATATTGCGTGGTGTAAATTTCATTCAGCGCTTCAACTGTCGTCATTTCGAATTCTGACGTTGGGCTGTACTCTGCTGGCAAACCGGCAGTGTTGAATTGCGCTTATGGCACTTCCACTGCGCCGAGATCGCAGATGTGTTCGTCTCGAGTGTTACCTCGCTGATCAGACTGAGCGCAGTCTGACCCCTGATTGAGCACCGGGCTATCGTTGCCCGGTAACATGGTATGGGTAGGACCACCGTGGTCTGAAGGCTCTGGAGATAATGCCGGGTCTGCAATAAGAACGGATTCAATGCAGGAATCGCCACCACCATCGCTATTGGCATTGTTCCATTGCAGCACGTTTTTTCCAGAGAAAGTGCTGCCACAATTGTTTGCCTGATTCCATGGATTTCCGGCATGGTTGTCCCGAAAAATACTGTTATGTATCTCAAATCCGTCTCCGCCAAACAGCGCGCCACCGTGACCCCCGGCATAATTGTTTGCGAACGTGACATTGTTAATGTACACGTTGCTGCCACTGCTTATGGCGCCACCGTAGGAATCAGCCTGATTATTAAAGAAGGTGGTGTTCACAATGTCGCAACGGGGCGAGCAATCCAGGTATAGCGCTCCGCCATGATTTTCGCTGACGTTTGAGATGAAACTGGTTTTGGTGACTGCAATTTCTCCGTTACTGATGCGCATACCACCTCCCAGACCAGCTGCGCCAATTCTGTTGGATTCCAACGTAGTACGGTCCACTCTCACAGTATCGGGTGGATATACCCAGATATAAACCCCTCCACCACTTCTCAGGCCGCGGTTGTTTCGAAAAATGGAGCCGCAAATTTCAATGGCACCACTGATGTTATCATCCGGATATTCCGACGCGCCGTCCGTGCCGATGGCGCCACCTTCACCCCCGCCATTGTCAATTGTGACATTGTCAACAAATATCGAATTAAACACGTCGAGAGAAGACAGCAACGAATAGATGGCGCCACCGTAGTATGAACTGTTGCCGGTGAATCGGCTTCCCACCACGGTCAGCGCGCTTCCTGTCCACACAGATACCGCTCCGCCGCCTCTCCCGGCCGTATTGTTTTCAAACACGCAGTCTCGAACCTCCACTGCGCTTCGCCAATTGCCAGCCACCGCGCCACCGATGCCATCGGCCTCATTACTCATGGGTGCCGCGCCGTTGATGAAACGCAGCTTGCGCACAGACAGCCTATCGCCACTTGGTGCGGAGAATATTCGCGTCAATCCCTGTCCATCGAGAGATATGTCGCTTGCGCCGCCATCGATAACAGCCCCATCCGCCGCAATGATTTCTGATGAAATTGCGATAGTCACGGGGGCGTTACCGCAATTAAACGTGACATGGCCGCCCGCCTTCACCGCAGCGCGCAAAGCCGATTCTGTGCAACTTTCAGAGGTACCGTCGCCTACCTCGTGGGATGTATTCGGTGTGGGCCATGGCGCTGGCTCATCACACACGGAATATGTGGGTATATCTGAGTCGGAACCAATATCCCCATCGGCGGCTGTGTCAGCATTCTCGGTGGTGGTGCTTTCCGGAACTGTGCTGGAATCATTCGCACTGGCATCCTGATTGCTTTCGGATGGGGCGCAACCAATAGTGACTGCAATTGTAGCGAGAAAAATTACCCGTTGGTTGATGGATTCAAAAATTGCTGGCAGTTTCATCCCGGCACTCCCTTGGTTGTTTCTTTTTTTCCTAATTTACATACGGATTTGGCCACATTAAAAGTGTTCAGGGCGGGTCATTTTCAGGTGCCAATCAACCATCTTTTTGAGTTACAGCAGAGATAAAGGGGCGCCATGGGGGGCAGGGGCTGGGCCGCGCTACGCCTTGTCGATGAAGCGGACGCTTTCATACTGGAACTTCAACAGGTTACACATGTACCATGCCCCATAAATGCCGATGGTGAGCATAGTAAGCAGATAACCAACGAAATTAATTACAAAGTACTTTCCGCCGGTTCCAGTGAAATCGCCAGAGTAGGTTTTTCCATTTAGCTGAACTTCGGTGTGATTGTTGAAATATTTCATTACATTCACGGCAAACCAGAATGAGTAAATCCCCAGTGTGACAGTGGAGAGGATAGCACCAAGAATGTAGATGCCAAACAGTTCGCCGCCTTCGCCCTTGAAGGCAAATGCACCCACTTTGCTGCCGTTCTCAAGCACATCCATATTGTCGTTGAAGAATTTGGCAAGCTTAACAAGGAACCATGGGGAGTAAATACCAAATGTGATCATGGAGAGAAGGACGCCGACGAACATGGTTCCAAACAAGGAGGCACCGTTGCCGCGAAATTGAATTGTATACGCGTTTCCATCTGGCGTTTTCCCCTGCGTGTTCTCGGCGAAAAATCTGGTGATATTCACCATAAACCACGCACCATAGATACCAAAGGTAACACCAGTCAGTATTACTCCCAGAAGGTATGTGCCAAACAACTTGCCACCTGTTCCATTAAACGAGAACTTTACATCACCTGCCTCTGTTTTCAGCGTCAGATTCTCACAAATATATTTTTGCAGATTCACGATGAACCATGGGGCGTATATGCCCAGCGTAATCCCTGTGAGAATCATTCCTACCAGAAATTTGCCCAGCAACCCACCACCGGTGCCGGAAAATGAGAAACGTCTTTCCATGTTGGTCCTCCACTGTTGCCGTTAAATTTTCAGACTTTATTGTCCTGACGGCATTTCGATGTTTTTCGGTGACAAAAATGTATCACGGTTTTGAGTAGGCGCCAGCAAAAATGAATCTCGCTGAGTGAAATAATTTATCTGGAATGTAAAAAGAAGGAGGGGCTACTTCTGGCGTGGTTGAGGTGGCGCTTTACGGGAACGCTTTACCTCGGGGGATTTTGTTGTGGCTGTGTTGGCTTTTGCATGCTGCTCCTGGATTTGCTTGATGGCGTTTGCCGCCGCATTGCGAACTTTTGGGGCAGGATCAGATTCAGCCGCTTGAAAAAGGACGGGCATTACCAATGGGTACTGGTCTCCAACCAGGGCAAATGTTTGAATCGTGTCAAAACGAATTTGATCATCTGGGCTGTGCATAAGGTCCACCATCGCGGGCAATGCCGATGACGCGCTTCGGCCGCTTTTGCGAATCTGGGACAGGCAAAGACGGACCACATCGGTTTGTGGGTGCGACAGGCCTTCCACGTAGAGTGACAGGAATCGGGCGCCCTGCACACCAAGTTGATACAACAGCTCCTTTTGCAGCGTATGGCTCGGATCTGCTTGGGAGGGGCAATGCTTACCTGTGTCGTTGCTGGCTGCCATGAAGTCCAGTATCGCTGCATTGGCCTTTGTATCGAGGTGAAGTAGCGATTTGGTTGCATACAGTCGAACATTTGGGTTTTCGTCACACATCGCACGCACAATGGCTGAAACGCCTGTGGGGTTACCTGACACCTCTCCCAGAGCTCTGACAGCCGCGCTGCGTACCCTTGCTTCAGGGTCATTTTGCAATATCGATACGAGGGTGTTTACAGCGGAAGGCGTTATATTTCCCAGTGTCATCATTCGTAACGCTGCTGCACGGCGGATGCGCTTGTCGTTGGAAGATAGATTGGAAACCGCGGCTTTTTCGTCGGCGGTTCCAATTTCTCGAAGGCTTGCAGCGACGACTTCGAAATTTTGTTGCCTTGCAATGAGATCCGGCGGTGTATCGGCGACGTCTTCCGGCTGATAACATCCTGCGATTGATATGAAAAAGACACATAATAAAACATCGCAAAAATTTAGGGACTTTGTTTTCATTTTGCCACCAGTATAACCCCGCCGATTATCAGGGCGAATCCAATCCATTGGTAATTGTTGATGGTTTCTTTGAACAGGACAAGCGAGCCGCCGATGACGATGAGTCCCGTCAGCGATACCATGATGGGATATGCCACGGAGAGTGGGATTCTGCTGAGGGACTGCGTGTATGCGATGACGTTCAGTCCAAACAGCGCCAGACCCACCAGAATCGGCCATGATGTCAGATAGTGTCGAATCGCTTCGCTGACACCTGTGTGAGATTCGGTGCCGGTCATACCCTTTTTCATGAGAACATTGGCCACACCATTAAAAATCACCGCGATAGCTAAAAGTATGAATCCTCTTGCCATATTATCTCTCTGCAAAAAAACCGGAAATGTCAGTGCCAAACAGAATTGCCGCTGTGCAAAGGATTGCCCATGCGCCTCCGGTCAGTAAAAGTGGAATGTCTGTAAACACCGTGCGCGTAGGGTCGTCGCCCGATTTGTCGTGATAAACAAGATATAAGTATCTGAAAATACCGTATAGCACCGGTGGCACGCTGAAAAGCAGCATTCGGCTGCCAACCATCGCGACGGTGAGTGGATCCACTGTATATAGGATATAACAGATTACAGTGGCTGCGGTGACGATGGAAATCGCCTGGTCCAGAAAAGATTCGTTGTATTGTCCGAGCACTTTTCGGTGCCGTATGGCGCTCGCCCCAAGATAGACGATTTCAGCCTTGCGTTTTGTGAATCCAAGAAACAGAGAAATCGTCACGCCACAAAGTACAAGCCACGTGGATGGCATGCGGGAGATGGCGGCGGCGCCAATTAGAATCCTTAGCACAAACCCTGCTGAGATAATCAAAACATCGAGAATTGCGATGTTTTTTAAGCCAAGTGAATATCCAAGGTTTATCAGCAGGTAAAAAGTTATGATAATGGTCGAAATGGTTCCGAGGGTGAGATAGGTGATCATGAGAGCGCTGACTGCAAGGACGACGAACCCGACACTTCCTGCAAATCGTGGCAGATCTTCTGCTGCAAGCGGCCTATATTTTTTTGTTTCGTGCAGTCTATCCTCGTTTATATCCATAAAATCATTAAGAAAGTAAACAGAGCTGGAAACCATGGAGAATGTGCCAAATGCTATAACTGCATCGAGAAGCGAATTGGGATCCAGTACGAGACCTGAGAAAATCAGCGCAGTGAAAACAAAAATGTTTTTCACCCACTGTCCCGGTCTGGCAAGTCTGAAGAGTGCGGCAATCGTTCTCATAGTCGACGCTAGGTATCACAGGTAGACGATATTGAAAAGAATCATTTGCAGACGCAACCGCTTTGTGCCATAGGGTCGGGACGAACTCTGGAACAGGCTTCCTGCGCGAGGGAGCTGCCAAGAATGGTACGGCAATAAATTGGTATCCAATGGAAAATCGAACTGAAGAAGCGAAGCGGATGGGCGAGGGTGGTCCCGTTGAACTGCTGAAGATTGCTGCACCGCTGATTGTTTCATATGCATGCGACACAATCATGCTTTTTACTGATCGGCTGTTTTTGTCCCGTTTGAGCAGTGCGCATATGAGCGCGGCCATGACGGGTGGCTTAACGGCTTTTATGTTTTCGACTTTTTTTGTAGGCTTAATCGGTTATACCACGGCGATGGTTGCACAACGACTCGGTGCAGGGAAGACGCATATGTGCGCATCTATTGCGACTCAGGGGGGTATTGTCGCATTGGGGGCGTACCCGGTGATGCTGGCAATGATTCCCATGGGGCGGCAGCTCTTCACCCTTTCCGGCATCGACGCTAAAGAACTCACATTGCAGACAGGATATTTTCAGATTCTCATGCTGGGTTCCATGATACCGTTGCTTCGAAGCAGTTTGGCTAATTTTTTCAGCGGCATTGGTCGAACGAGGCTAGTGATGCTGGCGGCAGTGGCGAGTATGCTGGTAAACGTGGGGCTTAACTACATATTGATATTTGGGAAGTTTGGTTTGCCAGCGCTTGGGATAGACGGGGCGGCGTACGGTACTATCGCAGCTGGAGGCGTTGGGGTACTTGTGTTGGCACTGTCGTACTTCAGAAAAGCGAATCAGCACGAATTTGATGTATTGGGTGGATTGCGTTTTGACCGCGGTTTGATGCGCGAGCTGTGGCGTCTGGGGGCGCCATCCGGAGTGGAGCTGTTTTTAAATTTGCTGGCCTTTACTCTGCTTATAACCATTTTTCACGGACAGGGGCTGGTGGTTGCCGCCGCGGTGACCATCACATTCAATTGGGATATGGTGGCGTTTATCCCACTTCTGGGAATCAATGTTGGCGTCACAACTCTGGTTGGGCGATATGTGGGAAAAAAGGATTTAGGCACTGCGCATAAATCCATGAAGTCGGGATTATTACTTGCCGTCGGCTACATGCTGGGACTGATGATTGTTTTTGGGGCGTTCCCTGGACCGTTGGTGTCGCTGTTTAAGCCGGATAATGTTGGCACACAGTGGCAGATGATTGAACCCCTGGCTGAAAGAATGGTTCAACTGATCAGTATTTATCTCTTGGCCGATGCAGTGACAATTGTATTCAGCGGCGCGCTGCGCGGCGCTGGCGATACGTTTTGGACCATGGTTTTATCTGTTGCTATTCACTGGGTACTTGTTGGGGTAACCTTCACCTGTTTCCACATACTGGAATTAGGGCCTGTGACGACCTGGATTTGCGTTATTGTTACCATTTGCGCGCTGGCAGTGGTGTACGTCGCGCGATATTACATGGGCGGGTGGCGTTCCAGAGCGTTGTCTCTGGTGGACTGAGAAGTGCTTCAAACGGCTACTTCGCCGCGCTTTGCTTTTCCATTTCCTTACGAACCTCGTCCATATCCAATTCCTTCACTTTTTCAATCAATTCATCGAGCGCAGCCGGAGGGAGGGCACCAGGTTGCTGAAAAATCATGACACCCTCTTTGAAAACCGCGAGTGTGGGAATAGAACGGATGCCGAATTGAGCGGCCACTTCCTGCTGCGCTTCCGTATCGCATTTGGCAAAAACGATATCGGTGTTCTTTTCAGAAGCAGCCTCAAATGTGGGGCCAAACATCCGGCATGGGCCGCACCACTGTGCCCAAAAGTCTATAAACAACATATTGCTGTCGTTAATCAATGATTCAAGATTCTGAGAATTTACTTCCCTGGTTGCCATTATTTCCCTCTCTTCCTTTTATTCTGTCCCGTTATGCTTGGTTTTATCTTTATTAGCTTAACAACGTTCCATGAGATTGCAATTTTTGTTTCATACTGTCACTTCCTTATCAAACAGGAGGGAGTTTACGCATTGTTGGTGTCACGACTGTTGTTTTTTTTTTCAGAGCGTGAAATAACGAAGCGAAATTGTTGTTAGGAATTTGCTGTACTGTTTCATGATTTGTTGTTAATCGTTCCGAATATTGACATTTTAAAGAAAACCATGCCTACCCATGGAGCTGTTTGGAGGTAAGAGTAATGAACAAGAGAATGGGAATAATTGTATCTGTTATTTTTGGCGCTTTACTGGTGGTCGGGTGTAAACCTGATTATCCAAACTGCAAGACAGACGAACACTGCCACGAAGGTGAGTTCTGTGTGAACAATCTCTGTCAGCAGTGTCGAAACGACCAGGATTGCCCGGTGGGTCAGGAGTGCTCAGGTGGTGGCTGTCGCGCCATTCCGAATTACTGCAGCACCAGTGCCGACTGTGCCGCCGGTCAGGTTTGCCGGGATAATAGTTGTGGTCCCTGTATTTCAAATGATGAATGTGGCGATGGCCAAATCTGTGCAGATGGCGCCTGTATCGCTGCAGAGTGCCAGAATGATTCACAGTGCCCCGCTGGTTTGTCGTGCGTGAACTACAAATGTGTCGTCACAGAAGAAGCTGGCCCCGCGCCAGCACCTGAATGCACTTTAGAGTCAGTATATTTTGAGTTCGATTCTTCAGAGGTTGATTCTGCCGGACGAGCTGTTCTTGATGGTAATTTTGCCTGTCTTCAGGAACGTGGCGGTGGTCAGATTACACTTGAGGGACATTGTGACGCTGCAGGTACAACTGAATACAATATGGCCCTTGGGGAGCGTCGCGCCAGAATGGTACATAAGCTGATGAAAGCAATGGGAGTTGACGGTAAGGATATGCGAGTTGTTTCCAAAGGCGAAGAAGAATCCACTGGCGGGAATGTAGCCCAGGACAGAAGGGTAGACTTCAAGTGAATCTTCGTGCGATTGCTTTGCCGGGAACGATGTTGTGCGCATCGTTCCTGCTGAGTGGTTGCTTCTTCTTCACTTCACGAGATGACGGAGAGCGCCTCAAGCAGGAAGTGCAGCATTTGCAGGATCGTCTTGTTAAAATTGAAGAGGAAACAGGCGCCAACAGAGCGGAGCTGGAAGCAATGATTGCCCGTGCGCAGGAACAGGTGGAGAGTCTTGACGAGACCCTCAGCAAGGCCACTCGGGTTTTGGCGCGCAATTCTGCCGATTTTGGTGCCGAAATGGAAGTGCTGCGGAACGATATTGCAGAGTCGAAAGGGACAGCTGCGGAGATTACTCATGAACTGCAACAAATACAAAAAAGCATCGAGAATACCGACAAAAAGGTGAACGAGTTTGCCTTGGCCGCGGGCCTGGATATTCCCATTGACGAGTCACTGGTTCCTGCACAGGCTGTTGATCATTTTAAAATGATCAACAGCTCAATGGCAGAAGAACGCTACGGTGAAGTCCGTGCTTTGGCAAAGGTATACGAGCAGCGCTATCCCCGCGCCGGGAATATCGATGAACTGCAGTTGATAGTGGGTAAGTCGTACGTTGCGCAAAAACGATATGCCAAAGCACTTGGGGCATTTCGCCGTCTGGCGGATAATTATCCAAAAAGCGACCATATGCCGGAAGCGTTATACGAAATGGCAAACGCGTTTTTTATGCTTGGTGATTGCACGGACGCTCGCATCCTGATGGACACGATTACCAAACGATATAAGTCGAGCCCTTTTGTAGAGAAAGTCAAGCAGCTGAAAGCAACGATAGACGCATCCCGTTCGAAATGTACCTCCTGACAGAAAAACGGCCTTCCCGAGTTATACGCGCGAACTTTATATGTGGATTCTAACAGGAGTTTTGTCTGCGCTGTTTTTAGGAATCTACGACGTTTGTAAAAAGTGGTCGCTGAGGGGCAACGATGTGCTCGGGGTTCTGTTTCTTTCAAACTGTGCAGCACTTATGTTGACACTTCCAACGTTTATTGCATCGCTTCTCTGGCCGGAACAGATGTCTCGGCTGGGACTTTGCGCCGGCCATCTCACACTCCGGGAACACGGCTATGTACTTGCCAAAGCCCTGCTTGTTTCTTCGTCATGGATTTCAGCTTTTTTTGCACTGAAGCATTTGCCCATATCCATTGTGTCTCCGATTCGCGCATCAGCCCCGTTGTGGACGCTCCTTGGGGCCATTCTGTTGTTTGGCGAGACGTTTAGGCCGATGCATTGGGCTGCAATTTGCATCACGTTTGTTTCCTATTACATGTTTTCTGTTGTTGGAAAACTTGAAGGCATTTCGTTCACCCGAAATCGCTGGATGGCGCTTGTTGCCATTGCAACAGTCACAGGTGCGTTGAGTGCGCTTTTCGACAAATATCTGCTGCAGAACATTCAAATGGACCGTATATCGCTGCAGGTGTGGTTTTCGTTTTATCTGGTCGTGGTAAATGGGATGATTTTTTTAGGGCACACTGTTGTCACGGCCGAACGGTCAACACTGCATTGGCGGCACTCCATTTTGCTGATTGGGGTGTTTTTAATTATAGCGGACTTTTTATATTTCAAGGCGTTAAGTCACGGTGATGCACAAATTGCAGTTTTGTCCATAGTAAGGCGCAGCAGCGTCGTCGTATCTTTTATTGTGGGCGGCATACTTTTTGGCGAACTGAATAAACGGAAAAAGCTTGTACCTTTGGTTGGGGTACTTGCCGGTGTGGTAATGCTCGTTTTATAGTCGACATATGCGTGGCGATGATGCGAATATTTTTTGTCACTTTTTCGCTTGTCTGTTCGGCGTACAGTGTATGGAATTATTGAGATGCCAACCAATATTAATATTTCAGTCGAAAAGCAATTAAATACAATCCTTCGAGTAGGGGTCCTGCATCTGAGTGGGATGCAGCAGCCGGCGGACAACGGCGAAGAAATCTGGCAAATGTTCAGCACGTTGAGTGACAATCTTTGTCTGCAGTACGCCGGCGGCAGCGTGTCTGATGTGCACGGCGTTCAGGGGGCAAGACGGCTGTATCGCGCGGTGGGCCTGGACCCGACCAAAACCCGTCCATCTTCCGAAGCGCTTCTGCGTCGAAGCATCAAAGGAAAAGGCGTGTATCGCGTTCACCCGTTAGTGGATATGCTGAATTTTGTAAGTTTGCGCCAGTTGATACCGGTTGGGTTGTACGATGTTTCCAGAATCAAGGGCCCAAATGTGCGTATCCAGATTGGCGAACCGGGGTGGGGGTTTGATGGCATCCGTAAATCCCGCGTGAATGTGGCGGGGCGGCTGTGTGTGTGCGATTCTCTCGGCCCTTTTGGTTCACCGACTTCGGATTCGCTGCGAACATCAATTGAGGGTGATGTATCAGAGGGGCTCGTCCTGTTGTACCAGAACGCGGATGATGATCACGAGACGCTTGAGCAGTCTCTGACTCTAACTCGAACGCTCATTTTTGAGCACCTGAATGGTGCCGTCGTCCAACAACAAATAATTTAACTTTCTGAAAAATTTGCTGTTATTAAACTGGTATCAAAATACCACTTTTTCACTCCAACCTCTTGACTAGACATAATACGACGTTATTTTTGCCCCGGTAACAGGGATTTTTTGTACTAAGGAGACAGAATAATGCAATTGAACATTACTGAAAAAGCGAAACAGGAGCTATTCGCGGGAGGGGTGGGCAGCGATTCATATCTGAGACTGGCTGTAACTCCTGGCGGATGCGCAGGAATGACTTATAGCATGCTGCTTGACGATACCATGCGGGAAGGCGATCAGATTATTTATAATGAAAACGACCTGAAAGTGGTGACGGATCCCGAATCGGCCCAGTATTTGGATGGGCTTAATATCGATTACTCCGATGATTTGGTTGAGTCAGGGTTTAGGCTTCACAACCCCAATGCGCAACACTCCTGCGGTTGTGGTTCCAGCTTCGGCTGCGGGGGGTAAGAGATGGAGAACGCTGCGAAAAGTTTGATGGGAGGACCATCTGCATATTGCATTTCGAAGGGACAACTGGAGAGCGCCTTCCACCTGGCAAACGAACATCCGGAGTCTTCACCTCGCATACTGGGCGAAATTGATCGGTTGGAAAAAACCCTTTCGAGAAACGAACGGGCTGCCCTGGCATTCGTTGTTATCGAACGGCTCAGGGAAACAGCTTCCTCTCACTAAATATTGACGGCAATCTGATCGGTGGGTTTGATTGACCCCTGTAAAAGTGTTAATTGACACACTTGCGGGTCATTTTTTGAGTAATTACATTGGCAGCAGGCGAAGGAGGTCGACATGCACCAGTATCGGCCGGCACGCGTTGCTGCTTCACTTCCGGTGGAGATCTACACTGCGCCATTCTATCCGCCGTTGAGGATGAGAATGGAAAATATCAGCACAGGCGGGATGTTTATTCGTACTTCTTTGAAGTTTGATGTCGGGGAGGTGCTAATGTGCAAAACATGGTTGCCGAATATGGCTAAGCCCTGTGTGTTCATTTCGAAAGTGGCGAGATCTTTTTTACCCGGTTATGATGTTTGGGATTCAAACAGCGGGTTGGGGCTTCAGTTTCTTCATGGAAATGAGGCACAGCTTGCAAAATTGAAAGAATTTGTTCGAAGTAGGGAACAGAACCATAATGCCGCTGGCAGTGCGAGTGCGACACAAACATTAAGGTTTTGGGAAGCAACCGCTGAGAACGACGCGAATCCAGTATCAGTAACGACTCTGTAATTAATTAAATCGGCAAGCTAAAAACATTTCACTGACTCTTCATAGTTGGACAGGTGCATTTTCTGATCCAGATTTAACATTAGAACAATGCATATTCCAACAGAAGTGGACCAGTGATGAGAGTAATGCTTTATATCAACGTTTTTTGTGCGGTCTTCTGGCTTTCGTGCCATGTTTTTGCAGACGACAGCAGCACAAATGATGACGCGGATTCCAGGGCCAGGGTTGCATATCAGCAGGGTACCGAACTGTTCGCAGCTGAACAGTATTCTGCTGCCGCTGAATCATTCAGGGAAGCAAACAGGCAAAAACCATCATGGAAAATTCAGTACAATATTGCTCAGGCAGAGTCCGCAGCAAAGCGCTATGGCCTTGCACTTCAGGCGTTTGAACTGTTTCTCGCTGAAGGCGGGGACGAGATAACGGTCACCAGAAAGGATGAAGTCCTGGCAGAAATTCGTCGACTTCGAGAAATGGTGGCATCGGTTGATGTGGAAGGGCCGCCCAGTGCGGAGGTGTATGTGGATGGAATCTGGCGCGGCTCAATTCCACTTGAAGGGTTGATAAAAATCACCGCCGGGAAGCGGCACGAAATAAAAGTTGTACTGGATGGAGAGGTGCTGCTGAATCGAACAATACGTTTGAGTGGGGGGGACGAGACAACTCTCGAAGTGGTGAACAAAGATGTTCCCTCGGAATCGGTGGAGACTGTTGCCATTGATACGCAGGCGGACACCTCACCGGCAAATCCCAAACCTGAACATGTTGAAAAGACGACCGAGCCGATAGCGGAGCGCCCTGAACCAGCAATTGTAAAAACTGCGGACATTCAACTCTCCAAAGATGAAGGAAAGAAATTGCGCACTGCTGCTGCAGTTTTGTTGGGGGTTGGCAGTGTGGTTTCCGTTTTCGGTGGCGTGATGGGGGGGCTTTCCATGGCGAGAACGCAGAATGTGAAAGACTTATGTGACAATTCGGCCAACGAGTGCAACACGATAGATGGGGCGGAAGCGTATGATGAAGCAATGGGATACGGCAGGATGGCAAATATTCTGATTCCCGCTGGTGTGGCAGTGGCGGGTACGGGACTTGTTATGTATCTGATTGGGCGCAGTAAACGCGAAAAAATTACTTCGCTTCATATCATGCCGGTTGGCGCATATGAAGGTGGTGCAGTGCTGGTTGCCGGCAGGTTCTAGACGGAAAGGCGGCAGAATGAACGATTATCTCATTCGATTAAAATTTCTCGTTGGCGCCTGCCTTTTTGCGGCCGGGTGCACCCAGATATCCGGTTTGTCAGACTACAGCAAAGCTGACAATATTATCGATGGTGGAACGGACGACAGCGGTGGTGGCAACCCGGAGACAGATGAAGTTCCAAAGAACTGTGCGGTAGGTTGCGATGACGGTATGATCGGTAATGGCAACTGTGAAGATGTCTGCAATAATCAGTTCTGCGGGTTTGACGATGGCGATTGTGACAATAAGTATTGCGTGGACGGTTGTCTTGTTGGCGATATAGGCGATGGTGTGTGTAATGAGCCATGTAATGTCGAAATGTGCGATTTTGACGGCGGCGACTGCGGCGGCGATATGGCCTGTCAGCCTGGATGCGTGCCCTCAATGAGTGGCAACGGCATATGCAATTATCAATGTCTGGGCCACAACTGCGGGAACGATGGCGGCGATTGTGACGATGTTCCTGAATGTTCACCCGGATGCCAGAATGTGCTGCTTGGAGATGGCAAGTGTGACGAAATATGTAACAATGAGTCATGTTTTATGGATAACGGTGACTGTGTCAATCAGACCAATCCAGGTTGCGACGGGGCTGGTTCGACCTGTCAGTACGATTGCGTGCCTTGCGCAAGGGTCCAGCAATGTCAGGAATCAGTAAATATTTGCAACAACAATCCACAATGCATTTTTCTTCAGGACTGTATCAGTGTCGATTGTGAGGACAGGGTCCTTCCAACTGCGAAAGACAACTGTGTGGATAATTGCTTTCAGTCGTTTCCGAACGGTGTTCAGGATTTCGAAATGATGCAATTTTGCGTTTATTGTGTTGCTTGCCCAAAAAGCTGCCAAACAGATTTTGGCGAATTTTGCAATTCCTTCCAGTCCATAAATTAAATCCGCCGTGCGCTGCCATAATGGCGTTGTCACAAAAAAACTAAAAAAAATAATGGTTTATAAAAAAAGCGGTGATTTTTGCTCATCGATTCTGGTGATACGGAGAATGTCACCGGTTTCCTGAAAGATTTCCCCGCAAATCGTTGACCTCTTTAAACATGCTGCAGACACATAGACATTGAATTGAATCGGCTTGGTGGGAAGCTGGTAATGCGGGGTGAAAATCAAATGAATGGCCCATTAAGTTTGCATCGGATAATATGATGACGGTTTACCGATGAATTCCAGGAGGCGCGTTTATCGATTATCGACGCAAAGTGATTGAAACAATGAACCCGGCAAAAATTTTGAACAGGCTGAAATTAATCCCCACCAAAGCGATTTGGTTGTGTTATTATGCTATCGGTTAAAAAAATTCCCGATAGTCTCGTATGTACAACCGGGATAAAATGAGATAAAAAGCAACCGCGTCACGCCATTAAGGGTGTGACTTAACAATATCTTCTTAAGTTTTGGGAGGACAAAAAGACAATGAAACGATTATTACTACTATTTTTAGTGCTTTGGTTAGCTGCCTGTGGTTCCAGCGGCACCGATCAAAACCAGTTTCCTGAGTATTCAGACAGTGATTCCGATAGTGATAACGATTCCGACAGTGACTCTGATAACGACAGTGATTCGGACAGTGACAATGACAGTGATTCGGACACCGATGGTGATTCGGACAGCGACAGCGACACTGATAGTGACAGCGATTCTGATAGCGACTCTGACAGCGATAGCGATTCGGACAGCGATTCGGATAGCGATAGCGATAGCGATTCGGACAGCGACAGCGACGGCGATGCCTCCTGCGACAACGTTTCCTTCGAAATTAAAACAGGCGGATTTGTATGTGCAGGCGCCATGCATGGTTATGCATGGACTAGCCCAGGCGAAGTTGACGGCGCTGAGATTGATCCTGAGGACTTTGCAGATGCAGCCGGTGGTGAAAGTGAACTTTGCGTAACCGGTAAAACAGTTGCCGACCCTGACTGGAGTTCTGTCGGTATTCTGGGTATGAACGCCTCGCAGGCCGAAGGTTCGAACAGTGTCGGCTCATGGGAGCCCACCAGCGATAATGATGGTATCGATGTTACAGTTAGTATGAATGGTTCTTTCACACTGCGTTTGCAGGTGAAGACCGACAGCGGCGGCGAATACTGTACCACAATTAAAGACGGTTCAAACTCCGTAAAATGGGACGACCTCACCGAAGCATGCTGGGAATCCGGAAACCCATCCTACAATGGCTCTGATCCAATCGAATCAGTTATGCTCCTCGTTCCTGGTCATAATGAAGATGATATTCCTTACGATTTCTGTCTTGAAGAAATGATAGCCACTGGCGGTAAAGAGGTAGTTGTTAATTCTGATTCGGATTCTGACACCGACAGCGATTCTGACAGCGACACCGATAGCGATACTGACAGCGATTCTGACAGCGATTCTGACAGCGACAGTGACAGTGACACGGATTCTGATGGCGACACTGGCAATGGCTATGTGACAACCGGCGACTGGCACGGATGCGCATGGACAGGTATAGATAAAGAAGGCGTTAACACAACGGCTGAACCTCAGGATTTCCTTGAAAGAGGCGATAGCGAAAACTTCTGCATCGAAGGTTCTGTTGGCAAATCCTATGACGCGGTTGCGCTGCTCGGTTTTAATATTAACGAGGACAAAGCCACTGCTGACTGTACCTACGACCCAGACTCTGTAGACGCAGAAGGGCCACCTCCGGTTGAAATCAAGGAGAACGGTATTGCGGTGAATATCGCCAGTAACGTGACCAGTGCAACCATCCGCATTCAGATTCAGACCGAGAATGGCGGCACAGATGCCAGCGAGCGTTGGTGTTACGACCTGGGGGTAACCGGTGCCGGTGCAGCCAGCGGCGTTAAGGTATTTGCGCCTTATGATGAATTCCACAGCACCTGTTGGGAAGCAAGTTATCTCGACGAGAGCGAATGGACTGGCGAGTACTACGACGGACAGCCTATATCCGCGGTGGTATTTTTGGTTCCAGGGGATGAATCCGCTGCAACTGACTACAACTTCTGTGTGCTGGGTTTTGCCGAGGGTAATTCTGCAAGCGATGCACCTGATGGATTTGTGATTGATGACATGGGAGACCTTGAAGGCGATTGCGGCGGCGATGGTGGCGAAGACGATAACTATGATCGTAAAATGGTATCTGTAGACGGTGAAAACTATATTATCCAAAACAACTACTGGGGTGCCAGCAGCGGTTATCAGACACTTCACTTCATCAATAACAGTTTTGAAATCACCCATTTCAGCGGTAGCTCACAGGGCGGCGGCGTTCCGGTTTCCTTCCCCTCCATTTATGTGGGGCAAAATGGTAACAAAGCGCTGACCACAACCAGCACCGACAACCTGCCGGCGCGGATTAGCGACATTAGCAGCGCCCAGAGTACATTCAAATGGAGTGGTAGCGGTCTGGGTGAATCCAATGTTACATACGACATTTGGTTCTCCAGCGACAATCCGCCTTATGGTGGCAAAGAGTACGGCGATGCGGTATCCGGTTTTGCCATGTTGTGGCTGCACGATCCATCGGGTTACCAGCCAATTGGTTCTGACCAGGGCGACGCCAGCTTCTGTGGTCATGACTGGGATGTCTGGGTTGGTCCTCGTCAAGCTTCGCCTGATTATCCGGACCTGTCACCCAATCGTCCGGTTATTTCCTACGTGGTCAAGGGCGGCGATGTTCAGAACTTCAGTTGCGATCTCAAGGACATGATGGATGATGCCGTTACTCACGGACTGGAGTCCAGCTGGTACCTTACCGACGTATTTGCCGGCTTTGAGATTTGGGGCGGCAATCCCACAGGTACAAAAGTGAACGAGTTCACTATCGACGTACAGAAATAGATCCTCATACCTTCGGAAAGCTGTTTCGGTGAAACGGCTTTCCAGCCTTTCTTTTCATCTACTTCATTTTTTTCTGATAAAATTCTGATGGGTATGTATTTGATGTTGATTGACATCAGATTTTTGAGTCCATTTTGAGGGCAGTTCAATTGAAGAAGGTACTTAGCAAAATACAACTGATCGGCATGCCCCTGTCAGTTGCCACTCTTATCGCCTGTAATGGATACTATAGAGAGCCCTCGGCAGAACCTGTTGGATATTCCAGTTCCCAGCATGAGCCTGTCATTTCCGCGGCAAAGATGCATATTCGTGCAGACCTGCGCTTCCGGTCAAAAGCGATGGAGGACTTGAATTGTGATGATTTTCAGGTTGAGGTCATAAGCAAATCCCTCGATCATTTAATTGCCATAGGCTGTGGTATACAGGCGGAATATTGGTTTGATGAGCAGGTTATGGATTACATTCTCAAAGAGAGGCGGAGAGTCCCTGAAAAGCCCGAACCGGAGCACACGGATCATTACGAGTTCGATGACTGGAAATAAGTTTAATAAATGGCCTGAGCGAATTGTGAGAAGGTGCTATTCGATATCTTCTTCCATCGGTCGGGCGCTGTTCATTTTGTGTTGAAGGTACAGATACTGAAAGAAGAAGGTGCCGGGACCGGAGTATGGCTGGCCCGTATATCGTTCGAGCATCCGTTTTATTTTAAACGACTGAACAAGTATGGTGATTCCACCGACAATGTTGATGACTCTGTCGATGCCATCAATCCCCTGCATCGTACTGACGCTAAAGTCCATCACAATACTGATGATGGTGATAGCCGCTGAAATTGAGTAAAGCACGAGAATGATGATAAAAGGGGTACTGTTCAGTTTGTCGACAAATTTGATACGGTTAAGTTGCTCCAGACGCGACATGTACCACAGTGGAATATATATGCCCAGCGTCACTACACTTAGCACCAGCAGTAACGCAACGGACATCCTGGAAAATGCGATATGTGCCTGATTTTCGTCCTCATCAATTGGCGGGGATGCGCCCACTGAAAGCGCTGACTCTCCAATACTGTATGGGTTGTCAATGGATGACGTAGTGTTGTCACTGTTCATAGGGTCTCCTTTTAGGCAAAACTGGTATGGAAAATAAAAGGACTCAATTATCAATAGCAGACATATATCATTTTTACATAAAGATTACATCAGGTATTGTTTCACTGTAATATAAGATACCGACGCGGAAGGAATTATCGATATGAAAAAATGGATATGGTATCTTTTCCCTGGTCTCATACTGGGATGCGCTGCCAATCACAGTGGAACATCGGCCGCGGATGTGGATTCCGACGCAGTAAGCGGAACAGAAAGCGAAACGCCAGGTCATGGCGAGTTGTCATTCGATTCGGCAATTCATGCAGACACCGAGGCTGCGGTGGATAGTGAAACGTATTTGGACAGCGCGACTGGCAGTGAATTCGACACTGGAAGTGCTGCTTACCCCGCTGACGCATCCGCTGTCACACTGGGGGGCACCATTACGTTTACTAATATTGGCGGCGCGGGCTGGTGGCCAAGGCGACTGAATAGACCCAATGGGGATCCTGCCTGTAATTACAGGGATGGTGAGGATAGCTGGGGCGGTGTCTGTTGCATGGAAAGGCATTATACAGATAGCGTTGAATTGGCGCCGTTTAATGAGGAAATGATTTTAATATTGAAGGCGCTGAATGTGAAACAACTTGCCGTTTACCAACCCACTGGCGGTGCGACATCACATTGGGCGCGTATATCTTTTTTTGACAGGCGCGAGGCGAATACCGAGAATTTAGCGTTTACCAAAAGTGGTGATGATAACGCAGTGTTTGATGGCGAACTGACTCATGATGATTGTGTGTGGTATGTGATGCAGCAACCGTCAATCAATTGTGACACGTTTGACTCCTACTATTGTCCGGACGATCCGGGGATAAACCACTTGGGATGGTCCGGGGCCAAAATGATTGCACTCCTTGGCAACATGGATTTTGATGACAATGGCGTCGGCTCATGCAATGGTGACAGCGCCGGACATCCCGGACCATGGATGGCCTTTGTTGCAGCAGAGCTGGTACGCGATGGCGCACGTAAATGGAATGGGCTATGCAATTGTTACTCGAAAACAAATAGTGTTGGTGATGGCTGTGGTGAGATAAATGTGTTTGAAGTAGTGATGGATAACAACGACTACTCCAACCGGGAGTTTATCAGTACGGGCATTCGGTCATTTCAGAATGGTCATGTGGGGGGCAGTGTATGTGGCAGTGGATGCGTGCGGGATCAATTTGCCGATGATGTGGAAGTTGTGGATGCCTGCTCTCGGAATGCATATGCTGTCGGTCCTGTTGTGGAATCCGGCGGCAGTTCTGATGGCTGTCCAGTCTTCCGACGGCCCAAAGGAGATCGCTTTTTTATGATTTTGCTCGATGAAGCGACGCGAATGATTCAGGTCGCGATCATTCATCCGCAAAATATTCCCAGTGATTTGAATGGATTGTTTCCAGGATTCCCCACTTCCGTGTTGAGAACGACAATTGACAGTCTTGCGAATATGAGGTTGCCATGATTACCAAACGGATGTGGATGTTTTTAGTGGGAATAGTGTGGTTTGGTTGTGCCGATGACGGCACCTTGACCGACGATGATTCCCACCATGACCCTAACACTGATACAGCCACTGATACAGCCACAATGCTGAATGTCACCGCTACCGATGACCACGAAGATACTGGTGGCGCTACTGATGGTGAGTGTGCGGTCCATGGCGATGGGCTTTCGTCGCTGCAGTTTGTCAATCAATGCGGTGATGTGCTGACGTTTAAAGGCAGCGATATTGAATCCGGAATGCTGCCGCCAGGACAAAGCGATTGCCGCCATCTGGGATCAGAGGTGGCGCCCATATCGTCGATTCGATTCTGGGGATATATTGGTCCCGATCCCGGTGGGGAGCATCATACCCTTGCGGAGATGACCCTCAATACGGATTTTTACGATTTTGACTGGTACAACATCAGTCATGTGGACGCTTTTAACCTGCCCATGGCCATTGTGCCACTGGAGATGTCGGATTGTCCCACGAAGTCCTGTCCTGACGATCTCCTGCCCGATTGTCCCGAGATAGGACAATTTCTCATTGATGGCAACCTGGTCTCCTGTGTGAGTCCCGATCGCAATAATCCGGACAGCGTTGTTGCCAGATATTTCGATGAAGGTTGTACCGAAGCCTACTCATGGTCCGGTGACGATGCCGACTCCATGGCCGCCTGCGCCGGCGAAGACTACGCTATCGTGTTTTGCCCGTGATGCAATAATTGAAATTGTGTCATTGTTTTCTTCACCCGGAGTGACCAGATTGCGGTTGGCGTCAACCGTAATCCCGTTGCCGCATAGGCCTGCGAAACATCCACGACTTTGACAGCTTGCCCCTGTCCGTCGAGGATGGTGTCATCGGGACAAGGGCAAATCAGTGCGATGCTAACCCTTAACCGGATGGTTTCAGTATAGGTTCGCGCCGAAACGCGCACGTTGTCACTCTCTGCACCCACCAATGGAAGTAGCCCCGAGAAAAAGTGACATCGGCGATTTTATGCCCTCAAGCGTGCTTTAAAAATGAGTCTAATTACCATTCGCCGGTCAAACAGGGAAAAACGTTTTCTAAACATCGTCGAATTCGGTCGACAGATTGGAGCCGTTTGGGATGTTCAAAGACCGCTGAAGAATTCCCAAATATTGGCGACTGCGGTGCCATCAATGTAGTGGTTGTAGTTGCCTGTGCACCAGTGAACCGGCGCGTCTTCGGGACAGTCGGTATAACTCTCGCATCCGGAGAACGACGGGGCGGACTGTTGACTGCAGCCGTTTTGTCCCACCCAGAAGTCGCGGCTGCCCAAGCCGCTGTTCATTTCCACGATGTCGTCCTGGGTACCATGTTGAATCATAATGGCGGATTTCACGTCGCCGTCGCATCTCTGTGGGCCACCGCCCGCAATAGGCGCAAAGCCACGGAACCATTCGCTGTGTGCACAGGCGATTGAGTTGGTGAAGAATGCGCCCATACTGAATCCGGCAATAAAGATGCGGCTGGTGTCGATGCAATACTTTTCGCTAATGCTGGTAATCAGTGCCCGAATAAAACCGTAGTTGGTGTCGCCGGCATTCCAGGTTGATTTCAGGACATTATCCCCCCAGTGGGACACATCACCTGGGGGCGGACCTTCCCCCTGAGGCAGAACGGTAATGGCCTGACCGTTGGATCGATCAGTGAAATTGTACAGGCCAGCCACTGACACGTTGTTCATATCGTATCCGTGCAATCCGAAGATGAGCATCAGCGGCGTTTGATTGTCTGCATTTTTCGGCACGTGAAGCAGGTAGTATCGGGTAGCGCCTTCGTGTTCCATGGTTTGCTGAGTTTTCCAGTCTGGAACGGAAATGGGCGTGCCGCATCCCACAGAGAAGGTGTTTTCTGTATCGGAATTCGTGTCTGTATCAGAGTCAGAATCTGAATCGGTATCGGAGTCCGTGTCGGTATCGGAGTCTGTGTCGGAGTCAGAGTCTGTGTCGGAGTCCGTGTCCGTGTCAGAATCGGAGTCCGTGTCGGTATCAGAGTCCGTGTCAGAATCGGAGTCCGTGTCAGAATCGGAGTCCGTGTCAGAATCGGAGTCCGTGTCAGAGTCGGAGTCCGTGTCAGTATCAGAGTCCGTGTCAGTATCGGAATCCGTGTCGGTATCGGAGTCCGTGTCGGTATCAGAGTCAGAATCAGAGTCAGTGTCTGAGTCCGTGTCCGTGTCCGAATTGGCGCTGTCGTCATTTGACTGAGAGGTACAGGATGCGGACACCATAACTGCCATAAACACCCATGTGAATAGAATGAGTTTCGTTCTTAAACCTGACATTTTCGCCCTTCCTTTTTATTGTTTTTATAATCCAGGCAGTTGATGAAATGCCAACTACTGGGATTGTTACGACATTTATATTAAGAAAGTGCCATTCAAATATATTTATGGGTAGCGTCGCATGAAAATGCAGCGCTGTAAAGGTGGCCTATTTCGGTTT
>JAFGWT010000105.1 GCA_016937015.1 Deltaproteobacteria bacterium | reverse complement strand
GGCCTTCGCGGGCATGACGATATATCTTCGCGGGCATGACGATATATCTTCGTTGTTATACCGCGCTCTGAGCGCGTTCCAGACCCGCCAGGGGGGTCATTCCGGTATGTTTTCTAAAGAATCAGCGCCCCATCGTGACGAGCAAAATGAAGAAACCTGGAGACTGGAAAAAAGATTAGTGGAACCTCTATCAGTGGGCGTTACTGGATTTGAACCAGTGACTTCAACCGTGTGAGGATTGCACTCTCCCGCTGAGTTAAACGCCCGGTACCTGAACTCTATAAATCACGTACAAATTGCACACAACCCAATTTGTGGCATTTCTTTACACTGCCCTTCCCGTCGGAATTGGTTTGCGCGGTGCGGCAATTTACCGGACGCTCCCCGAAATTCACACTGGAGCGCCAACTGAGTGCACCAGGCGCCACAACAACGGTTTGGGTGGTTTATGTATTGGCATTGCGTATAGCTACTTGCCTTCTTTGAAAAACGACCAGACCGCATCAGCTGCATCCACATCCTGATTGCGAAAGCCATACTGTTCGATAAGATTCACCACTGTGTCCTGCACCGGATTGGGCCACAGGTGACCGCCTCGGGTAAATTCCAGGAGACGCACTTTTAAGGCGCCATCCGGCGAGCTCATATCCCTTTGGGTCACTGTACTGTTGCGCGTGCGAAGGGCATTCGCATTATTTCCACTGTACTCTTTTCCCTCGTCCACTTTGTTGGGAAGTTTGGTGGTCAGCGGATTTAAAATCGCGTCAGCAGACAGCCCCATGGCGGCAGCCCATTGGGATGGCAGGGTTTTTAGCACTTTGTCATATCCTTTGGAAAGACCGGGATCTTCGGGGGCAATTCCAAATAGCACACGCGTCAGGCCCGTGCCTGCAAGGGATGGAACCGGTAAAGGTTCCCAACCGTCGTAGGGCATAAATGCGGCAATCCCCTTAAACAGCTCCGGATGCTGTTTGGCTGCGTGCAAAACCATGCCGCCGCCGTTTGACAATCCAACGAGGTAAATATCATTGTCTCCGGCAATGACGGACTGAGATTTCAGCTGTTCAATCACCATCATCAGGTATTCCATGTCATCCACCTGACCATCGTCATATGTATCATAGCGCCACGATCCGGTGTTCTCCCACTCGGGGTGATCGCTGCTGTGGGCGCCCGGCGCTGCGTTTCCATACACCACAATAAATTTGTCACGTTCCGCCAGTTCATCCAGACGGCCTCTGGCCAAAAAAGTATGAAATGTTTCGGCGTTGGTACTGCTGCCATGCAGCGCAATCACCACCGGCGTGGTGCTGTTTGCCGGCAGTCCTTTGGGAACATACTGCAAATACCGTCGTGTTATGGCGCCACAGCTTTTGGTCTGCTGTTCAAATGTATGCAGCGTCAGTTCACTGCCAAGGGGGAGAAATGAGTTTTGGGGAACAATTTTGTCCGGGTACTGCACCAGCGCCAGCGGACATGGCTGCTCACAGGAAACAGGCGACGCGGCCGTGTGTTCGCTAAAAAACTCAAAATCATCAATCCAGAAATCAACGGACTGCCCCGAATAGAAAATAAAATGAAACCCAACCACTTCAGAAGGGTTAAGGGGCGCTGCCTTGCCCCCCCAGCCCTCTGACTTCATCCTGCAAAACGGCATTTCGATGGTTTGCCAGTCATCGGTGAGCACGAACCGTTCTCCAGGCATATCGTAACAGTTAAACCCTCTGGTGCAGGTGCCACCGGAAGCGATGGCAATATTGGACACAGTGGCGACCCTGAAAATAACGCGCCCTTTTCCTGTGGCCTTAAATCGAACGCCCGCATAATGGCTCGCATCATAGGAACAGTGATCCGTGTAGTCAGCGACAGGCGCGATATGACATTCGACCCCGCTTCCCCAATCGCTCCAGTCCGCAGATTGAAAATGCGCAGCCCCGTCTTCTGCCACAAGGGATATTGTTCCCTCCGTGCCGTCATCGAATACCCACCAGAACCCATCCCTTCCTTCGTTTTGCGTCACTTCGATGCTGCAGTTTTCGAAATCCGCAATGAGCGGCGCAGCGCCCGTGGCCACTGCATCACTGCAAATTTTAAACGGATGTGATGCACTCGCCGGATCAGCACTCGGCGGCACCACTTCGGTCTTTGCACAGCCCGTCTCCGAAGTTACCTCTGTGTCAGCAGTTTGCCCGGGCCGTTTATGGAAAATGCCACAGCCCAGCATACAGGCCATCAACACTATCACTCCCAACTGTCTGCACATTGAATGTGGCATCCGGAACTCTCGCTTTTAAAAGTCCAATTAAAACCAGTCTCAGCATATCGCAAATCAGGAATCGATGTGTCCTATACCAATAAGGTATCGCCGCACAACCAAACCGGCTCATTTATACCATCTTTCCCTTTTCACCCCCGGGGTTCAGCCATTTTCACTGAAAACCACTCCATAAACCCGCCCCCCATGTAAATTCAAATTCCCCAAAATCGCCAGGCTAAACCTAAAGTGGAAAGAGACAGAAGCGGTCGCTAAATACACATATTTACAGCGAACACTGTCACATACATTCAGACCATTTTAAAATCAGGCACTGCGGAGTACCGAAATGCCCGTCTTTACAATCCGGCGTTAGGCATGCAAAAAGTACTGAAGCAATATTTTCAGGACCGTCCAAATTTCCCCAAACAGCCGCCGCTACGCGACAACGGTTGCTATATGCACTGCACTCTGCCAGGGCGCACACACAGGTGCGCCCGTACAGTCGAATTTCATGTCCTCTTATCCGTACGGGCCGACCTATGTCTGCCCTGGCTGATCAACCACCGGCGTTTAGGTAATCTGCTTTCATATGTTAGTCTTTAAGCCGAAATCACCGTCATTAAGAGCATTTCGTCATTCCCAACTTGATTGAGAATCCAGACTGCAAGCGACTGGATGCCCGAATTCGAGACTGTCGATAAATGAGCAGTGGCCACCGCCCTGTGATTGTGCCCAGCGTCATGCCCTCGAAGGAGGGCATCCAGATTGCTC
>JAFGWT010000104.1 GCA_016937015.1 Deltaproteobacteria bacterium | reverse complement strand
CGGCCGGATAGTTATCTGGTGTCAGTGGCATCCCCGCGGTATGGGGCGCGCGACAGTATTGCGCTCCAGAATGACGGCGCCATGATGCCCCAGTTGGGCGCACAGACAACGGACCGGCTGCTGTATGACTATTATTCAGGAAGGGGGTTTGGGTTGGTTGGCTATGGCAGAGGTGGCGGCGGTCTGGGAGGGCGGCATTCCAGCGCGCCTTCGATTAGCTCTGCTGCGTCAGTCATTGAAGATGAGTCGTCGAATCTGTTGGACGTGGGGGAGTCGGCAGTGAGAGAAATGGCGGCGGCAACGGTGGATGCGGAGATTTCTGTTTACAGCGTGCTCAGACCAGTCACTGTCCGGGCGGGCAGCTCGGCCATGGTACCGGTATTGAATCGTAAGGTTGAGGGCCAGCTGTTTTCCAGAGTTATTCCAGGGAAACATGACGTAAACACGTGTGTGCGACTCCAGAACGAAACCGGTGTTGTACTTCAATCCGGACTGATGTCGGTGTTTGCGGCAGGGCGATATCGCGGGCAGGGCGAACTGAGTCGGACTGAACCCAACAGTACGACCATCCTTTGCTACGGCAAGGATGAAGACGTGTCATTTGAGCTTAGTAACAAAATCGCGTCAGAGGAAACGCGACGACTGGAATGGCGCCAGCGCGAACTGTATGCCCACAGGCTGGTGAAGCGTGAACATATTTACGAATTGAATAACCGGGCGGGTCAGGCGCGTACGCTGGGGGTAATGATTCGCCATGCGCGAAATGGTAAAATTTTGACTGAACAGCCGATTTTCAGGGTGGATGATTGGCCAGATATGTATCTGACCTTTGTGGATGTGGCAGCACGGGAAGAGAAAACAGTCACTCTTGTCACCCAGGAGGGCTTAAGGACATTGACCGGAACCGATACCGGCACATTGCAGGGGTACACGGCAGCGAAGACCATTCCCCAAAGGGAACGGGATGTACTGCAGGCGGTGATGGACGTGCGTAGTCGGCTGAACGCGAAACAGTCACAGTTGAGCAGAAATCTAAAACAAATGGAACGACTTCAAAAAGGAATTGAAATGGATCGGACCAACATGGCATCGCTGCCCAGAATGTGGGGACGAACCCGCGTGGCGCGAAAACTTCTGGCATCCATACTCGAGAAAACTGAGGAAACGGCGAGGCTGGAAACGCGCAACGACGTGTTGTCGTCTGAAATTGCAGCACTTGAATCCAGACCGGATAAATTACTGGCAAGGCTGTCGACACCACAGTGATTTTCTGCAGACTTTCGATAATTAAGGGGATTCTTGGTCAGAATTGAAGTTGGGGGGAACTGGAGTCCACCTGGATTATTCAACCCAGATGATGGGGGCGCAGCCAAAGGATGCTGACGCGCCTTTCCATGTCTGCTTTCCTTTTTTCATTTTCAGCTGATTACAGGCGTTGCCGCACAGTCTGATGGTTTCGCACTTGCTGGTGTCTTTATCGAGAGCCTGTACATCCTCCCAGGAGGTGCCTTCCAGTGCCGACCATGTCCAGCCAAACTGCTGGGTTTCATCCTTGGCATCGGGATTTTCATCGTCACAGCTTTCCACATAGGGAATTTCCACTTTTTCGTCGGAGTCGGGGAGCAGACCGAATACGCGCGTTGCTGCGCAGGACTTGGTAACGGTGTATCCGGATATCGGATCGACTTCTGGAACATCTTCCCAGATGACATCGAATTCGCAGCTGATGGCTTCATTGGTCACATCTTCGAGCGCAGCGGCAATGGTTTCGGCGTCCGCAGCGGGGTAGTACCAGTTGTCCCCAGCCGCTGGCTCAGGAACGTTGGTGAAATCAGGTTCACCATCCGGATCATTGGCGCCCCAGTATGCAATCGAGTCCATCACGTCTGTAAATGCTTCGACGTCCTTACCCACACCAACCACAAACGTTTTAAAGCCGGCCTGTGCCAGATCGTATACCGCCTGGGCGGATTCCGCGGCATCCAGACACATTTCGGGGGCCTGCGGTTTCAAACCAACGGATGCAGACTCGCAGGTGGCGTAATCGAGGTCAAAGTTACACCCCGGGGCGCCGTCGGTGGCAAGGAGCACATAGGTGTCGTCTTCGAGATTGAGTGATTCCAGATACACTTTGGCCCATTGCAGTGATTTGGTCATCGGTGTACCGCCGCAGTTACCCACTTCGTCCATGACCTGATCGATGGCATCAATTGTACTTTCGGTGATATCGTCTGCAAATGGCACTGAGGGGTCCAGATAGTCGGATTCCGCGTCTGTAAACTGGCTGGCGGCTTCACAGAGAATTTCGGATTCAAGAATGAGATCAGGATCATGATAGTCCGCATCGCACAGTTCCGGTGACGGGAATACGTTGAGGGCAAAGTTGATGATGCCGCTTTTGGTGTGCTGTGCCACGATGGAACTGATGCTGTCCTTGATTACCTCAGCATAGGTGACGTCAGTGCCCTCAACTGTGTACTTTTTCATGGAGTTGGAGCGGTCGAGTAAGATCAGCAGGTTAATGGGTTTGGTTTCCACTGTCCAGGGGGTATCGGCGCAGGCGGCTTCAGTATCTTCTTCAGTGTCCGCGTCCGAATCCGAATCCCCGTCAGAGTCGCTATCGCTATCGCTGTCTGAGTCGCTGTCTGCATCTGAATCGCTGTCGCTATCGGCGTCTGTGTCCGAGTCGGAATTGGCGCTGGGATTGCTGACCGCTTCGTCCTTTTCACAGCCGCTGGCCAGAAGAACCAAAAACATTAAAATTAAAAACGTAATTAATTTGTACATAACTTCCTCGATGATTTCAAAGTGTTTTGTTTTATCCCGTTATGTGTTCCGTTTCCCAATGCGGTATTGGGAGGATTACAATGTTAGCATTAACAGAGAATAGGTTGCATCGAAAACAGATTTAAACGAAAAAAAATATTAGCGGTTTGGGTTTTTCACGGATCAACATCTATTTAACGATGCGAAAGCATTTATGTGGCGTCTTACCGGTGAAGTCCTGGGGTATTGTTTTTAACGTAATGTCTTCGACCTTTGCAGCAGCAATTGCAGTGTAGTCAAAGCGAAATGTTCCCAGATTACACGAGAAGTAAATTACGCCGCCTTTCGATACAAATTCGAGCAATGCGGTGAGCATCCAGATGTAATCTTTTTGTATCGCGAGATTCTGCTTCATGGATTTACTTTTTGAAACGGTGGGGGCATCCATGACCACGAGGTCGTACATGCCGCGCAGCCCCCGTTGGTTTAGCAGATCGAGCACATCGTGTTTTTCGTAGCGATGGGCCCCGCCACGAAAGCCATTTCGTTCCATGTTGATTTGGGCCGCCTTGAGATAAGTGTTTGATAAATCGATGGTGGTGGTGGCCACCGCGCCCCCGGCAGCGGCATACACGGAAAATGATCCCGTGTAGGCAAAAAGATTTAAAAACCGTTTGCCTGCCGCCTCCTTTTGAACCATTTGCCGGGTTTGCCGGTGATCCAGAAACAGGCCGGTATCCAGATAATCCGACAGATTCACCACAAACACATGTCCCCCTTCCCGGACTTCAAATATGCGCCCTTCTCCTGATATGGGCGCGTACTGGGTGCCCCCCTTTCCCTGTCTCCTGTATTTAATGAATACATTTTCGGCGGGAACCGAAAGCGCCTGTGCCAGCGCGTTTACCAGATATTTAATCCATTCGTTCTCTGTGTCCTGAACGTCACCGCCTTTGATTTTAACCCCCACATGCAACCGACCCTCGTACCAGTCCACCAGCAGCGGGACCTCAGGGATGTCCAGGGCGTACAGTCGATAACAGGAAACATTCTGCCTGTGGCACCAGGCGTTGAGCCGACGCTGATTTTTTTTAATGCGGTTGATGAGCATTTCGCTCTGCACAGGCCATTTTTCTTTTGCGGGAATCATGTTCGGCCTCTCATCTGTATTTCTTTACATCGAAATCAAGGACGGTGAATGGATGATCTGTTCCGTAGAGAAAGCGGTACGTGGCGAAGGTGGAGAGGACCCGTTTGGTGTAGCCTCGGGTTTGCCCAAAGGGAATGGATTCCACAAACTGATCAAGAGCCATGTCCCCATTCTCCCTGAGCCACCGACTGACGGCGCCGCCACCGGCGTTGTATCCGGGAATCATCAGCGCCGGATTTCCCCCCACGCTGTCGCTCAGATTTTTGAGATACATGGCGCCCAGACGGATGTTGGTATGCGGTTCTCTCAGGGAACTGCGGTTGACCTTGATGCCCAGCTGCGCGCCCATCGCGCGCGCCGTGGGCAAAATCAGCTGCATCAGCCCCATGGCATTGGCCCAGGACTCTATGGATGCATTGAAGCTGCTTTCCTCTCGCATGATGGCGAAAATCAGCGCAGAGTCAACGCCACTTTCGGCGGATGCGAACGCCACATCCTTTTCGAACGCCATGGGGTATGCAAGGCTCCAGTCCATATAGTCTTCGCCGGTAGGATACCGACTGCGCCATCCATCAAGGGAATCCGTGATTTCCTTCGAGTCGGCAAAACTCCCCACATGCCGAAACAACGTTGCCGCAGCCCGGTGCACCGAAGGCGCGGTGCCGGATTTGCGCAGCAGCGCCTTGATTTGTTTGGTCCCCCGTGAAATTAATCCGAGTCGAATCAGCTCCACGCCAACCGCAAATGGGCCATCCGTCAGCAGCGATTTTGGAATGGCGTCCGGTTCCTCACCCCTTTTGGGCGTGAGCTCAGCGGCCAGCAGTTTCGCACCCAGTTCATTCAGTTCGTTCAGACGGCTGTATGCCAGCACCATGTAAAAAGTAAATGGCGACGTAGTGACTGTATACTCATACTGGCGCATTGCGTCATCGGTATCTCCCATCAGTTCCATTACCCGCCCGTACCAGTACGCCGCGCGGCCCGCAGTATACCAGCCTTTTTCGATGGGGAACATTTTAAAATACTTCGCCAGTATTTCCCTGGCCTGTGGGAATCGTTTTCGGTCCAGCGCCCGTTTGGCACCCAGCCAGAGCGCTTCTGCCCGCATGTCTCCCCCTGGATAGTCATCGGGCAAAGTGGAGATCATTTTCAAAAAAGTGTTTTCATCGCCTTTGGCGAGCCAGGCACGGGCGCCGTGAAGTCGGGCATCGTCGGCGTACGAATGAGCGCTGAACTGTTTTTCCACCTCGGCATACATGCGAATGGCATCGTCGTGCTGATCTGCGCTCATATGCGCACTGCCGGCTTTGTAAAGTGACTTCAGTCGGATTTCCGGATCTGCGCAGTCGCTGGCCACCGCTTCGAACATTGAGGCGGCGTCACTGTGCTGTCGCAGAAATGATGTCACCAGGGCTTCCTCATATCGGGCGCGACATTCCAGGTCGCCATTGCGTTTGGCGAATTTGATGGCTTTTTTGTAACCTTTGAGCGCTTTTTCATGGCGTCTTTTGAGCATATCCTCATGGGCATCATCAAACAGGTTTTGGGCCACGCGGGTTTCTGTTTTGGCAGGGGATGGCTTTTCTCCAATCCGCGCCCGCAATGTATCTTCGTGTGCACACGCTTCCCTGGTCCATTTTCCGGAGGGAGACTGGGCGCTCATGGCAGTGATGATGTTGAGCGCTTCATCAATCAACATGCGCAGGTACGCGTTGGTATCTGCAGGTGTAACCTTTTCCTGGGCAGCGTCGACTTCATTGGCGAGAGCTGGAGAGTCCGGTTCGGTATCTTTTGTATCCGCCGGCGTTGAGGCCATATGTTTTTTTGGCTTGTCATCACTGTCTGCCGCTGACGCGGTGTCCATTTCCTTATCGGTGTCGATTGCCTCGTCCGTCGCCGGGGGGGCAATCTGTTGCGCAGATGGGGGTGAGGGTGTGGCGTTCAACTGGTATGGTTCTGTAATGTGCACAATGCACGACACGATTTTAGCCTGACATTCCGCTTTGGTGTCATGGGGCCATTTGGCCATCACCTTGCGGTACTGGAGCAGGGCGTTGTCATACTGCTCCAGTTGCATGGCTGCATCCCCCATTAGCAGCGCAGCGGTCTGATTTACGGACTCAATTTTTCCGGCGTAGAAAATGCTTTCATCAAATCTGTTTAACCGGAAAGCCGCCAGTGCACTGACCTCATAAACGACTTCTTCCAGCAGAGGCAGCGTCCGGGCGAGGGGGGGCAGTTCGGTCAATGCCCGCTGCGAGTCTCCGGCGTAGAACGAATTATACGCAGCAAGGAAACGGGCACGCTGCCGCAGCGTATCTGATTTCAGAGTCGGGATCAGTTCATCAAACAGGGCGACGGCGTCCTGCAGACGGTTTTCCTGCAGCGCCAGCGCTGCTTTGCCGCCGAGGGCATCGTGAAACCATGGCGTGAGGGCGGAAAGGCGCTGGTTCGAAGCCATCGCCGGTGATGCTGTCGATTTGAGTTCAGCGTCGATAGTGGTTTCCTCTGGACGATTGGGCGTGGTCGACGTTTTTTCTGTGCCCGCGCAGGCAGTCAACAACAGGATTGGCAGAAGAAACAGTAGAAGACACAGCAGAAGACACACTTGACGCAGTTGAATGATAGTTGGTTTAAAAAGACTACTGTAAAACATCTGGCTTACTCTAACAGCCCCCTTTCAGGGAAACCAGTTTTTCAGCCAAATTGTTCCACGGCGGTGGAATTATTTGAAACTGGTGGACTTGAAATGAAAAAGCCGAACGCCAATTTCAAAAACTTGCTGCACAATTTCAGTTTCGTTGATACTGTCCCCTCGACGAAATCGATCTGGAACAGGAGCCGTTGTCGGCCGGAAAGGAATCAATATGTCTACACTGAGGTTTCCACTGCTTTTGTCAATTTTTGTCGTGCTTGTGTGTGTCTCAGGCCCGACGCGTGCTGATATGAACATAGGGGCCGGGGCAAAATTTGGCTGGGACAATTACAAACGGGCGGTACTTGATTACTCTGTTATCGATCTTGAATCGGCGAACACCGGCACGGGCGGGCAGACGCTGGCGGACTATCCGAGTCCCCGTTTTGGCGGCAATCTCCAATTGAATATCAACCGTCGTATCGTCACCATGCTTGAATTGGATTTTGGCACATTTAAGCACACTGTTTACCCGTACCCATATGATTACAGTGAAGATGAGTTGGCTGAAATTGTGCAAATCACCCAAAAGTTTTTCAAGCTTGGCATAGGGCTCGAAGGGAAATTCTTCTTGACCAAACCCACCGACAAAAAAGCGTCGCCATACGTGTTTTTGGGACTGGGGAAATGTTTCGCCAAGGCCAAAGCCCCTTACGCCGGCACAACGTTGGCGTCGAGCAAAGTGATGAGCAAGCTGATGTCGCCGTTCTATTTGAACCTTGGATTCGGCGCAGAGTTTTTTATAAATGATTCCTTTTCCCTGGGGGCTGATATTTTTGGGTTTCGACTTGAAACAGCCAAAGCCAGTGTGGGGCAGGGCGGAGAGTACGATAATCCCTATTACACTGGTGATCAGTCCATCATGAATCTGTATATGTATACAGCGCTGACACTCAATTTTACCTTCATTAAAGATCCATCAAGTGAACCCGCAGCTCCGGCGTCTTCCGATGTATGGGGGACTGGCGGCACCCAGGACAGCAGCGGCTGGGGCGCTGGCGCTGACGCATCGGGAGGCTGGGGCACACCAGCGCAGCCCGCACCGGCAAACAACAGCTGGGGGACTCCGGTACAGCCCGCACCGGCAAACAACGGCTGGGGGACACCGGCCACATCGGCACAGCCCGCGCCGGCAACCAATAGCTGGGGGACTCCGGACGCCGCTGTAGCACCCGCGCAGCCAGTGCAACCCGATGCCGGGCCAGCGGCGAATAAGCCAAAGAAGAAGAAAAAAGTTGGCGCGTCTGTCAATGTTGGTGGCGGATCCGCACCGCCGCCGCCAGCCCCCTGATATACATTTTTCTGCTCCCTCACATTTAAAACTGTTTGGATTTCGGTTGTCACTGATTGGCCCGGATCGTGTTTTTTTTTATTTTTTTTGATTTTCCAATTGAAAAAGTCCAAATGTTTTAGACGGTTAAAGGCGAATTATCATAATGCGCTTTAAAAAATTGGATAAAAACTTGATTAGGTGTACGGCTGAGGTATACATTATCCTACATGTAGTCAAGGAGGCGTCATGCAGGATTTAAGTCGTTATAAAAAAAGAGAACATATCGAAATCAGCATGAAGTATGTTTCACCGTTGGTTTTTGGTTTGGTCACTTTGGTGGGGTTGGTTTTTGCCCTGGGTGTTTTGGTAGGCAGTCGGCAGGAGTCGGATATCAAATGTCCTGAGCCAGATTTGCTGACAAGGCTAAACGAGCAGTCCGGAGAGCCGGCTGTACCAGGCAAGCTCGATGTTGCGTCCTATCACACCTCTTTGAAGGAAAAGGCGCAGAACGTGCCTGTACCGGCGTCACTGAAATCCATGGATGTGGCGGACGCACCCGTCAAGGGGGAAACCGCACCGGAACCTGATGAACTCAGAAAGGTGGAATTGGTGGCGCCCGTGGCTGATGAGATGCCGGTGCCCGAAAAGCTTAGAGATGATGAGTCCGGGGTTTTTACGCTTCAGGTGGGCTCCTTCCAGGATCAGCGTGAAGCCAGCCTGATGATGAGTCGGCTGAAGCGTGCAGGGCATCGTTCATTTATGGTACGTGTCAATATGCCGGATGAAGGGACATGGTACCGGGTTCGGGTGGGCCCTTTCAAAACGAAGAGCAAAGCGTGGGATTACAAGGCCGAGTTCGAGGCCAAAGAGCGTCTTCCCGCTTTTGTGGTAAAAAGAAGAGGGTGAAGAACAACCCTAAACATGTCTTGACCCCTTGACGCGACATGTTTGGTGAACGTACAGTTGGATAGACGGAGGGACTATGTTTGGCTCAATTTTAAAAGATACAGTGTTAAACGTGAAAGGTGCCCATGCGGCTATCCTGATGGGCTTTGACGGTATTCCTGTGGACGCCTACACCGGAGATTCCGATTCTGATATTGAATCCATTGGTATGGAATTTTCGGTACTGCTCAAGGAAGTTCAATCGGCTGCAGAACAGTTGGAAGCAGGTGCTGCGGACGAAATCACTATTCGCACGGAAAAATTTTCGACAATTTTGCGTGTAGTTAGTGACGAGTATTTTCTGGCAATTGCAGTCGCAGCCGATGGAAACCTGGGTAAAGCCAGATATCTGCTAAAAATGGCGGTTCCCAAGCTGTTGGCGGTTCTGTAATTTACGCTTTCCCAGGAGCCCTCGCCAATCGAATTCCTTGCGAATCGTTGCTTTTTTTCAGGCAACGACATCAAATTTTTAAAATACTGGAATGAATTTTAACGGAATTTAAATACCGGTGTTGACCTTTGGGCAGCGGCTCTTATAAAGTAGGTACTTTGACGTACATATAGTTAATTTGTCATTGGACGTTTTTTATGTACTTGTGTACGGGTTGAAGAAAACCGAAACAGGGTCAGAATGAAATTTGGTAAAAATGTGAATTCTGAATCAGGAAATACAGCGTGTCCAATAAAAGCAAAATAATCGCCACCGCTCAGAAATATGCGGGAAAAGGAAATTTCGAAAAAGCGATTGCCGAATACCAAAAGGTGTTGAAGCTGGACCCTCACGATATTCGTACCTGGTTAAAAATGGGGGACCTGTACACCCGGATGGGGGCGCGGAGTGAAGCAACGGACACTTACCTTAAAGTTGCGGAGCAGTACCGGCGAAGCGGTTTTCATCTCAAGGCGGTGGCTGTATATAAGCAGATTATCAAACTGGATCCGCTTCTCACTGATGTTTATGAGTTGCTGGGTGATGCATATCTGAGTCTTGGTCTGACATCTGAAGCGCTGATCCAGTTTGAGCAGTTGGCGGATATTGCTGCGCGGCAGAAAAAAGTGCATGTGGTTGTTGATACGCTTCGCAAAATTCTCGAACTGGACCCCAACAATATCTCAACGCGACTGCGTGTGGCGGAGCAGCTTTCAGCAGCGGGGGAAAGTGCCGACGCCGTGGCGCAGTTTCGCCATGCCTGCGAGCAGCTGAAAAATCAGAATCGAATCGATGACTATCTAAAGGTGGCGGAGAGACTGTTATACCACGATGCCAGCCAGCTGGATATTGCACGGGATGTCGCTCAGATCTATCTGGAGCGTTCCGAGCCGAAGCGCGCGTTGTCAAAACTTCAGATCTGTTTTAATGCCAATCGCAAGGATATTCTGACACTTGAAATGCTCGCCGCCGCATTTGGGCTGCTTCAACAGCCTCAGAAGGCAATATCTGTCTATACCGAGCTGATGAATCTCGCGATTGAATCGAATAACATCGCGCAAAAGCACGGTTATGCCAAATCCATCCTGAAACTGGATCCCAATCATAAGGTTGCGCGCCGGGAGCTGGGGTCTAATGCGGTGCCGTCCGCGCTGGATGGATATACAGCCCCAAGATCCAATGCGCCCGTTGGCCCCGAGGCTGTGGTCGCCAAGCTGCTTGATGAAGCCAGTGTCCTCGTCAAGTACGGCCTCGTGGAACGGGCGACAGAGCATTTCGATAAAATCTTCACCATCGATTTTTATAATCTGGAGGCCCGCGAGCGTTTCAAGGATGTACTGATTGAGAGCGGTAACGTGGAAGGGGCCAAGGAACAGCTGTTTATTCTGGTCGACGCGTTTATTGAGACGCAACCGGAAGGGGCCGTATATTATCTGCACGAAATTCTGCGTATTGATCCCATGAGTCGTCGGGCGCGTCAGACGTTGATGGATATTGGCGGTGTGATGCCAGATGGACTGCCGGAAATAGACGAAGATGGCGATGAAAATTCCGGTTTGCTGGTGGTTGAAAATGTGGATGTGATGGAGGAGCCCGTGGAGCGGCACAGCTCGCCAGGCTTTGATATAGACATCCGGGATTTGCCCTACGTCGATGATGCCAATCTGGTGATTGATGAGGATTCCCAGATTGATATATTGCAACTGGATGATGATGATGAGCCTCAACGAGGTCCGGCTCTTTCATCATCACATCACGAGTCGTCGGGTTCGGGCAGCAACACAGCCCCCAAACCATTTTCGCCTTTGACCACAACTTCTCAGCCCACTGCTGCATCGAACATAGCTCCGCAGCCTCCCGTGCGTCGATCGGCGTCCATTGCGCCTGCGTCACCTGACAGATCTGCAATACGGGAACTGGCTGGCGCAAGGGTACACACGGCCTCATTTGCAAATGATGACGCAACTCGGCCTGTTCCTCAGATAACTGAAGATGTTGGTGTATTTGAGGACAGGACAACGGATTCTCTTTCGACCACGACCCGCGCCACGTTAATTGACATTGATGAAGATTTGGAAGAGATTATTTTCTTTCTGGAACAGGGGCTGGTTGATGAGGCCCATGTGATTTACCGTGATCTGATCTCCCAGTATCCGGACGAACCGCGCCTCAAAGAGCTGGCTTACCAGTTTGAGACAGCTACGGATTTTTCCGTTTCTGACGATTTCGGTGCTGAAGTTGTGGATTCGGGGGCACCCCTCGATATGGAGGAGCTTTCAAGCGATTTGAATCTTGACGAAATCGGAATGGCGCAGGGAGAAGTGGCCGTCGATACGGTGTTTACCAAATTTAAGGAAGGCGTAAAGCAACAGATTTCCAAGTCGGATTACAACACGCACTTTGATTTGGGACAGGCGTATAAGGAAATGGGCCTTTGGGATGATGCTATTGGCGAATTTAAGATTGCTGCTGAGCATCCCGAACGGGCAGGAACAGCGGAAATGATGGTGGGCATGTGTCATTTGGGGGCTGGCCGGTTTGAGGAAGCCATTGCCACTTTTGATAATGCACGAAATCTACCCGGCCAGACCGAAAGCGAAAAACTGGCGTTACTCTATGAAAAAGCCAAGGTGTTCGAGCTGATGGAACAGTTTGCCGACGCGCTTGTCATATATACGGAGATCCTTAATGTGGATCCGGGATTCGCCGATGTGGTGGATCGAATTGGCGCGCTGGAGTAGCTTGCACATGGTACGTCTCCTTCTTCTGTTATTGCTGAGCCTGGTCAGCTTGGACAGCTGTTCATCGAATAATCAATCCGCTGCCGCTGACAGTAAGACGCATCAATCAGCACAAAAAAAAACGTCCGAGCGCACAAAAACAAAGGCGCCTTTCAGGTCAGGGGATCTCGCTGCAAAAGGCTCTGATTTGCGGGCGAATTCGATGTCGGCTCAGGTGCCTGATGCTGCCGGTGCCAATGGTTGGCTGATGTTTCGCGGCAATCGTCGGCGAACAGGCAGTGCGGATGTGGCAGGTCCAAGGCAGGCGAATCTGAAATGGGTTTTCCGGACGCAGGGGCGCATTTATGCTGATGCCGCCGTTTCACGGGATGGTCAAACCATATATGTGGCTTCGCACGACCATCATCTGTACGCAGTGGATTTGGATGGTCGAAAAAAGTGGTCCTTTGATGCCGGCGGAAAAATATGGACATCTCCGGCCATTTCAACGGATGGTCATGTCTACATAGGGTCGGATGAGGATGCGCTGTTTGCGTTGGATTCCGAAGGTAAAGTACAGTGGAAATTCATCACCACTGAGGCGACGCCCAAAGGTGTCCCTAAACCTGAGGCGGGTCGTTTTGATGTGGATACGTCACCCCTGCTGATGGATGATGGTACAGTTGTATTCGGTTGTCATCTGAAGCTGATTGCGTTGCGCCCGGCAGCCGGTGATTTGCGATGGGCATTTACCGCTGGGACTGGCAGGTCAAAAATATTTTCAAGCCCAGCACAGTCACCCGATGGCACGCTGTTTTTTGGCACTCAGGGAAATTACTTCTTTGCGTTGAATCAGGCATCCGATGTTCTTTGGACTGCCACGACAGACGGAGACAACGATAGCACACCGGTGGTGGATTTGTCGGGGAATGTGTTTTTTGCCTCGGATGATGGCAAAGTGCGCTCCATCGCACCGGGGAATAAAGTGCGCTGGATTAAAGATGCCGGGGCGGCAATCCGCGCGCCGTTGGGGCTGTCCAGTGATGGCACTCTCTATGCGGCGACATATGGAAACGCACCGTTTGTTTTGGCCCTTGACAAAGACACGGGCAGAGAAAAGTGGCGCTTCAGCATCAAACCGGGGTTGGGTGACTTTTATGGAATTCAGTCGGGAATTACCACGGATAGGCAGGGCTATGTCTATTTTGGGGGCCGCGACGGTTTTGTTTATTGTCTGAATCCCAAAGGGCAGTTGGTATGGAAGCATCAGACTGATGATCAGGTGGATTCCGGACCTGTTCTGGGAGCGGACGGGACGCTCTACGTTGGCAGCGATGACGGCCGGCTGTATGCATTTGCCAGGTAATGTTTTATTTTCTGATTCCAGGATATCGCAATTCGCTTCAATTGATGTAGATTAGAACCTTAGAGGCACCCGGTTGTGCACGGTTTGTCATGACGCAGTTGAGAGATGTTAGAGCATGAGTGATCCCAGGGAACAGGAACGAATGGTGAAGGACCTTGAAGTTGCCATAGAGCGGCTTCAGTCGTTGTATAATCAGTATTTTATGGGAATTGAACGGCTTGAACCACTGATTCCCAAAAAAGCAGTGGAGCGTCAGTTCAACGAACTGCGCCGTCTCAAGTTTGCCAATACGGCGCTGCGTTTCAGATTTCAATCTCAGGTGCAGAAGTATTCCACTCATCTCACTCATTGGCGTCGAATCTGTCGACAGATTGAAGAGGGGACGTACAAGCGGGATATCATGCGTGCTAAGGCGCGGGTTCAAAAAGACGAGCATTTCACCTCCGAGGATGAGAACATCGCTCGGATGGCAGACCAGCTTGATCAAGCGACGGGGAACGGCGATGGCGCGCTGCCGGTGTTTGATCTGCAGGCAATGCTGAATGAAGTTGAAGATGCGTTTGAGCAGGGATTTGACCTGGATGAACAGCTCAATGCACTCACATCGATGGTGCCGACGCCGGTGAGACGGACGGTACTTAAAGATGAGGTAAAGCCCGCCGGAAGCAGCGAAAGCGAGGCCACATTTATCGACCACGCACGACGCAGCGGTGTGCCTATCCCAGTATCGTCATTGAAAGCCGCCCGCAAAACAGATGAAGCAAGACAATCTGCCGGCGACGATTCCGCATCTTCCCGGTTGAAAACACCGGTGATGCCGCCCCCTCCCAAGCCGCCAGTGGGCGCCCCTGGACCTAATTTTCCTCCCCGTGCACCAAATCCAATGCCTCCTCGTGCGGTAGTCCCCCCACCGCCACCACCACCGAAGGCTCCAGCGGCCGCGCAAAGCGCAAGTGGCGGCAGAGGGGGGGTGGACGATCAGAAAATACAGTCCGTCTATCGGGCTTATATTGCTGCGCGGAAGAAAACCAACGAGCCGACAGACAACATTAACCTGCAAAAAATTTCTGATCTTTTAAGGAAAACCGAAAAGGCAAAGGGTGGTGTTTCTGATTTCAAGGTTGTCATTCGGGACGGAAAAGCGGTGATTAAAGCAGTGAAGTAATTGAAGCAGTTCGTCGAATTTATTTGATTTTTCGCCAGCCACCCGGGCCGGGCATCTCTGGCGGAAAGTTGGATATGATGTAGTCGGCGCGTCTGTTTTTAGCCTCGCTGACATTGTCACCGGTTTTCACTGCCAGCAGCTCTTCGCCAAATCCGCGAACGAAAATCGAAATTTTCAGTTGCTTAAGGCCATTGTCCATCAGGTACTGGGCAATAGCCTGGGCTCGACGCTGGGACAGCTCTCTATTGTCTGCGGTGGAGCCCACAGTATCCGTGTGACCGCCCACATACAGACCATAACTGTTTTGCGAACTGAATTTCTGGAATTTCTTTACCATTTCGATTATTTGCGGAATTACAGCATCCAGCTTGGGGGCTTCGGACGGGAGGATGTCCGCCTTACCCGATTCGAAAATAACCTCTTCGTGGGGAATTTCCCCATAAAAATGGACGATTTCAAATCCGACCCAGAAATCATTGACATCGGTGGCCTTGAGTTCAATCCGGAAATTTTCAGAATCGCCAGGGATTTGCGGCCATTGGATGCTGAGTTTGGTACCGGGTCTCGCTTCGTTGAAATCTTTCAGCCGTTCGGACAAGACGTTGCCTTCCAGGTCGTAGACTTTTATTTCAGCGAAAGCTGCGGGTTTGTTAAGACGAAAGTTGAGAGTTCGGTTTTCAAGGTCCACATCATCCTTGTTAATGATGATTCGCAACTGATCCTTTCCCGCAAAGGCAATGTGAGAAACGGATAGCAGACAGACTGTCAGCGTTATAATTCCAAATATTCTTTTCATTGTATCCTCCCTGAAGAGTTTGTGTATTTGACAACACAATACAATATTTGTTCAATTGATTTTATCAAATTCAACCGGAAAGCTGGTTGATGCCACAAAGCTGAAATCGCCAAAAGTGATAAAGGGGGCGGCAAAAGACACTTGTCTGACGCGAGACAGTCGTAATTCATGAGTCTGGCGCGTAAGCTCACTGCCCATTTGCCGAGTGATATCCGCTGGGATGACAAAGCTGCCATCGTCTTTCATTCGGCAGGTAGTGGCCCAGGTCAACCCCATGTCCGACCAGTTTATATCCGCAATCACCTCGTCCCCATACCCTTCACCTTCCCATGTAATAACCGTGGGTGTGCCGGACAAAATCGTTGGAATATTGTCATCCGGTGACGTGCCCGCCACTGTGATTTCCCCAAGATCGTTGGGGGCTTCAAGCACCACCTCAAATGATCCGATGTTGTCGGCGCCGGTATTTTTGACAGTGTACGTCTGTCCCGGTACAAATTCGATGCCGTGGGTGGGGGATGCGGAATAGATGACGCCGTCAATGACTTTCAGCAGGTCCGGAAAAGTTCGAGTGGGGATGGCGATGTTTTTGCCGTCCACTTTTACGAACATATCGCCTGCATCCAGCAGAGACACGCTAATCTGATTTTCCTCATCAGTTTTGTCTGAGAACTGAGGCTCCGGCGATGCACAGGTGTCCAGAGGCAGATCGGCCAGCGGCACATGGGTTTCCAGCAGGGACGCCACCATTGGCTGGTTGGCGGTCTGGTACCTTGGGAACATGGCAATGAAATCGAACTGTTCGAAAGGATCATTTCCAGGTTCTGAAATGAACCGGGATGCGGTTGCCACGATGATACCCTGACAGGTGGTGCGCTGTTGATGGGACTCCGTCTGAGATGAAGGCGAGGTACAGGCTGGCCCAATAATAGCCATTGTCAGTGCATAGCCAACCAGCGATAGCAGATGGCCGTTTACGATTTTTTCACAGATTCCCATTGGCGCCGATGCTAACAGTGTTGGACAGGGAATGCCAGAAGACAATGCGACAAAGCGATGGAACGGCCAGCTATTTGGCTTCTTCCACTATATCAAGTGATTCAACTTCCTGAGTGGTTTCGGGAAGTTCCACCTCGGGCATCTCGGGGATGGATGGGGGCGCGGGGGGGGCTGCAGCCAGCGGGGGAACAGGCGGTGCAACTGGCGGCGGTGATGGTATCTCCAGAACCGCGCCGTCATCAATGTTCAAAACAGCATCTTCGGCGCTTTCCGGTTCTGCCATGTCGGCATCGGCTTCGAAATTTTCATCTCCGGTATCGACCACTTCCTCGTCCGTGGACGCCTGAATGTCGATGTCGTCAGCAGGGAAATCCTCATCGTTGCTGTCGCCTTCAAAGTCGTCTTCGTCAGCATCGGCTTCTTCAACATCATCATCGGTGTCATTTAATTCAGCGTTACCAAATTCGTCGTCAGCGAATTCATCCGATGGTGAGTCATCGAATTCAGGAGCAGCCATTGTTTCGGCCATGAGAGCGGCAGCGTCGCTGGCGACAACCGTTTCAGACTCCTCAACAAGGAGATCATCTGGCGTGTCTTCAGAAAGACCGGCTGCGAACCTGTCCGGCGTCACAATATCAGTCATTTCCTCTTCGGGCAACGCAACGCCCGCCTGCCGCATTTTCCAGCGGTTGATTCGTTCAACTAATTCCTGGAGCTCCATGATTTCTCCTTCAGATATTCTCCAGATATTTCGCGCCATGGGGGCTGCGAACAGTGGAGAATACGGTTCCTGTGCAATTCCATGCTATGAATTACAGATTACGACAGCATCATAATCGATTTGTTTTTGGCTGGCAAGTTTGGTGATGATTTGTTCAGTGGCAACTACTGCAGTTGTCAAGAGACGGTGGCAATACACCGTCATCGTGGTTGGTCAGATTTACAATCTGGCTGCCATCTGCGGTGACCGCATCCCCGTGACAGCGGGAATCGTTGCACGGCGCCCGACGATGGGTCGGATCCGTGTGTGCTTCGGTTTGTGGTGGCATTTCGGTGTGACAACTGCTGCAATCGGTCATATCAAAGCCGGTATCCACATCAGTGTCGGAATCCGTATCCGTATCCGTATCTGTGTCGGTGTCGGAATCCGTGTCGCTGTCACTGTCGGTATCAGAATCCGTATCGGCGTCGCTATCTGTGTCACTGTCAGAATCCGAGTCTGAATCACTGTCAGAATCCGAGTCTGAATCACTGTCAGAATCCGAGTCTGAATCGCTGTCAGAATCGGAATCGGCATCTGCATCCAGGTATTCTGAGACTTCGTCATCGTTGGCGCTATGACATGCGCTGGAGATACAGGTCGCGTTCATCAGGTCTTCCGGATGCGACATTCCATCCCGCTGCGCCAGCGAACCATCCTGGTTGACAAGGTTTCCGTGACACGAGGGATTGTTACAGGCCAAAAAAGCATGGGCCGAGTCGTGGGGTGCGGTCCTGAGTGGCGAATTCACGTGACATACTGTGCAATCGTCCCATACTTTCGCAGAGTCGTCGGATATTTCATCAAAAAAATTATCGTTGCCGTCGTTTGATTTCGTTTCGTTGGGTACCTGCAGGCAAGCGGAAATAAAAAAGCTGAGCAGGAAAAGACGAGCGCCCGGTTGGGTGATCATTGCATACCTCGCATACCTCCAAAGCCGCACAAAATGTGCGAGCGTTAAGGTCTGTACTATACAATGGATCCGCTTAAATGAGAACTGCTCGATGTAAATCGGCCAACAAAATGACGGGTTCGGTCAATCGCGAAGATTAACGGGATTTTCGAGATTGATTATAAGTATGTGTCGTACCAGATTTGGCCATTTGTCCCGATTATGCTGCCGAGAAGTGACTTTAAATTGTCTGAGAGGCCGGTGTATCCATTTAATTCCGGTGTATTCTTTGTACTCCGAATTAGCTGGGACAGCTTTTTAAACGGTTGATGGTCATTGACGGCACGTTGAAGATAGTCGAGTTGATCGACAATGACAGCTATCCGGTCATCAGTATTACAAACGGTGGCAAAGAGCGCGGGCGGAATCCGGCGATTGAGCTGATGTTTCCGCGCAGACTGCACAAATCGTTGTTCGATTCGCTGATAATAGCGGAAATCTGCGGCGCCGTGCGACTGATGACCGAAAATTTTGGGATAATGGGCAAAGGTCGTGGGATGGGCCTTTTGGATAACGGTCTCGAAATGACTCATCTGACGTCCGGGTTTGAGGGTCATCCCGCCAAATACCACATATGATGCGCCAATTGCCGCAGCAGCAGAGACCGATTCGTCGATATTGGCAGCAGAGTCCGAAATGCCCGGGATAACCGGTAACAGAAACATGCCAACGGGAATGCCACCGCGAATCATTCTTTCCATCATACGGAGTCGGGCAGATGGCGGCGGACACCCCGGTTCGTAGATGCGGGCGATGCGGTCATCCACGGTGCTGAAGCTGATCGAGAGTAGAGCGGCCCTCACCTGGTGGATGTGCAGCAGCAACTCCATGTCTCGTTCCACCAGTGTGGATTTGGTGAGAATATGGACGGGTTGCCGCCACTTAAGAATTACTTCGAGGCACTGCCGGGCAAGACACAGCGTTTTTTCTGCGGGCTGGTAACTGTCACTCACACCGCCGCCCAGCATTATAAAACCGGAGCTGATTGGGTTTCGTTTCCGATGCGGGTTCAACGCGGCATCAAGAAGCATCGGCGCGTTTGAGCGGGCCACTATATCGCGACCAAAGTCGCCTGCCACTCGGTATCCTTCGTAGCGACCATCACAATAGGCACAGTCGTGGGTACACCCGCGATACAGATTCAGGTGCGCCCTCGACACAAACCACGAATCAATGCGCCTTGGGCGGATAAGAATTGATTTGGCATTGGTGAGAGTAACCGGCATACGGTGAATGCTAATTGGAATTCTGCGCAGTGCAATTGATTTTCGGCCCAATGTGTATACGATTATTCAGTGATGTATAAAAAAATACCTGTTGCGCTGTTGTGGGGATTATTTGTGTTGAGTGTGACTTTTTCAGGCATGGCTGGCGCGATTCCAAAAAATGACACGTTACATACTGACCGCGAGGGCGCGTGCATCATCACCGCACCGCGCAGAAACAGCGGGGTGATTGATTCCCTGTCTCAGGTGTGTACTGTGGATGCCGTCCGTGTTTTCAGGCAGCTGGGTGCGGTCGACAAACACGGTGCGTTTGAACCTCTGCAAATACGGGTGGTGGGGCATCCCAGCGAGATGCATGAACTCGCGCCCAGCGGCAGCAGTCTGCCCCTGTGGAGTGGCGCCGTGGCATTTCCCATTCAGAATCTGATTATGCTGCCGCTTCAGCGATTGGATGGTGGTGCCGCAGGTGATTTGGATGTGACGGTGCTGCATGAGATGTCGCATGTGGCATTCAATCGGGCGTCGGGAGGCGGCAAAACGCCGCGCTGGTTTTCAGAAGGCGTGGCCATTCTGCAGTCGGAAGGCTCTCCATACCGTCGCAACAGCAGCATTTGGTGGGCTTCCCTGATAGATGATATTAAACCACTATCGCAAATTGAACAGTATCCGCAAGGGGCCAGGGCGGCAGAACAGGCATATGCTCAGGCTGCGGATTTTACTGCGTTTCTGATTGAACGCGGTGGATGGACCGGCATTCGCGAGGTATTGCTGGAGTTGCGGCGCGGGAGAACATTTGATGCTGCATTTCAACAGACGTACGGGGTGAGTACCAGGTACCTCGAAAAGCGCTGGCGCGCTCAGCTTTTTGGCGGAATGGGCTGGCTGATGCATGTGACCGGGGATGGCATGTGGCTGGGGTTGGGTGCGCTCATATGTATTGCGGGCTATTTTCTGGTGCAGCGACGAAAGAAGCGGCGCTTGAAGGAAATGGGCGAAGAGGAAGCGCAGCTCGACAGCACCATTGCCGCTTTGGATACTGCGATGGATAGCTCTGCCGGTTCCGCTTCGGATACCCCTTCGGACACCGTTTTCAATAGGGATACAATGACGACAAAACAACCATCTTTGGGGCCCGCGCCTGTCGTTTCAGCACGTGTGTCGCTGTCTCCGGTCATGGATAGATTGAAAGCGCGGCGAACTCAGAGTCAAATCGAATTGGATGGAAAATTCCATACCCTGCATTGATGGTCGTTTTGTCAGCCCGCACCGCAAAGGCGGTGAGGCCGATCTGCTTCCCCGTTTATTAAGCGGGACTTGGAAAACGAAGTTGGTTTAAGGGTTCGGGTAATAGGGTTTTGAGCAATCGATTCGCAATTAGGGCTGGTCACCCGGAGTAAGAAAAAGTACAACCTGGTGGACTAATTGTGAGTATCCAGTCAAACGCGCACTCTGGAGGCGTATGGTGACCGCTAACGAGAAACCGGTATCCCGACTAAGAACACGACTGATAACCTTTGCTCTGCTGTTTCTGTTTGCTGTGGGCTACACTGCATATGACGTGATGCACGCGTATCCCATCACCCCCTATCCTGGAACGGGCAAATCGGTGCCGTTTACGGTGAAAAGGGGAATTGCCCCGCAGACACTGGTAGATGATTTGGCTCGCGCGGCAGTGATTTCGTCGCCTGGTAAATTCGGTTTGTGGCTCAGACTGACCGGCGGGTTTGTCCACGTGCGGGCAGGGGCGTTTTTACTGACTGATTCAATGTCCCCTGAAGAGATTGTGCTGACATTGCAGGGCAGAGGTGTGAACAAGGGGGTGCGGGTGACCGTCCCCGAGGGATATACGCTGAGCCGGATTGCCGACGTGCTTGAACAGGCGCAGCTGGTGAGACGGGATG
>JAFGWT010000103.1 GCA_016937015.1 Deltaproteobacteria bacterium | reverse complement strand
TGCGCTGTCATCCCCAACTTGATTGGGGATCCAGTTAAATGCTCACAACTGGATGCCTGCCTTCGCAGGCATGACGGAACAAGGAGCGAGAGAACTCGATTGCCCTGAAAATTGATGAACCTGATGCGCCCGTTTGATGCGCAAATATGCCAGCGCCTGCTGAAAAGGTCTTGGTCCGGAAATGTCGAACCCCCGCCTGATTCTCATATTTTTCAAAACTATGCTACTGCTGCTGGCAGTGTTCACATGTGCATCCTGTCAGGAAGGCACCAACGGCGGCGTTGATGGTGACATTGTGGTCAATTCGGAAAATCGGGCAGAGGGCTACACGCTCTTTAGCTCAACGCGGCTCAATACGCGGGCCACACTTGTCGATATGAACGGCAACGTCGTCCACCAGTGGTCCGTGGGCGGATTTCCCGTTACCATGACAGAAATCGGCACTCTCATAGGGTCCGAAGGACGCTATGGCGACACTCAGGGCTGCAGGACGCTGATTCGCGAGCTTTGGGATGGCACCCGGACCTGGTCATTTTCCAACTGGTACGAAGAAGATAACGAATGGTACGCCAGACAGCATCACGGGATGGTGCTGGAAGGGAATCCGGTGGGGTATTATGCACCCGGACAATCTTTTGAGGAAGAAGGCCGTCTGCTGGTGCTCGCTCATCAGAATGTGTCGGCACCGGAAATTCACCCGGACGAACTGCGCGATGACGTGATTTACGAGGTTCAAAGCAACGGACAAATCGGTGATTTTTTTTGGCTGGCATCGGACCACATCGACGAATTTGGATTTACTGACAAAATTCGCAACGCCATTTTCACCGCCAGCCACAAAGGATCGGTGCTGGAGTGGCTGCACAGTAACAGCATTGCGCGCGTCGGAAAAAATCGCCATTTCGATGCCGGTGATGACCGTTTTAATCCCCAAAACATTATCTGGTCATCGCGCAGAACCAATGTGATTGCCATTATCGCCCCTGAAACCGGGCAAATCGTCTGGAGAATAGGTCCCATTTTTGCAGATGCCGCCGAAGCCGGTCTGGGCCAGTTTATTGGCCAGCACTTTCCCCACATGATTCCAGCCGGACTGCCAGGGGAAGGCAATATGCTCGTATTCGACAACGGCGGAGAATCCGGATATGAGTCCGCCACCGACGACGGCTACCAGTTTGCGTTCAAGCGCAGCTACTCCCGGGTGGTTGAATTTGACCCCATCACCTTTGAGCTGGTCTGGGAGTACGGCCCGCAAAGTGGAGAGGACTTCTTTTTCAGCAAGTATACCAGTTCAGCGCAACGACTGCCCAACGGCAACACCCTTATTGCAATTGGAGACAAAGGCGAAATCAGAGAAGTCACCCCCAACAAAGAGACCGTGTGGCGCTACATTGCCCCTGGCAAAACCGCCATCAACGCCATCTATCGCGCATATCGTATCCCACCGGAATGGCTCCCAAAAGAGGCTGGCACCGCAACATATCCATTTTGGCGCACTCGCTATCAATAATGGCAGGGCGCCTACAGGACGCTCTCGGTGTTATTTTTTGATACACATGACGTTCAGGGGTAAACTGGGCAGGAATGACTCTGTACTTTCGATGGAATAATCCAAACCGTGGCCATTGGGTCTGGAAAGAGAGATGGAATGAATTTTGAGCGCAGCGCCAGTATTAAAAAAGGAATTGCAATCACCGTGGCGGTGTCCACAGTCGGATTTGTACTGTTTGTACTTATTCGCAACGATTTCGCGGTAAACATGGATGATCTGAGCGGCGCTGTGAAAAAAGCGCTGGGGACCCGCACGGTCGAAGAGCAGCAGGCTTCAATTCTGGCGCAGCTTGACGTCACGCCGGCCGAGGTCTTTAAACAAAGGCTTAAAAGTGGAAAAATTGTGACAGTCGTGATTGGCGACATTCAAAACAATTCCCGCTATCCCATGGAAAATGTGCTGGTGGAGGGACGGCTCCTCGATGCCACCAAAGCGGTTCGTCAAACCACCGCGCCAGTCCCCTGTGGAAAATCCGTTTCGAAAAGCGATCTCGGTAAAATGACCGCGTCCCGCCTGAATGAAATTTACCAGAACGGAGACCAGCCTTTTAACTGCATTATCAAAAGCGGATTCACCGTGCCGTTTATTGTGATCTTCGACTCCCTGCCAGACAGCTTCAACAGCACCTACGAATTCGAAGTGCACCCCCACTCCGGCCAGTTTCTGGAGTAATCCATCCAACGGAACTGGCAGTAAATGGAACCGCTTGACTTCATTGATGCGCAGGGATGCGCAGGGATGCGCAGGGATGCGCAGGGATGCGCAGGGATGCGTCCGCGATGCGCAGGGATGCGTCCGCGATGCGCAGGGATGCGTCCGCGATGCGCAGGGATGCGTCCGCAGCAGGAATGCCCGACACGAACCCGCCTCTAAATGTCCGCACGCCTGCCGTGAACCGATTGCGGCCAGTCCGGCTCTGACCACCGTGGTCGATATTACCGGCCTGATGCTCTATTTTTTTGACGTTGAAATTAACGGTCGGCCTGTGAATGCACTGCCGCACTGGACCGCTCTCCTTCACAATCGGACGTACAAACGCAATTCATTTTTTCAGTAATGAAACGCCGGGAGTGCTGTACGTGAAACGCTATTTTCTCAACTGTCTAAAATCATGTGCGAAATCGAAGTCGACCATCCACGAAGATGATGGCACACAACGTGCTTTAGCATTGGGTAACACCATTGTCGCCATCATAAAATTCGCCTCCTTCCTGAATTTTAAGTAGCGATGTTCAAAGACTGCCCTACCCCTCCGGTCCCTTAACTCAATACAGATTTCGCGAATTCACATAAGGGGCCCGGCTCATCTTTCGCACGATGCAGGAACGCCATGCACAAAATGACAATCAATCCAATCAGGGGGAGACAACAAAACGGACCGACTACTGACAGGATGGATCTACGGAGAAAAGTAATGACGGCGTCCCATCGATGGTGTAGCCGTCACAGCAATACATGTTTAGAGCGGCGGCGTCATCCGCCGGGGTGGCCGTGCTGTCAATGGGATCCCACCACGTACATCCGCCCCAGCAGCTGCAGACGTAATACCCGTTGCATGTGGACGGCAGGCACACTCCCATGGTGGAACATCGGCCGGCACCACAGTGACACGAATTGGTACAGGTGCACAGTCCCTCTTCGGAACAGGATTGGCCCACAGCGCAATTGGAGAGATCATCCGCAGTGCAGGTCAACCCTTCATCTGCGGCATCCGCCAGCAGGCATTCAAGTGCTTCGGCGCCGGTTGTGCAACACTCTCCCGTTGCCCCTGCAGCTGCCGTGTTTATGGATGTCACGTCCCAATTGGGGGCGCATTCAACCGGTTGGGAATCTGAATCCGTGTCGGTGACCAAAGCCGCATCCTTTACGCAGCGAACGCTGGCAAGATCCGTGTGAAAAAAGTAGGTGAGCTCCAGCGCATCCGCTTCATGGTCCAACAGATAAACCGGCTTGTTCCCGTAATCATACAGGTCGTCGACATAGCCGTTGGGGTTCCCCCAAAACAGGGCCGATTCCCCCAAATCAACCAGAATTTCTCCTGACAGATGCCAGCCGGCGGGCAAGATGTTCAGCCCCACCAGATTCAGACCATTTTGATTGGCGGGCCAGCCGCTGGTGGATTTCAAGGCATCCGCTTCGGTATTGTCCGGATAATTCTCCAGTATGGAACGACGCAGCGCTTCCCATTCTCCTTTTGACGGCAGATGCCAGTCCGCCGGGCACACGCCCCTAAGCACCTGTACATCACCAGGCACAATCGCCTCTTCGTAGGGACTTATCGGCGCATTTTCGGCGAGCATTGCCTGACTCCAACTGTACAGACGACCGTAGGTCTCGCAGTTTTCAGCCACAAATCCATAGCAGGCACTGCCGGGCAGTGCGAAGTTAAGATTCTCTGCCATCCAGACTGAATCTCCCACTTGCACGGTGGCATAGGTGTTTCCGTCCCGCCCATCGCACAGCAGTCCCTCGGCCGCTGTCAGCGGATCGCACCGGGTTTGAGGCACGGCACTGTCCGTTCCGGAGGTGATTGGCATATCCGTGTCGGTACCCCCTCGTTCAGCCGAATCTGTCATGGAATCAACAGGCCCATCAGTCAGCATTTGCTCATTTACGTCCTCAGTTACATAGTCGCATCCGCCCAGATAAAAGACCCCACACCATAGCCATGCCAGCCTGGTCACCATTGGTTTAAAATAATTCATCTCTAAAATTCTCCTTCCATGAAATTCTCTTTGCGGCGCTCACTTTAAAAAGTTACCGCAAAATCGGGGCCACACGGTGGGTAAGGCGCCAACCGCCGCCAAAACGGCTCAAATAAAAAAATCATTCGCTTCTGAGCCGTTTTTAAATAAAGTGACGCCATATCACTGTTATGAATGTGCGAAAACTATCACCATCCTCTTCCGTTACCCAGGCACTGCCGTCAGATGCTGTGCTGGTTGCCCGCGCCCTGGACGGTGACGGATGGGCCGAAGAAGCCATATTTCGACGGTACGTCCATTTCGTTACGTCACTTTCGGCAAAACTGCTTCGCCGTCAAAGCGAAGTCGAAGACGTGGTTCAGGACACTTTTTTACAGGCATTCAGAGACCTTCACAAACTGAATGCCCACGCCAGGCTCAGGCAGTGGCTGGCGAGCATCACAGTGCACCGGGCTCAGGCCCGATATCGGCGGCGCCGCCTGTGGCAGGTGTTTGGGATGGACGGGGGAAATGACGACGAGCGACTCTTCGAACAGCTGCGAGTCGAGGCGTCCCAGGAAATCATAATGGAATTGCGCCTGCTCGACCAGGTGTTTGACAAATTGTCCGCTGAGGAGCGCAGCTGCTGGGTACTTCGCAAACTCGAAGGGTATCGACTGACCGAAATAGCCGCAATCACCGGGGCGTCGCTGGCGACAACCAAAAGACGCATCACCAGCGCACACCGGAAGATAAATACATATCTGGCGCAAAAAGGGGTCTCCCCATGCAAATAAAAGCAATAAAAAAAATACTGGCGGCGCCCCAGGAAGAAGTACGGGTAAATCGCATCTGGCAGCGGATTGAGGTGCGTCGATTCCAACAGCCCGCAAAGTGGTGGTCGACCAGAACCATGTGGGCTGCCTATGGCGCGGGCATTGTTGGCATTGTGCTGCTAACGACGGTTTACAAAGTAACGATAGATACAGCCCGGCCGTTGCTGCTCCAGGATCATTCGCCACTGCCTGCAATACTGGGCCCCCATCAGGGCGGTGACACCATTCTCTCCGATGGCTCCCGCATTGCGTTAAAAAAGGAGACACGTCTCGAGGTGCTGGCCAACACAGACACCGAAGTCCGGCTTTCGTTGCGTCAGGGCAAGGTGGCATTTGATGTGGTGCCTCATAAAAAAAGAAAATGGCAGATTGACTGTGAAGGACTGGAAATCACGGTTGTGGGCACAGCTTTTTCGGTCAGTCGCAATTCGGATACCGTGGCAGTGACCGTGTCGCGGGGGGCTGTTCTGGTGAAAGGCGACGCGGTGGAAGGTGGCATTCAGCGACTGAATGCCGGAAAATCCATTGTCGTCCCGTATGCCGCGCCAAATGCGCCAGGTATGTCCAACGGTTCTCCCAGGGAGGCGACACCGAATGCCCACGCCAAAGGCATTGTCTCCGGCACGTCAGATACAACCAATGGAGATGCGCCCGCTGTCGATACCGCATCCGCCGATGCGATGTCCCCAGGGACAACGAACGAATCGTCTGCGATATGGAAGTCTCATGCAAAACAGGGGAACTATCAGAAAGCATACACTGAGCTGGGCGCCAAAGGTGTTGCAAGGTTATCCAGGCAGGCCCAAAGTGCACAGGAACTCTTTGAACTGGCGGACGTGGCAAGGCTGGGC
>JAFGWT010000102.1 GCA_016937015.1 Deltaproteobacteria bacterium | reverse complement strand
GTATTTTGGGACTGGGCGAGGAATGTGACGATGGTGAGAACGATGGCGGTTACGGTGAGTGCGGCGAAAACTGCAAACTGGGACCGTTCTGCGGCGATGGTATTCTTCAGAAAGATAGAGAACAGTGTGACCCTGGCATCGATCCCGACTGCCCCAATAACTGCTTCCACGTGATTGTCGAGTAATCCGGTTTTTTATACGGGCGGATATTCAAGCCACGCGCGCAAAGCCTTTCGCAAAGCCAATTCATATTCATAATAGAGTAAAGGAAGCGGTGGCCGGCAAAATACCCTCGACAACCTTTGGGGTGTTTTCCATCTGAATTCGTGAATATGCTGTGTTGCATTGCAGCGCTTTTGGATACTGAAATGCCGAACGAAAATCAGAAATGCAGGCGGAACATGGTACGCGCGTCGAAGCCGGGTTCGGGCTGGGTGGAACCGAGGGTCTGGTAGTTGCGGTCGAGCAGGTTGCTGAGGGAGATGAGCACGTCGGCGTTGGGGGTTATCTGAACGCCGCCGCTGATACCAAAGGTGTAATAGCCCGCGAATTTTTTACAGTTGTTTTTGCGATTGCCGCTATGAACACCAGCTTCGCATATCGCGAGGTCTCGCTCGTCAAGTGGATGCAGCCGCGTTTGTTCGTCTGACCAGTCCATGTGAATGGATGCGTGAAAGCGGTTTTCCGGGTGCCTGTATTGAAGTCCTGCGGTACCGAACAAGCGAGGGGTTCTTCGGGTTGGATACAGATTCACGTGATTGGTAAGCGTTGCCATGTAACCTTCTGTATCGTGATGGACTGTGCCTTTTTGCCAGGTGAGGGTGCTGAAAAGCGAAAAATCTCCAATCAACAGAGCGAGCGAATTCTCAATTCCTTTGAACACGGCGTCGTCAGCATTGTAACGCTCCACGATATCTGTGCCGTCCGGAAGACGAATCTCACTCCCCCACAGCGCCGGCTGCTCGTCGATATAGTTGTCAATTCGATGATAAAACCAGACTGAACCCAGCTGCACATGTTTTAGAGAAAGCGACGCCCCGGCCTCATACTGCTCGGACTGCTCTTCTTCGAGGTCGACTCTGGGAATCTGATACTCACCGTTGACGTATCCGAAAGCGGTGGATTCCTGCAGGCTGGGCGGTCGCATCCCTGTCGCGAATGAGCCCCATACCGTGAGTAGATCCCTATATGCCCAGAGGACGCTTGCGGTGTAGGTAAAACCGCTGTCGGTGTAGTGAATATCTTCTTCAATACCTGGAACGATGGGCGCATATCCTGCAAAATGAGATAATCGGCCCCCCAGCTGCACCCAGAGATCGCCCAGTCTGGTCCGAAGCAGATTTGCGTTGGTCCCAATGGCGGTGCCGAATTTACTGAAGTAGGAACCGGACGAATAGAGCCCGCGGTTTTGAGGAAGAAATCCCGGTCTTTCCGGAGGAACGCGGGCCTCATCCATGGAAGAGATGACGTTGTCAAAATAGTATTCGAGATTACCGAGCAGGAAGAGCCGGTCTTTATATATTGCCAGAGAGGAAGAGGCATCCAGTCCGAAGGTGTCCACCGTATCCTGGGTTTTCTGGGCATTGTTTGCCTGCGTCAGCCCCTGACATCCAGGCAGATAAACGCGATCGCGCATTCCGGTTACCGCGCAGTTGTATCGTTCGTTCCGCTCCACCATTTGATGGTAGGACGCCACGATATTTACCTTCTGAAACACTTTGAACGGTTTCCAGCCAACATTGATATATACCAGGTTGTCCTGATTACTGTAGCGATGCAGCGTGCCAAGGCCGAGTTGATCAGTACGCGTCCTGTCTTCGGTAAGATGTCCCATGTATCCCCCCGTGACAACCACCGGGGAATCTTCCGGGTACAACACCACTTTGGCTACCCAGTCCGCCTGATCCGCAGTGGTGAAGGGCAGTTTGTCCCCGCTGCCAGAACGAATTTCTCCCAGTGAAAAGTAGTCTGCGCCAACAGAGACCGCATGCGTGTTGCGAACGGTCGTCGCATTGACTGCAACCCCGGGGGTATGTGTGCCTGAGCTGTAGTACAGACCGCCTGCGCCATGGACGCCGGCCGTTTTATCATCGGGATTCAGGAGTGCGATGTCGATGACGTTGCCAGTGTTTCCATTGGCGTAAAAGAATGATTGAGGCCCCTTGCGAAGTGTGACACCGCTGGCAAACAAGGCACTTGTGGAAGATAGATATTGGTTGGGAAAAGTGCCATATAAACTGTTGGTGTACTGAATACCGTCAATGCGGATCATGTTTCTGCTGCCAGTTTGCCCCCGCAGGGAGAGACTGCCCGTCTGAGGCATTGGATGCTGCAGATACACTCCGGGAAGATGTGTGACAAGAACCGCAGGTTCAAACGTGACCGTCTCGGCAATCTTTTCACTGTCTGTGGACGTCACGGACATGGGGGGAGCAGGGACGGTCCGACGTGCTTCGTTTGAATTTACGTCCCCGTTGTTTTGAGCCGATTGTGCATGAACGCCGGACGCTGCCAATATCGCAATGACTAAAGTACTGAACGCCTGAAACGGGTTATTGGGTAACATGAATACCACCTTGCGCTACACGGATTCATCTTTGCACACACGATTGTTTAATGAATCAAGTTTTAATGAGCATATAATGCCAGTATTTTTTGGCAAGTCCCCAGTGTCAATTGAGACTAAAAAATCGCGGTCAGGCACAATGACCCCACTGCTGGGTTATTCCAGTCGGAGTGCAGCGAACTGATTCATGCGCAACATCACAACCGCCGTTTTGTCTTGCCGTTTATGCCGTCTTTGTTATATGTGCCCCCATGACATACCTCATTTCTCCGGATACTCAAGGACTGATTTTTGATTTTGACGGGACCATAGTTGATAGCATGCCGATGCACTATCTATCGTGGCGTGAATCGTTTGCGCATTTCAATGCTGATTTCCCTAAAGATTTTTTTTACGAAACGGCTGGGGTGACTCTTCCGGATATTGTGTCGATTTATAATCAAAGGTACGGCACCGCACTGGATGCTGAGGTCGTTGTCATGAACAAGGAAATCGCGCATGCAAAGTATCTTTTAAGCACCCCGATTATCCCCGAGGTCATGTCGGTTATTGAGAAATACTATGATGTTGTCCCGATGGCCATTGCCACGGGAAACTCAAAAAAACTTACTGAACCACTGATTGTGAAGTTAGGACTGAAAAAATATTTTAAGGCGATAGTTTATGGCGAAGACGTAACAAATCCCAAGCCTGATCCGGAGTGCTTTTTAAAGGCGGCCAGTCTTCTGAATGTACATGCATCGCAGTGTGAGGTGTTTGAAGATGGGGACGCCGGGCTGACAGGTGCCAGGCGGGCAGGGATGAAAGCGGTTGATGTCAGACCCTGGCTGAACTCGCGTCGTTGAATGGCCAAAGGCATTAGACCGAAACAATGTTGAGTTGATCGAACAGACTGCACTGAAAGCCAGATGTTTCGGTAGGGCAATGAGGCGCAACAAGCTCAACTGAAGATTAGAAACCGCACTGCGCGAACTCTCCTGAATGTTTTGTGCCACAGCTGTAGGAACAGCCTTCACATGGCAGGCAGTACAGAATGTTTGCCAGCTGGTTCAGGACATCATTGCTCACATCGGTCAGGCATCCCCTGGCGCAGAGAATCCAGTCATTGTTGACCACGCACTCATCGACATGATCCGTGCCGCAACAGTTATAGGTGATGCACATGAGATATTCGCCACAGGCGTCGTCGTTGTTGCACTCGGTTACCAGTTCACCGCATTTGCCGGATTGTGCACTGCATCCCCAGCATTGCTCGCACGTCACATTGCTGCCGTCGCAATTCCCATCTTTGGGAATGTCCCCATCCGAGTCTGAGTCCGCATCCGCATCTGAATCCGAGTCCGCATCCGAATCCGAATCTGAGTCAGCGTCTGAATCCGCATCGCTCTGGGTAAAATCTGAGTCGACATATGCCGGTTCGTCCACATGCCGGCATGACGCAATTGGCAGCAGTCCAAAGGTGAGCAGAATCAGCAGCACGGATGTCTTTTTCAGCATTTGTGAATCTCCAAATGAGTCACGCCGTTTAAATAGTCGCGAACGATATATACGGAATTTAACATATTTGTACTTTGATGTATAACAGGAGAAACCTGCAACTGTCATGCTGAATTTTCGCCCTGTTATCATATTATGGATGACCGGCACAGTGCCATAAAGTAAACCGTGCTGCGTAAAAAAGTGTTCGCCATACATAATCTCATTGTTTGCTTGTACCGAACGATATGTCGTTTTATAAAGGCGCACTTAAACGATGAACCTCGGCCAACCAGCCGGTTTTAATGGAGAATGTATATGTCAGCGAAGTATAAGCCAAACGAGATTGAAACCAGGTGGCAGGCGTACTGGGAACGGGAACGCACCTTTTATACCGACGAAAACTCTGACGCGCCCAAATTCTATATGCTGGAGATGTTTCCCTACCCCTCCGGGCGCCTGCATATGGGGCATGTACGCAATTATTCCATTGGCGATGTGGTGGCACGGTATAAAGTGAAATGCGGCTATAATGTGATGCATCCGTTTGGATGGGATGCGTTTGGACTGCCGGCAGAGAATGCCGCCATTGAGCGGGGGGTTCATCCAGCGGGCTGGACGTATTCAAATATCAGGGATATGCGTGGGCAGCTTCAGAAACTGGGCCTCGGGTATGACTGGAACAGGGAGATTGCCACGTGCCATCCGGACTATTACAGATGGGAGCAGCTGATTTTTTTGAAAGCCTTTGAAAAAGGGCTTGTGTATCGAAAAAAGGCGCTGGTGAACTGGTCTGAGAAAATGCAGACCGTGCTGGCCAACGAGCAGGTGATTGACGGTGTCGATTACAGGTACGGTTTGCCGGTAATTCAGAAGGAACTCACTCAGTGGTTCTTTAAAACCACCGCCTATGCAGAGGAGTTGCTGGACGGTATCGACAATGTGCTTGAAGGCAACTGGCCGAGGCGCGTACTGCTTGAACAGAGATCACGCATAGGAAAAAGTCATGGGGCTCGCGTTGAATTCAAACTCGAGGAAGCGGTTGATGGTGAAACGGCTTTGCCGGTGTTCACAACACGTCCCGATACCCTGTGGGGGGTTACATTTATGAGTCTTGCGGCAGAGCACCCCATGGCGCTGAAACTGGCTGTGGGCACCGAGCGCGAAGTGGAAGTGGACGCGTTTATTCAGAAGACTCTTGCTGAAGACAAACGGAAGCGGGGATCGGAAGACTACGAAAAGCAGGGGGTGTTTACAGGCCGCTACTGTATTAATCCGGTGAACGGCGTTAAGGTTCCGGTCTACATTGCCAATTTTGTGTTGATGGATTACGGCACCGGAGCGGTGATGGCGGTGCCGGCGCACGATCAGCGCGATTTTGAGTTTGCCAAAAAATACGATTTGCCCATTAAGGTGGTTATTCATCCCGACGAAAATACAGCGCTGGACCCCGCGGCCATGACCGAGGCATTTGTGGACGACGGCATAATGGTGAATTCGGAACAATTCACCGGCAAAAGCAACCGGGCGTCAATAGAGCGGATTGCCGACTTCCTGGCGGAAAAAGGATGGGGCGGCAAGACCATCAATTACCGGTTGCGTGACTGGTGTGTTTCCAGACAGCGGTACTGGGGAGCGCCGATTCCCGTTATATACTGTGACAAATGCGATGTGGTGCCGGTGCCCGAAGATCAGTTGCCAGTGATGCTGCCCGAGGATGTGACGTTTGAGGCGGAAGGGGGATCCCCACTGGCCAAATGTGAGTCCTTCGTGCACACCACCTGCCCCAAATGCGGTGGGGCGGCGCGCAGAGAGACCGATACCTTCGATACCTTTGTGGAGTCGTCGTGGTATCAGCTGCGTTACGCGTCTCCCCGATATGAAGATGGGCCTGTGGATCCCGCGGCCATTGAAAAGTGGTTGCCGGTGGATCAGTATATCGGCGGTATCGAACATGCCGTGGGGCATCTGATGTACAGCCGGTTTTATCACCGACTCATGCAGGATTTGGGATTTTTTCCCAAATCGGTATCTCCCGAACCGTTCCATAAACTCCTGACGCAAGGCATGGTGTGCAAGGAAACCCGCTACACCAAAGATGAGAACGGTAATCCGGTATGGCATACGGATGATGACATTGATGAAAACGGCATGAGCAAAAAGGACGGTCAGAAAGTGTTGACCGGTCGCGTCGAAAAGATGTCCAAGTCCAAATACAACGGTGTGGATCCCGAAGCGATCATGGCGCGCTACGGCGTGGATTCCGCCCGAATGTTTGTATTGTTTGCCGCTCCGCCGGAGAATGATCTCGTGTGGAAGGACGAAGGTGTGGATGGTGTGTTCCGCTTTTTAAGTCGTGTATGGAACATGGTGCAACAGCGTCTCGATGCACTGAAGGCCGCCTTCCCGTTTGACGGCAATGTGGACGGACTGAGTGATGCCGGCAGGGAACTTCGTAAACTGACGCACCAGACCATTAAGGGGGTGACCGATGATGTGCACGAGCGGTTTCATTTTAATACAGCCATTGCCAAATGCATGGAACTGATGAACGTGATATCCAGATTCTCAGGCGCCACTGACAACGCTGGGGATGCGTCAATTCAAAAGGAGGCGGTGCTCGCTCTGGTGAATCTGCTGTCACCGTTTGCACCGCATATTTGTGAGGAGATCTGGCAACAGCTTGAGCAGGCCGGCAGCATCTCAACGGTCGCGTGGCCAGTGTATGATGAGGACGCCGCAAAAGAGAGCACGGTTACCATTGCCATCCAGGTGATGGGGAAAATGCGCGGCACCGTGGAAGCGCCAGCGGGCTGTTCGAATGGCGAAATGGAAAAGCTGGCCCTTGCCCATGAGAATATTCAGAAGCATATAGAAGGTAAGACTATTCGTAAAGTGATTGTGGTTCCGGGTAAACTTGTTAATATTGTTGCGAATTGAGCTAATATCGCTGCAAATTGAATGGAGATTTGATGGGAAATGTTCTGATAAAAAGTGACGCTGACCTGGTGGAAATGCGCAAGGCATGCAAACTGGCGGCCCGTACACTCGTGGAAGCGGCAAAAATGATTGCGCCGGGGATTACAACGGACGACATTAATCGTTTTGTTCACGACTACACCGTAAAGCACAATGCCAAACCGGCCCCGCTGGGGTATCGCGGGTATCCCAAAAGTGTGTGCACATCCATCAATGAGGTTATCTGTCACGGTATTCCCAGCGATCGCGTACTTCAGGACGGTGATATTATCAACGTTGATGTGACATCTATTTTGAATGGGTGGCATGGGGATGTATCGGCGACTTTTTTTGTGGGCGACGTGAGTGATGATGCCCGCCGCCTGGTTGAAGTTACCCGGGAATGCCTCCGGCTGGGTATCGAACAGGTGAAACCCAAAGTGCGCCTGGGCGATATTGGTGCAGTCATTCAACATCACGCTGAATCGAATGGTTACTCCGTTGTGCAGGATTTTGTGGGGCATGGCATTGGGCGCAATTTTCACGAGGCGCCTCAGGTGCTTCACTTTGGTAAGGCGGGGCGTGGGCAGCGGCTGGCCAAAGGGATGACATTCACGATTGAGCCCATGATCAATCAGGGGGATTATCGGTCAATTATCCTCGATGATGACTGGACCGCGGTGACCATCGATGGCAAATTGTCCGCCCAGTTTGAACATACTGTCGCGGTTACTGATGACGGTGTGGAAATCCTTACCGCCTTTGACGAACCGTTGCTCAACAGCGAAGTGTTCAAGTAATCTAAAATTCATTCTTTCGTAATTTTCATCCCAGCTGAACTGTGTATAGTATCATGCGCTGACCCATGAATTTTTCTGATGGGCATATCTGGATGACCTGTCACGACATTTTTGGAAGGAGTAAACAATGAAATATCCGGTTTTGCTGTGGATTGCATTTTGGGCGGCGTCAATGCTGGCAGGCGCCTGCGGGGAGAGCGGTGGCGGCACCGAATCAGATGGCGATTCGGATAGCGATAGCGACAGCGATACAGATTCTGATTCGGACAGTGACGCCGATTCAGACACCGACAGCGATTCGGACAGTGACACTGATTCAGACGCTGATAGCGACAGTGACTCCGATTCGGACGATGTGATGCCCGAATTACACAGGTTTGTGGGGAATATGACCACTGGCGAAGGGCATGCCGTGGACGTTGGAGAGCGGAGGTTTGCTCAATACTGGGATCAGATTACACCGGAAAATGCGGGCCATTGGGACGCGGTGGCGCCGACACTTGGCGATGCGCGCAATTGGTCGGTTCTGGACAAAATATATGCATACAGTGAGGACAATGATGTGTTCTTTAAAGAGAGCGCGTTCATCCAGGGCGGGCGCAGTCCCAGGGACGCATCAGAGATTCAGGAAGCCGATGTGAAAGGCTGGATGACCGAATTCTGCGCCCGATATCCCCATACGGTGCTTATTGATGTGGTAAATGAATTACCCCCCCATTCAACGCCGGAATTTGACGAAAATATTGGTGGTGGCACGGATTGGGACTGGATGTGGGTGGCCAATGCATTTAAATGGGCCAGGGAAGCCTGCCCTGACGCGGTGCTCATTTTAAACGACTACGACAATATCGAAAACGTGATGAATGTTGGCAGTTTTACCAATGTCGTGACGGCCATTCAGGCCCTCGATGCGCCCATTGATGCGGTCGGAGTGTCGGCCAGGGGCTTGGCCGATGTGGACCTGGAGCTGGTTAAACTCTTTTTACCCAAAATGAATGTGGATACTGAGTTGCCAATCTACATCACGGAATTTCAGATTAACGCCGAGGATGATGATGCGCAGCTTGACGCTTATCAGACCCACCTTGCATATTTACTTGAGTCGGATTTTATTGCGGGGATAACCCTTAAAGGCTGGATTTACGGCCAAACCGGAGACGACGCACCCTATGCCGGTCTGCTCAAAGGCGATTCTCCCCGTCCCGCTTTCACCTGGCTGATGGACGAACTTGGCCGCACCGCACCGTAGCGGCATTTAATTTACAAATTTGGAAAGCAGACGCACGTATGCGGTCTGGTAACCACAGGAGTTTTCGGTGACCGACCAGGAGTTGAGCG
>JAFGWT010000011.1 GCA_016937015.1 Deltaproteobacteria bacterium | reverse complement strand
CTGTGGAATGCCGAATGACGGCCATAAATGCTTCGAGTCCTGGATGAAGTAAACTCATAGTTGGTCATCAATATAGTAAATCTATGAACTTATCAATCCCACGATTGCGGGTTATTCACTGGTCCTGCCAGAAGCTGTTTACTGTAGCTGTAACGCCCAATTATTAAGCTTTTTACCGTATACATCTGGATGGAGCGTTGCTATACAGAGTCCTGCTTTGCGCCGCTTCCCGCCTTTAAAGGGAGTGAAACATATAATGAATACGTACTGTAACGGTTTGAAATCAATAGTGTTTCAAGCGAGGAAAGATACACAATGACGGCAAAGAAAATCAAGTTAGTACTCGAAGACGGCACCGTGTTTGAGGGCGTCAGCTTTGGCGCCCAAACCAGCATTGCAGGAGAGGTTGTATTCAATACGGGAATGATGGGGTATCCCGAAACCCTTACGGATCCCTCTTATACCGGACAGATTCTCACCATGACATTCCCGCTGGTGGGGAATTACGGCGTCCCCGAATTTGCACTCGATGAGAATGGCATTCCTGTTGGATTTGAGTCGGACGGCATCAAAATCGCAGCGCTGGTGGTCAGCGAGTACTCGCCCAACCACAGCCACTATCAGGCAGTGCAGTCCCTTGGCGAGTGGATGGAAAAGGCCGGTGTGCCCGGTATCGCCGGAATTGACACCCGCGCGCTGACCATTATGCTGCGCGAAAAAGGCAGCATGCTGGGTAAGATTATCGTTGACGATGAGGACATCCCGTTCTTTGACCCGATGGCCACCGATCTGGTCGCCAAAGTGTCTCTCAAAGACGTAAAAGCGGTGGGCACCCATAAAGCCGGACAACCCACAGTTGTTCTGGTTGACTGCGGGTGTAAAACCAGCATTACCCGCGCTCTGGTGCAGCGGGGGCTGAACGTGGTGCAGGTGCCCCACGACCACTATTTTTTTAACGATGATTTCGACGGTATTTTCGTCTCGAATGGCCCTGGCGATCCCCAGATGTGCAAAAAAACGGTGCAGCACATTGAAAGCGCCCTGGCCCTGGGCAAACCCATTCTGGGCATTTGCCTTGGCAACCAGATTCTATCCATGGCCGCCGGCGCCGATACATATAAACTGAAATTTGGCCATCGCGGACAGAATCAGCCGTGCATTGAGATGGCACTCAATACCGAGGGTAAAACCGTGGAGACCAAACGCTGCGTGATCACCTCACAGAATCACGGATATGCAGTCAAGGCTGAACACCTGTCCGGAGACTGGCACGTGTGGTTCAAAAATGCCAACGACGGCACGGTGGAAGGCATTAAACACAGAACCAAACCGTTCTGGGGCGTTCAATTTCACCCGGAGGCCAACCCTGGGCCAACGGATACCGCATACATTTTCGATCTGTTCGCGAATGCAGTGAAAAGTGCGAAAGGAGGCGCCAAATGACAAGAGTGAAGAATGTGATTGTACTGGGCAGTGGCGCGCTGAAAATCGGTGAGGCCGGAGAATTTGATTATTCCGGCAGCCAGGCCATTAAGGCGCTGAAGGAAGAAGGCATTCGCACGGTGCTGGTGAACCCGAATATCGCCACCATTCAGACCTCGGAAGAGTTGCCCGATGAAGTGTATTTTGTACCGGTGCGCCCCGCATTTGTGGAGCAGGTCATTCAGCGCGAAAAGCCAGACGGTATTCTGCTCGGTTTTGGTGGTCAGACCGCCCTTAATTGCGGTGTGGAACTGTACAAGTCCGGCATTCTGGAAAAATACGGCGTTGAAGTGCTGGGCACATCCGTGGAAACCATTATCAACACCGAGGACCGCGAAATCTTCGTTGCCAAACTCAATGAAATTGGCGTCCATTCCCCTCGCAGCATTCCCACAACCTCGGTGGCTGAAGCGCTGGATGCAGCCGACAAAATCGGTTACCCGGTGATGGGACGTGTCGCCTTTGCCCTGGGCGGGCTGGGGTCCGGCGTCTGCCAGAATCGGCACGAACTTGAAGATCTCGCCGCCAAGGCGTTTGCCCATGCCGGTCAGTTGCTCATCGAAGAATACCTGGCGGGCTGGAAAGAACTCGAATACGAAATCGTTCGCGACGCCTACGACAACTGCATCACCGTCTGCAACATGGAAAACCTCAATCCCATGGGCGTACACACGGGTGAAAGCATCGTGGTGGCCCCCAGCCAGACCCTGACCAACGAGGAATATCATTTCCTGAGGGAAATCGCCATTAAGACGGTTCGTCATATGGGCGTGGTGGGCGAATGCAACATTCAGTACGCGCTCGATCCCCACAGCAAAGAGTACCGGGTTATCGAAATCAACGCGCGACTGTCGCGGTCGTCGGCCCTGGCGTCCAAGGCAACCGGGTATCCCCTGGCGTTTGTGGCTGCCAAGCTGGTCATCGGCAAATCACTGATTGAAGTGCAAAACTCCGTCACCCGCGCCACCTGCGCCTGTTTCGAACCGGCCCTCGATTATGTGGTTGTGAAAGTGCCCCGCTGGGACCTCAAAAAATTCCAGGGCGTTTCTCAGCGCATCGGCTCCGCCATGAAATCTGTTGGCGAAGTGATGAGCATTGGCCGCAAGTTCGAAGAAGCGTTGCAGAAGGCGCTGCGTATGCTCGAAGTCGGCGCTAAGGGAGCCGTCTGCAGCGACATGGACATCGCTGATCTTGACGAGGAACTCAAACATCCCTCAGACAAACATATCTGGGGCCTGGTGGCAGCGCTCGAAAAAGGGATGACCGTTGATGAGATTCACGACATCACCAAAGTGGATCGCTGGTTTATCGACAAACTGAAAATTCTGGTTGAAATCAACCGCAAGCTTGAAAAGGCCGGGGCCAAGGCACTGACCGATGCAGACCTGATCATCGAAGCCAAACAGCACGGGTTCAGCGATACTCAAATTGCCGTCTCCACAAAGAAATCCGCCGAAGAAATCTGGGAAGCCAGAAAGGCCCTCGACATTCATCCGTGGGTGAAACAGATTGACACCCTCGCAGCGGAATATCCGGCGGCCACCAATTATCTGTACCTCACCTACAACGGCTCACGGCACGACATTGAACTGGATTCAGGCGGTGTCGCCATTACAGGACCCGGAGCGTATCGCATTGGCAGTTCGGTGGAGTTTGACTGGTGCTGCGTGAACACGGTGAAAACCCTGCGCAAGTATGGGTACAAAACCATTATGATCAACCACAACCCCGAAACCGTCAGCACTGACTACGATGAATGCGACAGGCTGTATTTCGAGGAGCTGTCGTTTGAAACGGTTCGGGAAATCTACGGTTTCGAGCGGCCGCTGGGTTTGATTCTCTCCATGGGCGGTCAGATTCCCAACAACCTGGCCATGCCTTGCCACAAAGCGGGACTACGGGTTCTGGGCACGTCTCCTCTGGATGTGGATCGCGCCGAAAACCGCAACACATTCTCCAGCATGCTCGAAAGTCTCAATGTCCATCAGCCGGCCTGGATGGAGCTGAGTTCCCTCGACGAAGTGTACAGTTTTGCCGACCGCGTGGGCTATCCGGTGCTGATTCGGCCCTCCTACGTTCTCTCTGGCGCGGCCATGGCTGTTGCCGTTGATAAAAGTCAACTGGCGGAGTTTCTGGGCGAAGCGGTGGACATCTCGCCGGAACACCCGGTGGTGGTCTCCAAGTTCATCGAAGGCGCCAAGGAAATCGATGTGGATGCGGTTGCCGCCAACGGTGAACTGGTCTGCTGGGCGGTTTCCGAACACGTGGAGAACGGCGGTGTGCATTCGGGTGATGCCACGCTGGTGCTGCCGCCGCAACGCACATATCTTGAAACCATGCGCCGCATCCGCAAAATCGGACAACGCGTGGCCAAAGAGCTCAACATCAACGGGCCGTTCAACATTCAGTTTCTGGCCAAACACAATGATGTAATGGTCATCGAGGTCAATCTGCGCGCATCGCGAAGTTTCCCGTTTGTATCAAAAGTACTCAAACGAAACTTCATCGAAGCGGCCACAAAGGTGATCATGGGCAGGCCGGTGGAAAAACAGTCCACTTTCTCTCTGGACCTGGACTACGTTGGCGTCAAGGCGCCTCAGTTTTCATTCACCCGGCTCAAAGGCGCCGACCCCACGTTGGGTGTGGAAATGGCCTCCACCGGTGAAGTGGCCTGTCTGGGATATGACTTTGATGAGGCATTTTTAAAGGCGCTCATCTGCGTGGGCTTTAACTTCCCCATCAAAAGCGTGCTGCTTTCCACTGGACCGCTGAAAGCCAAAGCGGCCTTCCTGGAAGGTGCCCGAATTCTAAGCAACATGGGTATCAAGTTTTACGCCACTGGTGGCACCCACGATTTCCTGAAACAAAACGGCATCGAATCCGAGTGCCTCACCTGGCCACTGGACGAGCAGCCCCACAGCGCCATTGACGTGATTAAAAGCCGCAAAGTCGACTTGGTCATCAACATTCCCAAAACCTATCAGAAAGAGGAACTGACCAACGACTACCTCATTCGCCGCGCCGCAGTGGATTTTGGGATTCCGCTCATGACCAACATGCAGCTGGCCCAGCGTCTGGCCGAAGCCCTCAACAACATCCCCGTGGAAAACCTAAAAGTCCGCCGCTGGTCGGATTATAAAATATAAATCGTCCCTGTTCGGTGTCGTCCGTCCATCGCCAGTGTGTTTTCGCGTGGACGGGCGGGCGTCGTCAGAACAGCATGTGCATCAGCAGTGCAAAAACGGATTGAGATTGAGCAGTGCCTGAAATGATGCACCCGCATCCTGCACTGTCGCTGCCGACTGTCGCTTCACCGTCCCCGCCATTGCTATCGTCATCGTCATCGTCACCGCTGCCTGTGTCACCTGCTGAGGCCTCTGTGTCAGCAGTTACAGAGGTATCCTCGATACTGGTGTCTCCATATTCTGTCTCACTTTCGGTATCATCGATTGCGTCACTGTCAGATGTGTCCGTGAAATCCGTATCGATATTGCCCGTATCCACATCGGGTGGGGTTATCGGGGTGGCGCCATAGGCATCTATGCCGTTTCCGGCAGTGCCGAATTCAAACGCGCCCAAATCATCAGCTGTCTGTCTTTCCCGATACGCACAGATGGTCTCCTCGTTGAGAAAATACTCGCGAACCGGCATTTCTGCCGGTGCAGATTCGGCGGCCCCCACTGCGGTACTGTTTTCGCTGAGGGTGAAATCAAGATTGGCCACATCGGTAAAAGGAGAGACAGATCCTTCAATGCTGTTTGAAATGTACGTCACATCAGTCCCGGCAGTGACCCAGTTATTTTGCCCGACAACGGACCAGTTGGTCATGTTCACGTTGGCCAGCTCCGCAATCGAACCCACATTGTAAATGATGTTATTTTCCAGCGTGGCATGGGTATCGATGGAATCGTTTCTCAGATTCAGCAGATTGTGCGTCTGACCAGAACTGCGGGGGGTGCCGATGATGGTGTTGTAATACAGCTTTATATTCATTTCCGCAACGCCCGTATCCTCATCGGCGTACAGCGCAATCAGCTGGCTCTCGTTTTCCGGGGTTCCCTGAACAATCACATTGCCTGTCAGCGTCATGTGCTGTGCGGCACCGTCACATAAATATTCACAGCTCATGATGTCGCCCACATAACTCGACGGCCGGGCCAACCAATTGTATTCAATCACTGAATGGGCCGCGCGAATATGAAACAGCTGGCCTTCGTGGGAATCGTGGTTGTAGCAGTACCGCATGGTAAACCGACCGCCAAACACATATATGTTGTGTGTCATATTGCCGCCCTCAAACGTTTTGCCGTTATTGCGAAACTCACAATGCTCAACAACAAAATCTTCCGAAGCACCCGTCAGACCATTGGTGTTGTTTTCGAACAGACAATCCGTCAGTTTCACAGGTCCCGAGTTCACCGCACGAAACCCCGCCGACGCCGAGTCGCGGCAATTGCGAAACACAATGCCTGAAATTTCATAATGGCCGCCATCCTGACCCACCTGCCAGCACCCGCGACCGCGGTCTCCAGCGGTGTAGCTGCCCGGCGCATCACTTACCAGATGGGATTCATCCCCCACCAAATCCCAGACCGGCCGATTGGCCGGATCCTGAGCACGAATGATTATCGGATTGTCCGCTGTTCCCACGTTGTCGAGGTGCACGCGAAAATCGTAGGTTCCTGGCGCAATTTCCACCACATCGCCCGCCTGTGCGTTCTCCAGTACTGTCCAGTCATCAGCCGGGGTCATTGTGTAGGTGGCGGCCACTGCCACCTGGCCGAACACCACACCCGTTAAAATAAATAACACCATCGCACCGTATTTGATAAACGCCGTCATAAATACCTCCGTGGTCCGGTTTACAGTTTATCAGGTTTTTAAAGCGGTCACATAAAACGGATAACACCCAATCAAAGATTGTTCTTCAACTCGTCGATTTTTTCATTTACAATTAAATATCACAGTATCATGGTTTTAAAAATGTCCCAATAAGGGGAAACCATTTAAAAAATGGAGAATCAAATATGAGAATTATCACAAACCTTTCGTTTCAACTGCTCTGTTTCGCCGCACTGCTCCTTGTCATTGGCTGTTCCGATGATGTGGACATGTCCGACGATGGTGCAGATGGCGACAACAACCAGAATACGGATAACACGCCATACAATAACGACACCGATGCCAACAATCAGAACAACCAGAATAATACCGGCAACCGGACCGACGAGACCACCGTCATTGCGCGGCCCGGGGACACCACCGTCCCGGTGGATACCTCCACTGACTCCGATGACGGCAATTGCAGCAGCGATATCATCGCCACTATTCGGGATTTCAAGTCATCCCATCCTGATTTTGAAGCGTACAGCGGCAGCGCTGAAACCGTGGGTCTTGTCGCCAGTACACTCGATGCAAACGCAAAGCCGATCTTTGCCAGTACCGGTGCAGATGGCCCGTATGGCAGACAAATCACCTCCGCTGATTCATTTAACCAATGGTACCGCAATGTCGCCGACGTGAACGCGGAATTTTTGGTGCGCATTCCACTGACCAGCACAGGCAACGGCATGTATGATTTCAGAAGCAACGCCTTCTTTCCCCTGGACGGCGAATCCACCAGCTTTGGCAACGAAGGAAATTCCCATAACTTTCATTTCACCACTGAGGTGCATCTAAAGTTCATTTATCATGCCGGTCAGACATTCTCATTCACCGGCGACGACGACCTGTGGATGTTCATCGATGGCAAACTGGCCATGGACCTGGGCGGACTCCACCCCGAAACCAGCGGCAGCGTCAATCTCGATACGCTGGGACTCACGGACGGCACCGAATACACCATGGACATATTCCATGCGGAACGCCATACCAATCAGTCCAACTTTCATATTACCACCAGCATTGAATGTATCAGCACCTACATCCCTGATCTCGAATAACTGTTCCAATGTGGCCCATGGCGCGACGTCGTCCTACCGATTCCCTTCATGTTCTGACTGTACACACAATAAGGCACAATCCGAATCGGTCTTGACCCCTTCGGACTTTAGTTGTTCCTGTCAGCACTCGTCGTCCTACCGATTCCCTTCATGTTCTGACTGTACACACAATAAGGCACAATCCGAATCGGTCTAATACAAAGACCGGACAACTTCGCCGATGATTTGAATGCCCTGTTCCACGGTTTTGTTGTCCTGGGAGTAGGTGATGCGGATGCATTCGTTCTGATGTTCCCAGGGAGATTCCTGGCCGTAGAAGAAGTATTTGCCGGGAATCACCAATACGCCTTTTTGTTTTAGCCGCTCGTACAGTTCATCGGTTGGGATTTTCAGGTCCCTGAACCAGGCCCAAAGAAACAGCGCACCTTCGCTGACGTGCAGACGGTAAGGCAATCCCGCGAGGCTTTGGTCAAGCCACTGTTGGGCCTGAATTGATTTTTGAAAATAGTATGGCCTTACAATTTCTTTGCTGACGTGAAGCAAAGACGAATCCTGCAGCATGGGATAGGCAATGATTTGCCCAATGCTTCCGGTGGACAGGCTGAGAATGGCGTTAACTGATGTCACCTGCTCAATAATGGATTGTTTGGCAACAATAATTCCCGTGCGTGTGGAGGGAAGCCCGAGCTTGGATAGACTCATGGACAATATGATGTTTTCGTCCCACACGGGAGAAATATCCCTGAACAGGATATGAGGGAATGGCGCACCGTATGCGTTGTCAATGATCAAGGGCACCTCACGGGCGCGGCAGTATCGTCGTAAGCGACTGATCTCTTCGTCGGTGAGGACGTTCCCGGTGGGGTTGGTCGGGCGAGATACACATACCGCGCCCAGGGTATCCGTAATGGCATCGAGGGCGTCGAAATCGATGTGGTACTTGAAACGGTGGTCGTCGATTTCCTGGATGAGGGGCCGTTTTGACAAAAAGGTGTTCGGCTCCAGATGCTGGTCTGCGTAGCCGATGTACTCGGGTACCAGCGGAAAGAGAATCCGACGATGCACGCCTTCGGTGGACGTGCCCCCCAACAGATTAAACAAATAAAAAAGTGCGTTCTGACTGCCATTGGTGACCGCAATGTTTTGCGGTCCGATGTTGAAAGAAAACTCCCGATTGAGAAATTCGGCCAGGGCTTCCATAAAGCGGCCATGCCCCTGGGGCGTGTCGTAAAAAACGAGGGCACGCATCAACCCATCGGCGTCCTGTGCCAAAGTCATAAGACGCTGTTTCCACAGTTCATTCACCTGCGGAATGGAGGCCGGATTGCCGCCGCCGAGCATTAATTTGTCACCCGTTGCCATGGCTCGCCCCAAATCGTCCATCAATTCTTCAATTCCGCTGCCGTTTGCATATCTTTGTCCGAATCGGCTCTGCCATTTGTTGCTTTGTGTTTCGCCCATAATAACTCCTATGAAAGCCAACGCTTTAGGACGATATACCAATGGCGCTCGAAAAGGAAAAGCGAGACAGGAAAAATAGCGTTGCCTTGCTTTTTTGCGGCAACTGGACTATGGCGTTTTCGAAGCGTCTGCGGTGTGAAAGCACTTTTTGCAAAACCGACGTCGCGCCTTGTCGCTGATTTGAGTGGTGCCGTAAAACGCGTTGTCGTACACGCACAGCGGATTTGTCAGTCGAAGTGTCTTTTTAAAATTCTGGTTACGTTTTTTACCAATTAAAAAACACAACCCATACAAAACAGTGACGCGCGTTTGCAATTGCATGTGCTGTCGGTTTTGTTGGTATACATGGCATCAGAGAGATCTTATTTTTGCCTGTCGTTCCAATCGATGGACATTGATACTGAAATGGCTACATTTTTTTGCAGGTTAGATATTTTAGCGGGTTTGATTTTGCAGTTTTAACCAGCAACGCATTGACATAGAATCAACGAGGTACCGTTCGTCATCTCCGCGCAGGCGGAGATCCAGTCTTGTGCGATCTGGATTACCGTTTTCGAGGCTGTCGCGAAAATGCATAGCAGGTTTATCAGTGCCGTCATTCCCAACTTGATTGGGAATCCAGACTTTGCATTTACATCGGGTAGCCGGGGCGGTTGCCCGCCCGAGCTCCCACACCACCGTGCGTACGGTTCCGTACACGGCGGTTCAGACTGAGGTATT
>JAFGWT010000101.1 GCA_016937015.1 Deltaproteobacteria bacterium | reverse complement strand
TATCTTAAAAAGGTGATTGAACTGACACCTGACTCTCCAGTGGCATATCGCAACCTGGGTCATGCGCAGGCCACGGAGGGATTTCATACCGAAGCCATCACAGCGCTAACGACCGCAGTCCGTCTGTCCGGCGGCCAGGATGCACTCACACTCCATCTGCTGGCCCGAGTACTGGCCGATACAGGCAACATTCAGGATGCCATTACCACTGATCAGCAGGCGATCCGGGTCGCCACCGCTCAAAACAATGCGCGCCTCATGCAAACCATCAACGCGCACCTGATGTCGCTGGTACAGCAAAATAAATAAAGTGCGATGAAAAATCAACGTGGCAGGACATGAAAAAAGGAAGCATTAGAACTGAGAAATGAAATCCCAGGTTTCGCCAGGTACCCAGGTGCCTGCGCCTCCTGGATTCCATTGATGATCTCCGTTGAAAATGCAGGCACGGGCGGGGTAGCCTTCCGAACACCCCTGATAGTCCGCACATGCATACTGGTTGCCGTTGGGTTGAGGCAGCTGCGTGGGAGTGCAACCATTAAGATTGGCGAAATCCTCAATCTGGGGCACACCGTAGTTGGGATATGTGCACACGCTGTCGCTGGTACCATGGGTCATAAAATAGGCAACCGGTTTATCGTGCGGTTCGCAACCACTCATGGAACCACCTGAGTGAACCGCAACTGCCCTAATAACATCTCCCATGGCGCAGGCCATGGCGTAGGACATGGAGCCGCCCATGCTGAAGCCTTCTGCAAAGACGCGGGATTTGTCGATACAGAACTCATCTTCGATTAGACTGATGAGCTGCCGTGAGAACTCAACATCGGCGCCTCCGGAGTTGGCCCAGCCAAGTCCCTGCCCCATGGTGGGCAGTCCTTTGGGCGCCACAAAAATGGTGCTGTTCTCTGAGAGGTCCCACAGGCCGTAGTAATTTTCCTGGGTAACGCCATCTGCAGTGCCGTTCAGGCAGTGATAGGCCATCATGAGACGGTATGGTTTGGTGTTGTCGTAATTATCCGGGATACGGATATTATAGGAACGTTCTGATCCATTCACTGTTATTTTTCTCTCCGTACCGGTAGTGATTGACGGTGTTTTACCGCAGCCGGCGGACAGGTTCTGATCGCCATCTGAATCGGTATCGGTATCTGAGTCCGTATCAGAATCGGTATCGGTATCGGTATCCGAATCGGTGTCAGTATCACTGTCCGTGTCCGTGTCGGTATCCGTATCGGTGTCCGCGTCCGTATCGGCAACGTCGCAGCAAATGGGCGTCTCGGTTGGACAGGTGTAATCCGGTAGATACGTGCCGTTCATGTTTCGGCATTCGCCCTGGCCAACACAGACCCCTGGACAGTCGGTATCGCCATCGCTATCAGTATCGCTGTCAGTATCTGTATCTGTATCTGTGTCAGAATCGGTGTCGCTATCCGAATCGGTGTCGCTGTCACTGTCTGAATCGCTATCGCTGTCCGAATCAGTATCACTATCTGTGTCAGTGTCGCTGTCGCTATCCGAATCGGTGTCGCTGTCACTGTCCGAATCGCTATCGCTGTCCGAATCGGTATCACTGTCCGTGTCAGTGTCAGTGTCGCTGTCAGCATCACTCGTTCCGCTATCTGTATTACTCTCAGCGTCCACCCCGCACCCTACTGCGCCTAACAATGCACAGCATAACAGGGATAGTATCAACATGAATGAATGGTTCATAACAAAGGCCTCCATTTCGTGAGTTGTAATTGCAGGTGTACACCTACTCTTCAACCGCTTTAGTAACGACGAATACATATAGTGGGTGTCAAAAAATGCTTTAAACAGGCAAGACTGTTGAATTTTAAACCAACATTGAAATTGTCTTAAAAGTGAGACCGGCAAAAAAAAGTATCGGAATCAGTTGTCCTGCAAATTTATCATTTGGGGCGCTCCCAACGAAAGCGAAGAGAGCTGCTGTGTGATAACTGCCGGGTCCCCAACAAGAATGACCTGAAAATTTTCGCGCCGCATATACAGGTCAACCGCATGACGCACATCCTCAATGGTGAGCTGCCGATACGCCGCAACCATGTCTGAATATCGGGTGAGCGGCAACCGACGCTCAAAAATGGACTGCGCTGCATTTCCGAGGCCGGCAACCCCATCGAACCATCCCGAAACGGACTGAAGCACGTTGTCAGTGGCGTCCTGAAACTCCTGCGCGGTCACGGGGCGATTTTTCAGGTTATCCAGTTCATTGAGGATTTCGCCAAGCGCTGCACCGGTCACATCGGCCTGTACAGATGTGGACAGCATCACTGCCCCATCCAGAAACATGGCATCCACATGGCCCCTTGCGCCATACGTGTACCCTTTGTCCTCCCGCAGATTCATATTCAGTCGGCTACCAAACATTCCGCCAAACGCATCCACTGCCACCCGAAGCGCCCATTCATCGGGATGCCCTGCCGGCAACGCCTTGACGCCGGCAGAAACAATTGTCTGATTCATCCCCGGTTTGGGCACTATCGCAATGGAGAAAGGCCCCATTCCGGCCGCGATCTTGACATCAGCTGATTTGACAGGCGTGTTTTTACCGCCCTTCCATGAACCCAGTTTTTCAGTTGCAAGGGCAACAGCTTCATCAAGAGAGACGTCTCCTGTCAGAATTAACGCCGCATTTTGAGGCACCGCATGCTGTCGGTAGAATGCTTTTAGCTGCTTAAGGCCAAACGCTTCGACGGTTTTCAATGTCCCCATTACAGGGTGGCCATACGGATGGGTATCACCATACACCAGCGTCGCGGTGGCTATATTGCTGAGATAATTTGGATTACCCATCAGACTCTGCAAATCCGCAATCCGTTCTTTTTGCTTGCGCACAAAATCGCTTTTTTTAAAGGTTGGTCGCGTTAATATCTCAGACAACAGGTCCATCCCCGCACCCAGATACTTTTTTAGCAGCACTGCTTTAAATGCAGCACCATCCTCGGATGTGCGCACCACCATCTGTGTCCCCAAATCCGCGAATTCTTCAGCCAGCGCAACGCCATCCCTGTTTCCCGCTCCTTCCATCATCATTTCAAAGGTAAGGTCAGCCAGTCCGTATTCACTGGCCGCAGATTCCGCTGCGCTCCCGGTTTTAAGGGCCAGAGTCATCGATACCAGCGGCAGAGCGGGACGGCGAACAACCATCACGGTTAATCCACTGGGCAACCGCGACTGTTCAAACAACGGAATGACGACCTTGGGCGATGGCCCTACCTGTGGCGGATTCTGCCGCCAGGCAGCCTCGTCTTTTGTTGGGGCCGGTTTGTTATCGTCATTAACCGGCGTTGAAGACATCGCACCCTCCTGCGACGGCACGGGATTTGCTGCGGAACAAGCACATGCTAAAAAAATTGTGGCACAGAATAAAACCAGATATTTCATTGGTCTCCCCCTTCCGCCGGCGTGACAGCCCCCTTTGGCACAGCGATGAGAACCGCGCGATGCTCGTTGTTCAAATACGTGGTGGCAAACGTTGCCACATCCTGTGCTGTTACCGAGGTATATCGTTCCAGGTCCTGTCGAATATAATCGGGGGTTCCCGCAAAATGGTTGTAGCTCTGAAGCTGGTCTGCCACGTGCCCAACCTGTTCCAAATCCCTAAAAAAACCTGTTTCAAATCGATTCACTGCTCTTGATACCAGCGTGGCATCCACTCCATGGGTTCGGATGGATGCCAGTACATTATCGATTTCGGACAGCACCCGCTCCGGAGATTCCCCCTCACGTATCACTGCTTCAATTGTAAAAATGGACAATTGCGCCATAGACATCTGATACGCGGATACCTGCTGAACCAACTCCAGTTCCCGCACCAGTTTTCTGTGCAACAGCGACGATTTCCCCGTGGTTAAAATATTCGCCAGAATATCCGCTTCGGCATCGCCGGGCGCAAACAGTCGGGGCGTTATCCATGAGACTTGAACTTTTGCCAGTGGCGCAATGGGCTCGTCGTAACGCATGGTGAATGACTCAGGAATTTCAACGCGAGGCAGTTTTGCTGTGGACGGCGGCGTCTGCCCCGTGAGTTGACCAAAATATTTTTCAATAAGTGCCTTTGTCTTCGCCACCTCGATGTCTCCGGCAATCGTCAACGTCGCGTTGGCAGGAGAATACCACGTCGAAAAAAAGTGTCGCACATCGTCCAGACTTGCCGCGGTCAGATCATCCATCGATCCGATTATCATCCCAAAATACGGATGTTCCTTTGGAAAAATTCGCTGCCAGAGGGATTCTTCAGCCAACCCATACGGTTGATTCTCAGTGGTCTGACGTCTTTCATTCATTACCACCTCCCTCTGTCTGTCCAGCTTTTCCTGAGTCAGGGTATCCAGCAAATATCCCATACGATCACTCTCCAGCCACAGCGCCGTTTCCAAATGATTGGCGGGAACGGTCTGAAAATAGTTGGTGCGATCGAACCCCGTACTGCCATTCAAATCACTGGCCCCAATCTGCTCCAGCAGCCCAATGTGGCCATCGTCGGGAACATGCCCTGACCCCTGAAACATGATGTGTTCAAAAAGATGAGCAAATCCCGATTTTCCCTTAACTTCATTTACAGCCCCCACGTGGTACCAGACATTTACAGCCACCAGCGGCAAATTGCTGTCTTCATGCAAGATCACTTCGAGACCGTTTGCCAAAACATATTTCTCGAACGGTATCGCAAGTGGGTTATCCGGTTCTTTTTCATTGGCTGCGCCAACCGAACTGGCGGCCGTTATCGCAGCCACCATCAGCAGCGGCAAAATGAGAGTATGCACAAATCCGTGGTTCATAATCGTTCGTCCTCCTCGATGCATTGTGCGTATGCTACAGAGATAATGCAACACGGCAAGGATAAAACGCGAGTCATTTTATTAATCGTCCCTGCCAGGCCCGCCCTGAATTATCCGCACTTGCGTCCACAACAAAATGGCATATTAAAATGGAGTCACTGAATATCAACAGATTTCGAGTCATGAAAAAGCCGGATATGCTCAAACAACACAAGGAAGACGTTGCCGTGCTGCTCAAGTGTCTGGTTGAAATGCGCTCGGCCAGAAAGGCCATACTGAACAATGGTCTAATGAACAAATGGGCATACACCCTGCAGAATGAATTCATCGCCCCTGTACTCCATGATGAGCTGTACCACGTATATCGTGAACTGAGCACCATGGCCAAAGCAAACCGATTCTCTGCAGAGGAACTCGGTATCGTTCACAGCATATTAAAAATCTGCGGACAGTACGACGACCTTGAGAAACTGCATTACCCGCGTGAATGAACCCTCGTCCACATCTGCCATCGGTTATCGTTCTTGATTCCCCGAAACAACGCAACAGGTTAAGCTGACCCCAAAGCAGCCAAAGGATCAATCCAGTCATGCACACCACCGAAGCGCTGACAAAAGAGATACGGTGTTTGGGAATTGACGCCAGCCGCCCGCTGATGGTGCATTCATCCATGAAAGCGGTTGGCGCGGTTCAAAATGGCGCGGATGGGGTTCTGGATGCATTTATTTCTGTGATGCGTGGCGGGTTGCTCATTTTCCCCACCCATACCTCTGCCACCATGTTCAGGGACGACGCGATATTCGACCCCGATGTTGAACCATCATGCGTCGGCATATTATCTCAAAAATTTCAAAAGCGGGCCAATGTTGTGCGGTCGCTGCATCCCACTCATTCAGTTGCGGCGCTGGGCGATCACGCCACCGCATTTATTGACGGCGAAGAAAACAGAATAACGCCCTGTCCGCGCGACGGTGCGTACGGCAGGCTATACACTCTCGACGCCCGCATTTTATTTATGGGGTGTACATTTAGCGCCAATACCCTGATTCACGGTGTTGAAGAGTGGGCAAATATTCCAAAGCGCCTTACGCCCCTGCCCCACCCCATGAAAGTGCGCATGCCAGGCGGCCGTCTGCACGACTGTGCCATGCATGGTCACGACATTTTGACTTCCGGAGACTTCTGGCACAATTATCAAAAACTCGTTGAGCCATGTATATGCACCGGTATATGTATGCCAGGTTGCATTGGAGACGCCGACTGCCTGCTGTGTGATGTACGCCCCATGGTTGACCTCACGCTTCGCCTGCTGAAACGGAACCCTCAGCTGTTTAGCACGCCCGCCCCTGTACCGCGAGCGTGGTACCTGACGTAATTGCAGATCCCAACAGACAACTTCTCGGATTTGAAACCAGATTACGAGAAAAGCTGTATCGACTGCTTTCGCACCGCTTCGAGTTCCGGCCAAAGTTTCAGCAGCTGACCAATATCCATTCCCAGAAGGCGGCATTCGCGTTGACAGCTTTGAGAGGCCACAAAATCAGCGCCATCCGTACCAGCAGTGCCAAGGTGCACCTCAATCGTATCGGCCAGCCGAAGCAGTGACACCATCGACGAGATTTCCGGCGTTTGCTCGGCCAATGCCGGCAGATGATGATACGCAACCAGTTGAGGCACCGGGGCGCCAACTTTCCAGCGAGAGAGTACCTGAGCGCCCAAAATGGAGTGGTCGAACCCCACCTGTTCCAGTTCCGTGTCTCTGAAACAAGCCGGGTTGACCAACGCATCATCTTTTGAAAAACTGTAGAGCACCTCACCGGAATCAATCAGTAGCATGATTCCTATATCATGCATAAGGCCCGCCAGAAACATGACCTCCGGCGTCCCTATCCGCAACCGACTGGCGAGCACGTGCGCAATCGCCGCGACACATGCGCAATGATCGCGAATGAGTCGACCCAGTCCGTGGGTGTCCGGAAACAACTGCATTGTGGCGACTGCGAATATAACTTCGCGAACCGTATTTCTACCCAGCCTGATAAACGCCAAATCCAGCGACGTGATGGGATGGGTGGCCATATAAAATGGCGAATTCGCCAGACGAAGCACACCGGCCGCCAAAGATGGATCCTGGCGAATGGTGTCGGTGATTTCATCAATGGTAAAGTCGGATTTATGCAGCAGCGAAATCACTTTCTGCGCCACCACTGGAAAGGTTTTCAGTCCTGAGATCGCGCCAATGCGGGCCGCCAGACTTTCGTTTACCCGATTATGGTCGGCGCTCAGTTCCAACGTCCATCTTAATGCATTCAAAGCCGCGTCTGCCAGCTGTATCATGATTCAACGTTTCTCAATTGTTAGAGACAATCATTCCCAATACCAAACGCCGCCTTCGGACAGCGTCCGGTCGCCGAAATAAAAACTTTCAAACCTAAAAGTTAAACAGGAATATAAATATTGGGGGAAAACGAAGGGGGGCCACTATTTACCGCAGCATTTTTTAAATTTTTTGCCGCTGCCGCAGGGACACGGCTCATTCCTGCCTGTTTTTGGGGTATCGCGTCGATAGGTTTCGCCTTTAACGAAATCCCCATCCATAAAATACCACTTGCCTTCATACTTCTGGAACAGCGCCATCTCATGATGGTCCTGCTTTTTGCCATCCACTGTATACCGGGCGATAAACTCGACACTGCCCCCTTCGTCATCTGCGTCACCGGCTTCGGTGCCAATGAGCTCAAACCCAAGCCATTTTGAACCTTTCGCCCAATCGGCCGTGGACGCCTTGTCAAATTCGTGCTCACTCTGAGGATGCCGGGTTTTTTCAATGTAGTCGATGTCCGCCTGGGTGAACGCCGTATATCGGGAGCGCATTAACGCCAGCGCGGTGGGGGGATCGGCCTTACCGGCGATATACGGACCGCAGCATTCATCGTAATCTTTTTCAGAACAGCAGGGACATAATTTTGACATGTGCACTCTCCATTTTTTGCTTATCGTTTACAGAGCGTTCATAGCGCAAAAAAAGACAAGGCAAAACCATAAAGGATCACAATCTCCTGCGGTTCATAGGTTGTTTTTTTGGATTTTCGTGCTTTCGCCAAAAAAAACCGAACCGTCATACAAAACAAATGAACTATTTATTTGCGCAACGCACACACATGATACTACAATATCCTACATTATGATAAAAACAGTTTTAAAGGCGGGTACGCCTAAAATATTTCGGGAAAAAAAGGGGCTGTCCTTTACGCCGGTGGCCGCGGAAGTGCTTTTACAGAAGGCCGGCATTTTAACGGAAGGGCTGGTTCAACATCAGGTTGGAAACAAAAGTGTTTTTTCCGGCAGTACAATGTTAACGATTGATTTGAACGCGTTTCAGACTCAATTCAGGCGGGAGACCGACCGACAGTCACTGCTTAACCACTTGAAAACATCCATCTTTTTCAGGCTCGCGCTCTTACGGCTCGCACGCAGGGAAGCCCAATCCCGATGCGGAGATGGATTGCTTGGCGAAGTAAGAACTGAACTCGAGTTCAAGATTGAACATGATGCGCTTTTGGTGGATATAGATGTACTTGGAGATGTAATTGCCAGAACTGCTGACGATTTCGGTCATGGAGACAGCCAATGAGTTCAACGGATAAAAAGCGCGTCGTATTTGTTAAATTTGACGGACTGGTGAAGGGCAAGGAAGGTGAGTTGTTCCTCGAAGAGAACGACGAAGCGACCGACATGTCTTCATTGGATAATGACTGGAATTCAACCGGGGATACGACCGGCGAATCCAGGCGTCCGTTGCGCGAAGCGGTTCGTGACGATATTTATGAGCGAGAATACGAAAGCGCCCCTGGTGCGGCGCTTGAGGCCACTTTTACCCGACGCGATGTGTGTCGTTTGTTCGACGTTTCGGATGGGCGTCTCAAATACTGGGACAAAACAGAATTCATTTCACCAGGGGGATATCGCGGTCAGCGCCGGTGCTATACCTTTCAGGACCTGATCAGCATCCGTTCGGCCATAGCGCTGCTCGACAACGGTGTGACCCTTCAAAAAACACGCGCCATGATTGCCCAGCTGCGCCGCCTGCTGCCCCAAACAACTCACCCGCTCAGCCGTCTGCGAATATCGGGTGATTCCAATCAGGTCACGGTCACCGAAGAGGGGCGGGAATTTGAAGCCGCGTCGGGACAGATGCTCATCGACTTTACAGTAAAAAATCTTGAAGAAGATCTGGTGTCTCATTTGCCGGACTATGCGCTGAAAAGGAATTCCAGAACCGCATACGAATGGTACCTGGCGGGATGTGACCTCGACGAATGCGATGAGACCCTCGACGACGCGGAGCATGCATATCACCAGGCCCTGCTCCTCGATCCAAGCCTCGCCACCGCATATACAAACCTTGGAAATCTGAGATACCGCAGAGGGGCAATGGAAGACTCGCGGGCGTTATACGAAAAGGCGCTCGAGGTGGATGATGCTCAGCCGGAAGCGCACTATAATCTTGGGTTTCTCGACTACGAGGCCGGCGCGCTCCACGCAGCGGAGAGCCATTTCGCGCGGGCAGTGGAACTGGACGATACTTTTGCCGATGCATACTTCAATCTGGCAATGACCGAATATCGCCTTGGAAAAGAACAGGACGCCTGTCGTTTGTGGCAGAATTACCTGACCATGGCGCCTCGCGGGGACTGGGCAGACATCGCGCGCCAGCGTTTGGCGGAAATGCAATTGGAGAGTTGTCATGAAAGTCATTAAATTCGGTGGGTCTTCTCTGAAAGACGCTGAAACCATAGACCGAGCCATCCGGATCATTCAGCAAAAAGCAAATGAGGGACCCGAGCTTTGCGTCGTTGTATCTGCAATGGGGGGAATCACCGACGAACTGATTGACATCGCCAACACCGCTGCACATCAGGATATTGGATACAGGGACAGATTGACTGCCGTTCGAAAGCGGCATGCCACCACGTTGAACGCAATTGCCCATGGCGACAGGGATACCGCTGACATCATCCAGGAACTGTGTCTGGAGTTGCACGGCATCTGCGACGGCATTTACGCCCTTGGGGAATTATCCCAAAAAGTGCTCGATCGGGTGATGTCTTTTGGAGAAGTCTGCAACGCCCATATGATTGCCGCCGCATGCAGACAGCAGGGCGTGGACGCCGTATTCACGGACAGCCGAGAACTGATTTTTACCGACGAACATTACGGCAGAGCCCGTGTTGATTTTGAGCATACTGCGGCGGCGCTGCAGGCGCTTGACCCGGGTATTTCCGCCATTCGGGTGTTGCCCGGTTTTGTCGCCCGATCCGTCAGTGGCCGGGTGACCACACTGGGGCGCAATGGATCCGACTACTCCGCCGCCATTATTGGTGCGGCGCGTGGAGCCGACATGGTCGAAATCTGGACAGATGTGGACGGGGTAATGACCGCCAATCCCAAACACGTAACGTCGGCCAGTCCGATTACCAAAATGAGCTACATCGAAGCGATGGAGATGTCTCATTTCGGGGCCCATGTATTGCATTCTCCCACCATTCAACCCGTAATGGAAAAAGGCATCCCGCTAAAGGTCTGCAATACGTTCAACCCATCCTTTGCTGGCACATTAATCGTGCAGGCCGGCGAACACAATCGGGTCATCACCGGTATTTCCACTGTGGATAATGTATCGTTCATCAGTGTACAGGGCAGCGGTATGGTCGGGGTGCACGGGGTGGCTGGCCGACTGTTCACAGCGCTGGCCCAGGCCGAAGTGAACCTGATTATGATTAGTCAGGGCTCATCAGAACATTCCATCTGCTTTGCTGTCCAGTCCAGCGACGACGCCAAAGCCATCACTGCCATCAGGCAGGCGTTCGAAACGGAGATTGAGGCGCACATGATGGAGTCGCCTGTGGCGGAACAGGAGATGTGCGTGTTGGCGGTGGTTGGCGAAAACATGCGTCACCAGCCCGGCATCGCCGGCAAGGTATTCGGTGCACTGGGCGCTAACGGCATCAACGTGGTGGCCATCGCCCAGGGGTCCAGCGAACTGAATATATCCATGGTTATTCGACAGCAGGATGCCTCGGCTGCGCTCAATGTGATTCATGCCGCATTTTTTTAGCAGAAACTTATTAATCTGATATTCACCCTGTCTCCTTTTCCCCACACAACAGCGAATCCGGATGCACAGGGTACGGTTTGGTATCATTTCGACAAATTCGTCTATTTTCATCAAATGTAGAAAACGAACGATTGAGTGATGGTCAATTTTCGGGTATACCGGTCACTGCCGGCGGGAACAATCGCCCGACTGATGGAATTATTCCAATGGGTTACAAGGATTTCCACACTCAAATGGTCACTGTACGCAACTATACATTTACCGGTACGTCTCCCCTCTTTCTGATTGGCGGTCCCTGCGTTATCGAAAGCGAAGCGCTGGTGCGACACACAGCGGAAGCGCTTCGAACCATCACCGACAGGCTGAAGATGCCATACATCTTCAAGGCCAGCTTTGACAAAGCCAACCGAACCAGCGCCACCGCATTCCGTGGTCCAGGGCTCCATGAAGGGCTGAAAATCCTTGAAAAAGTAAAAACGGAACTGAATCTGCCCATATTGACGGATGTGCACGAAGACACTCCCATTGACGAGGTGGCGCAAGTGATCGACGTCATTCAAACACCGGCATTTCTGGCCAGACAAACCGGATTCATTGAGCGGGTCGCCAGGGCCGGTCGTCCGGTCAATATAAAGAAAGGCCAGTTTCAGGCCCCATGGGATATGCAGAACGTGGTCGATAAATATCGCCATTTTGGCAATGACCAGCTGCTGCTGTGTGACCGGGGCACATCATTTGGATACAACACTCTAATATCCGATATGCGCGGTCTGGCGGTCATGCGGCAAACCGGTTGTCCCGTTGTGTTTGATGCCACTCATTCCGTCCAGGAACCTGGCGGTCTGGGCGCGTGTTCCGGTGGAAAGCGACAAATGGTGCCAGTGATTGCCAGGGCTGCAGTGGGGGCCGGGGTATCAGGTCTGTTCATGGAAATTCATCCCAATCCGGATGAAGCACTGTGTGACGGCCCCAACTCCTGGCCGCTCGACCGTGTTGAAGAACTGCTGAAAGTCTTAATCGCCATTGATTCGACCGTCAAATCGGCGCCTTTTGTGGAAGATACACTGTAAATGGATAATTTACTGCACCCAGGGGCTCAGCCCAGCTCTTTGCCCAGCGCGCTCAGGGACCTCGCCGCCCATATCTCGCTGGTTATTCTGGACGTGGATGGTGTCCTGACTGATGGAACCCTTGTGTACGGGGAACAAGGTGAAGTGGTAAAGCAATTTAACGCCAAAGATGGCCTCGGCATTCGGTTGATGCAAAGCGTGGGTATTGAGGTGGCGGTCATCACCGCCCGAAAAAGCCCTATTCTGGCCAGGCGGATGACCGATTTGCGGATAAAGCGGTACTACACTGGATACGACAATAAAATTAACGCGTATAACGCACTTTTACAGGACGCGAACATATCGCCAGACCATATCGCATATGTGGGAGACGACATTCTGGATTTACCGGTCATGCGCAAGGTGATGCTTCCCATTGCGGTACGGGATGCCCACTTTGTGGTGAAAAATGAATCAAAATGGGTGGTGGATGCAACGGGCGGTCACGGGGCAGTACGGGAAGTGGCGGACGGTCTGATTGCCGCTCGAACCAACCTTGTGGATGCATACAATGAATTCCTGCGCACCCATGTGGGATGCACCGGGCTGGAAGATGCATAATCGAAATCCATTACGAACAAAGGAGCAATAGGTGCAACCTTTTAAAGTGGTGATTCCTGCCAGATACGGTTCAAGTCGGCTCCCCGGCAAACCGCTTTTGGAAATTGCGGGCAAGACGATGGTGCGCCGGGTTTACGAAAACGCGCTGACCAGTGGCGCCGAAGAGGTGATTGTCGCCGCTGACGACCCGCGCATTGTGGCGGAAATTGAACGATTTGACGGCAACGCCATGCTCACCTCGACCGCGCACCGTTCGGGCACGGATCGCATCGCCGAGGTGGCTGAAACACGCGGATGGTCGGATGATACGGTGATTGTCAATTTGCAGGGAGATGAACCGGGCATCGGCGCTGAACTGATCCGGAAAGTGGCCAGTGCGCTGCATGCCAATCCAGATGCGGGCATTGCCACCATGGCCACGCCCATTCACACCGCCGAAGACCTGTTCAATCCGAACGTCGTCAAAGTGGTCTGCAATGAGAGCCGCATGGCGCTGTATTTTAGCCGTGCGCCCATTCCATGGAACCGGGATGTGTTTTGCACCAATTTTTCTGAAAACACCGAAATTGGCAGTACACATTCCTATCTGCGACACCTGGGGCTCTATGCATATCGCGCGGGTGCACTGCTTGATATCTCCCGTGCGACGCCCAGTGCACCGGAGTTGCTGGAGTCCCTCGAACAGCTCCGTGCCATGAGCATGGGGATTCAGATTCACGTGACCACCATTAATAAGGCGCCGGGCCACGGCGTGGACACCGCAGCGGATCTCGCGCGGGTTGAAGAGGCGTTTTTAAGCGAACAATGACAACTTCAGGCGACCCCAAATTCGCCGCCACATTTTCAGGCGGCATATATGCGATTCCCAACCTGGCGGCCCTGCTTGGCGTTGAGCGCGTGATTCACTCTCCCTCCCCGGAAGACATTCCGCAGATAAAAATGGTTGTGGGCTGGGGACAAAAGCCCAACACCGCCAGAGCCAGAGCATTTGCAGCGGCGCACCAGCTGCCTTTTCTGGCTCTGGAAGACGGATTTTTGCGCTCAGTTGATTTGGGGGTCAATGGCAGCCCCCCCCTCTCTGTCATTACAGATGAAGTTGGAGTGTATTACGACGCCACCGCGCCATCGCGGCTGGAAAATATCCTGAACGGTGACTCGGCGGAACTGAACGATCCCGTTCTCCTGGCGCGTGCGGAACACTGCATGGCCGCCATTAGACGGCATCAGCTCTCGAAGTACAACAGCAGTCCCGTGGCGCCGTTCATTCTGCCCCCATCATCTCATACCAAACAGGTGCTTGTCATAGACCAGACCGCCAATGACATGTCGCTGGTAAAGGGAATGATGCACGAATCCGGATTTCAGGGCATGCTGGACGCTGCGCTGGAAGAAAATCCCGATGCCCGAATTCTGCTCAAGATTCACCCGGATGTGGCAGCAGGAAAGAAAAAAGCCAATTTCAGAACCGATTTTTCCGGTGACCCGAACGAACATCGCATCCTGGTAATCGCCACTCCCGTCAATCCAGTCGCACTGCTGTCACAGGTTGATAAAGTCTACACCATGACGTCGCAAATGGGATTTGAAGCGCTTATGATGCATAGGCCGGTAACCTGTTTCGGCGCGCCATTTTATTCGAACTGGGGTCTGACCGACGACAGGGTGCGGATTCCGAGACGAACCCGCAAAAGATCATTGGCCGAACTTTTTGCGGCGGCCTATATTTTGTACCCGCGCTACCTGCATCCGGATAATGAGGTCCCAGGTGAAATAGAAGACGTGATTGACCACCTGGCATTGCAGCGGACCCATTTTGCATCCCGCACCGGCAATCTCTACTGCTTTGGTTTTTCCAAATGGAAGCAGGGGCATATCCGACAGTTTTTGTCGTCACCATCAAATAAAATCATATTTTGCAAAAGTGCGCGAGCCGCCAGACGGGCCGGTTTTTCCGATGGTGACGCGCTTGTGCGCTGGGGTGCCCGTGCAACCCGGGAAATTGAAAAACTGAAAACGCCCAATACACCTTTATGGCGAATCGAAGATGGCTTTTTGCGCTCTGCGTCACTGGGGTCGGACTTTACCGCCCCCGCGTCACTGGTGCTTGACAAGCAGGGCATTTACTTCGACCCTTCAACACCCAGCGACCTTGAGACCCATCTAAACACGCACCCGTTTACCGATGAGGAGCGTTCACGCGCCGAAGCACTGCGCGTGTCAATTATCGAAAAAGGCTTAAGCAAGTACAACATTTCGGTGCGGGATTCGCTGCAGTTTCCAACTGACCGCAAGGTTATTCTGGTACCTGGACAGGTGGAAAGCGATGCGTCCATTGCGGCGGGATGTCAGGACATTCGCACAAACGAACAGCTTGTGGCAGAGGCCCGCAAAGCCTCCCCTGACGCGTTTGTCGCATATAAACCCCATCCGGATGTGGTAGCCGCCAACCGGAAAGGCAAACCGGTTTACGGCACTATCCCCGAAAACTGCGATGTAATAATCGAAGATGAATCCATTGCCGCCTGTATCCGAAAAGCCGACGAGATTCACACCATGACCTCGCTGGTGGGTTTTGAAGCGTTGATGCAACACAAAGCGGTTGTAACCTACGGACAGCCATTTTATGCGGGATGGGGGCTGACCCAGGATAGGCATCCCCATCCGAGACGTGGCCGTCAGCTCACACTGGCAGACCTGGTGTATGCCACGCTTATACTTTATCCTTCGTACATTAACTGGCGAAACAGGTGTTTTACGACTCCGGAATTTGTTGTACAGACTCTCGCCAAAGAAATTAAAAACAGGGTCCAGCCACCTACGGGAAATCTATTCATCCGTCAGCTAAAACGCGTGGGGAATCTGTTCAAGGGAATATTTAATGCTAAATAGTTTTGCAAACAAAAACGTCCTGCTGCTGCAAGGGCCACTCGGACCATTTTTTAAAAGATTCGCGAAGGACCTTGAGCAACAGGGCGCAACCGTAACGAAGGTCAATTTCTGTGGCGGCGACACGTTTTTCTTTCGCGGCAAAAACGTAGTGAAATACCGAGACACGCTTTACAATTGGCCAGCCTTCCTTAAACAGCTGATTCAAACACATCAGATCACCACCATCTGTCTGCTGGGAGACTGCCGCCCGTATCATATTCGCGCCAAAACTGTTGCATCGGAACTGGGTATCGAGTTTTACTCATTCGAAGAAGGCTACCTGCGACCCAACTTCATTACCCTCGAAAAAGATGGCGTGAACGGACACTCTCTTATGCCCAGAGATCCGCAGTTCTATCTTGATGCCATGATGGAACCGAAAAAGAATATTCGCCCGGTAGGCTCCAGCTTCTGGATTGGCACGATGTATACGACCCTGTACTACGTTTCCATTGCCCTGACGCTTTGGCGCTATCCGCACTATGTTCATCACCGAACGTCATCCGTGATTCACCATGCATTGTGCTGGGTCAGAGGCTTTTTCCGCAAAATTTATTTTTCGCTAATTGAAAAAAAATACTTGAAGGAACTCACCACCAAGTGGTCCGAAAATTATTTTCTGTTTCCACTGCAAGTGCACAACGATTATCAGTTCAGACACGCCAAGTACGAAAAAATTGAGGATTGCATTGAAGAAGTCTTTGACTCATTCTCAAGAGAGGCCCCGAAAAGCAATATGCTGGTGGTTAAACACCATCCTGCTGACAGACCTTACAAAGACTACACAAAACTGATTCGATACCTGGCGACCAAGTATCAGATGCAGGATCGCGTGCTCTATGTCCACGACCTTCATTTGCCCACGCTGCTGCAGCATGCCCGCGGCACAGTGCTGATGAACAGCACCGTTGGACTGTCCTCAATTCATCACCAGACGGCAGTCAAAGTGTTGGGGAACTCTGTCTACAATATGCAGGGCCTGACACATCAGGGGTCAATGAAATCTTTCTGGGAGGATCCCGGAACGCCGGACATGACGGTTTACAAACACTTCAGAGGCTGGATCGAACATAATAACCAGTTCAACGGCAATTTTTCGAAGCGCCTCCAGGGAACGCCCTATAAAACCGGTGTTGTGTGGGAAAAATAAGGATACTTGCCCCCGTCGTAATTTAATAAATCCTGCCAGCGCTCTCCATCCTGGCAATTCGACCACATGATATTCTTGCAAGCCCAATCAAACACAATCCGAATCGATCCAGCTATTTGGCCAACGAGCAACGCCGCCCGAAGGGGTGCGGCGGTCGCAAAATGAAAAAATTATTGGGTCAATATCCTACGTATTGGATTTGAGAGCGGCGACATCCCGGCTGCGATAGAAAACCACACAGCGAAACGTAACGAAATAGGTAATAACGCCAAACAAAACGGCCAAAATGGCAGACCCAAGCCAAAGGGGCGCAAAAACATCAGCACCCAGAAACAAAATACTCTGAAGACTGGCTTTTACGGCAGTCCAATCCCAACTGACGGTCCGAGTGATCTGTCCTCCAAACTCATGCCAGCTCACGGTCGTCTCGCGATAAAAAACGGTCCCAAGCAAATAGTTAACCCAGTACAGGGGGATAAAGGTTACGGGGTTGCTTATCCAGACACCGGCAATGGCCGCTTTGAGGTTTCCTCGCAGCGGTATCGCAAACAGGGTGACCACCGCCATCTGAATGCCCATGATTGGTAAAAATCCAATAAAGATCCCCAGCGCCAATCCCAGGGCGATTTTGTGCGGTGAATCTTTCTCTTTTAATAATTCCCAGGCCTTTGCGGTAATTTTCTTAAAAGGGGACTGCTTTCCACTGATATTTCCGTAGCGGCGGCTCTGGTCTGCGTGTGTCACTTGAGTTGCTGAATTCATGGCAGGCAGTTTACTGATGTCGACACACAAGACAAAGTAAAAAAGGATAAGCATTTGTTAATTTCATATAAACATAAACATTTTGGGGAAACTGCGCAAAACAGTCAGATGGTGCCTTTAAAGAAAACGGACCTGGGCGGTTTGCTGTCCAAATTGCGACTGATGCGATATGCCCGGTCCGCAATCCGACCAAAGTCAATCTGCCGAAGCGGCTTAAGCAACACTTCCTCGATACCGACATCCCGAAATCCCGCGTACACAACCGGCTGATTGTCGGCCGTTATTCCCATAATGCGACTGCGGCTAAGCAGATTGGAATTGCGGCGTTCAAGCTCCGAAACCAGCAGTGGGCCATTTTTTCCGGGAAGATGAAAATCAAGCAGAATAAGGTCCGCAATATCAGCCGGAGACTCGGAGCCGGGTCTCTGATCCACTGCATGTAAAAAATCCTCCACAGACGAAAATCCGTTGACCACACAGTTGTAATTGGCACGCAAAACCCGCGCAATTGCACGCGTCAGGTTTAGATCGTCATCGATAATTGCGATGGCAGGAGGTCTCAACTTTTCATTTTTATTTGTTTTTTTAACAATTTCCGTCGTCATTGGATATTTCTCATCAGTTTGCAGGAGTCATACTAAAAGGATAGTACCAGTCGAGACAGTTTCAAATCGTCGGGAAAATTATTTGGCAACTGCGCCGCATCGCAGCCCTAAATTAAAGCTGGTACTCGACCGATATACATACAGAACACATTTTCCAGCAGAGGTATGCAGTGAAATTATCGGGACACATGGAAGGAACCAGGATTAGTTACAAGGCGGTCGACCCGCGCTGTGATATTCACGTGCGTGAGCTCAATCGACACAAGGCTGCCAGAAGGCTGATCACCGCCAACAAGCGTAAAGTGGCATCAGCCGGACTAATCGTCCCCACGCCCGATGACATCTCAGCGGGTGCGCTGGTCGAGATAGACTTAAGCTTTCCCGGAATTCCGTTGATTTACCGTTCCAGAGGCGTGGTGGACTGGATGGATGGGACGGCGGGACGAATGGGGGTGCTGGTATTTGGCATGGATAAACTGGATCCCAACGCCCAACCGGAACAAGCACCGCACGTTCAGCAGCGTGCACTGCC
>JAFGWT010000100.1 GCA_016937015.1 Deltaproteobacteria bacterium | reverse complement strand
TAGCCGTGCACGGGGCAGATGCTAAAGGTGGGGGTGAATGTGAAATAAGGCATCTGGCAGTGATGACAGATGGTTTTGACAAACTGTTTCACCGCATCCGCACAGGTATTGGCCTCCCCTGAAAACACGTGCAGCACCGTGCCACCCGTGTACAGCGCCTGCAGCGCATCCTGATGGTCGATGATTTCCATGATATTGTCCGAGTGGTCAACAGGGAGCTGGGTGGAATTGGTGTAGGCCCGCACCGCGCCGTCATCCCGGTCGGGGGTGTGGTTATCGAGCAGGGCCAGACGATACGCGGCGCCCTCGGCGGGGGTGGCCTCCAGATTGTAAAAATGGCCGGTTTCCGCCTGAAACGCAGTGAGCCTGTTTCGAATAAAGTGCATGGTATCCATGGCCAGACGATGTCCCTGTTCGCTCTCGATACCCACCCCCAGCAGGTGTTGACAGGCTTCGTGCATGCCCACCATTCCCACCGTTGAAAAATGATTGGCCCAGTAACAGTTGTGCTGTGCCTTCACCGCCTGCAGATAATGCGCGGAATAGGGATACAGCCCTTTTTCCGTAAACTGCTCCAGCACCTTGCGTTTGATTTCCAGACTGATTTTGGAAAGGTGCAGTCGCTTTTCGAGAATGCGGAAAAAATCAGACACGTTTTGGGCCTCGCTGCCCATGCGCGGCAGATTGAGGGTGACCACACCGATGGAGCCGGTCAGGGGATTGGCGCCAAACAGCCCGCCCCCGCGGCTTTGCAGCTGCCGCGTATCCAGTCTTAGCCGACAGCACATGGAACGGGCATCCTCGGGGTTCAAAGCGGAATTGACAAAGTTGGCAAAGTACGGAATCCCATAGCGGGCGGTGGCGTCCCAGAGCGCGTCGAGGGTGGGGTCATCAAAATCGAATTCCCGGTCAATATTGACGGTGGGAATGGGAAAGGTGAATACCCGCCCTTTGGCGTCTCCCTCGGCGAGGACCTCAAACAGTGCCCGATTGATGAGATTCATTTCGTGCTGGAACTCGCCGTAAGTGGCGTTCTGATATTGGCCGCCAATGATTGCGGGCTGATCCCGCAGGGTCACGGCGGGTTTGAGATCAAGCGTCAGATTGGTAAACGGGGTTTGGAATCCCACCCGGGTGGGCACGTTGAGGTTGAATACAAACGCCTTGAGGGCCCGCTTCACTTCAGGGTAGTCAAGGTCGTCGTGCCGCACAAACGGCGCGAGCAACGTGTCAAAACTGGACAGAGCCTGCGCCCCGGCGGCTTCGCCCTGCAATGTGTAAAAGAAATTGCCAATCTGTCCAAGGGCGCTTCGAAAATGGCGAGGGGGACTGCTTTCGGCTTTGCCGGCCGCACCGCAGAATCCCTGGCGGAGCAGGTCCTGGAGATCCCAGCCCACGCAATACACCGAGAGCAGATTGAGATCGTGAATGTGGAGCGCACCGCTGAGGTGGGCGTCCCGAACGTTCTGGGGATATATCCGATTCAGCCAGTAGGTTTTCGATACATCGCTGGCAATGTAGTTGTTGAGGCCCTGCAGGCTCCAGGCCATGTTGCTGTTTTCCTTCACCTGCCAGTCCAGACCGCTCAGATAGCTGTCTACCAGCGCCACGCTCTGCTGACTGGCCAGGGCGCGAATCTGCTGATGCTGGGCCCGGTACAGAATGTAGGCTTTGGCGGTTTTTTTATAGGGCGACTGCAGCAGCACCTCTTCAACCACATCCTGTATCTGCTCCACATCCGGTGTCTCCGCGCCCATGGTGCACAGCACTGCCACCGCCCGCATGGCCAGATGGCCCGCCTCGACCGGCGTCATTTCCTGAGTGGCGTCACCGGCTTTCCTGAGCGCCGTTTCGATTTTCGTGACATCAAACGGGGCGGGGGCGCCGTTGCGTTTTCGCACCGCGGTGATGTACATGGGGGTGGCGCCGCCGCGCGGTCCTTTGCCATCTGAATAAGTGACTGCTTTTGTCATGTTGGCTCCTTTTCGCCATGGAGCCAGACCTGAAGTGGGGGAGATTGCAGCGCAAACCGCCGCAAATCCGATAGCCCTTGTCCCTCGAAGGCCTGGTCGGTTGTTCAGTGTCATCGGCAGGTCTTCGGACTTTCGGGCAAATGGCCTACTGCTCGCTGCTTCCCCAAAGAGGTGACTCTTTCAGTGCATTTGTGCGAGGGTCGTTCCCGATTACCGCTGCGGGGCAGCTCCGGATTTGCACCGGATTCCCTCTTCGGCCGTTTCAAAAAAGAAACAGGCAACCGCGACACCGGCACCATATATGGTGCTGTTTGTTATCAATTGGCACCATATGTAGTATGCCAAGGGAACATTTGTCCAGTTTTTTTGTTTTCCCGGCGTCAGTTTTCCCGGCGCCAAATGCACGGGAATCTTTTGCCCCATCCAGGCGTGATGATGCTGGAATGCGGGAGCGGTGTGGTATCAGTGGTATCAGTTGAGCCGTTTGGGAGCTTCAGGATCACTTTTGAATATCAGTCCCCGGGAATCGGCAGATGGCCGCTGCCTGTTTCCGTATTTGTAAACTGGCCAAACAGAGGAATGCACAAATGACAACGCTCAAACACAATTATTTATTATTCATCGTGCTGTTACTCATGGGACTGCTCATGATGCAGTGCAAAAGCGATGACCAGACCAAAGACCCTGAGGATTCTGACACCGAGTCCGAGACTGAAGATGATTCCAACAGTGGCGCAGATGACGACAGCGATACCGGGGACGATTCTGAGGATGGCGGCGATACCGGCAATGGCGAATCGACTGAGTCCGAACAGGACGATACCGAGACGTCCGATGATACAGCCACTGATGATCAGGGCGATGATTCCGAGACAGAGGAAGAAGAACTGCAGCTGGTGCTGATGCTTGACGACTTTGAGGATGGTGACCATCAGTCGCTGCTGGGTGGAAACTGGTACGGCTACGAAGACGTTGACAATGGCGGCGCTTCGGTGCTGACCCTTACAAGAAACGACGATGGCGACATCGTGATGGACGGCGAGGGGTATGAATCCACCGCCGCAATGACCCTGAGTTGGGAATTGGACCAGGGGGATTACGAATGGGACCCCTATGTGGGCTGGGGCCTGAACTGCGGCGATGAAGTGAGTCCTTTTGACATCAGCAGTTTCGGCGGCATCACTTACATGTACAAAGGGGATGCGCACTATGTCATGATTGAAGTCCTCAATGTAACCGATTACGATTATCACAAGGTTTTGGTCAAAGCCGCCACTGACTGGAAGCGTATTGATATTCCATTCTCGCATTTTGTGCAGGAGGGCTGGGGAGAAGCGCAGGACCTTGCCCTCGACAACGTACATAACATCGCTTTCCAGGCCAAAGGGGCCACCGGCGACACTGGCTCGGTAACGATTGATGACCTCGGTTTTCTGGGCACGGATATACTTGAAGCGGAAAAGGACCTCGAAATTCTGGCGCCCGATGTTCCTGAGAAGGAAACCATGGACGACGTGACCATTGACAACCCGCTCCAGGCGCTGGCGATGGATACCCTGAACAAAGGCGCCAACATCACCAACTGGCTGGAACAGGGGAAATTCAAGTCGTTTGAATATGATCAGGACTACATCAACGGTCTGGCGGCAAATGGTTATAAGGCGTTGCGTCTGCCCATCGACCTCGATCAGTACATTGTGGATCGCGACGCAGTGCTGAACGGCGATGCGGATTTTGAAGTGGAAACCGGGCTGTTTGAGATTCTGGACGCCTTTGAGGAATGGACCGCAGATGCGGGCATGTCCTTTACCATTGATTTTCATCAGTACGATGAATCGTTTGATATCGACGATCCAATCTACTGGGATGTGGCGGCTCGGCTCTGGAAAGCCGTGGCCGAACATTTTGCCACCAATACCCGTGAAGACATTTTTTACGAACTGATGAACGAACCGGAACTCTCCGCCGGTGTGGGCGAAGTGGACCAGGCGGAATACACGGAGTTTACCCTACAGGTCATCGATGCCATCCGCGAGGTCGATACGTTCCACGTGATTATCTTTGGCGACGTACTGTGGAACAGTCGTAATATGCTGACTCACCGCGAACCCTTTGCTGATGAGCGCATTATCTACAACTTCCATTTTTATGACCCCTTTGCGTTTACCCACCAGGGCGCCAGCTGGGCAGGGACCGGTACTACCAAGCATCTGCCCTGGCCCTATTCTGAAGACAGGTGGAGTGAATATTCCGCGGATTTTGGTTACCTGCCCACCATTGACAGCTGGCACTTTGACAATCTGAAAAAATATTACAAACAGGCCAACGCCAACTGGCTGTACAACGAGTTTGTGAACGTCAAGACCTGGGCGGTTGAAAACAACGTGCCAATTATCTGCAACGAGTTTGGCGTGTACGAAAAGTCAGCCCTGCAGGAAGATGTGATACGCTATTACGAAGATTTAATTGGCGCGTTTGAAGAACTCGAAATTCCGTGGCAGGTGTGGTTCATGCTGATGGATGATACCACGTACGAGATGGACGCGGACAAAATGGCGGCCATGGGGCTTGAGGCTGTCGTGATTGAAGACACCGATACCACTGATACGGACACTGTCGAAGATACTGACACCGGCGATGATACCGAGACCGGCGATGATACCGAGACCAGCGATGATACCGACACTGGCGATGATACCGGCACGGACACCGACTCTGATACCGATACGGTGCAATAATACGGTTTAAAACATCCAGCTCCCCGGCTGTGTAACCGGTGCTGTCAACGTCGACGCCATGGTCCACGTTGTCACTGATATCCATCTCAATCAGTCATGTCATTAAATCGTTTTAGCGCAAGTAATTCTCACCCTTTTTCCACTGCATAAAGGCACGTACTGTTTGCAAACGCTGCGCCGTTGGACGACAGCCCGATTGATGCGCAGTCTTGAGGATTCATTTTTGAGTAAAGGGAAAAATATGACCAAAATCATTCTTGCTTTTTTATTGGCGATCTTAATGGGGGCAGTGGGCTGTTCCAGCGAATCAACCCGCAACTCCGGAATGAATTCGGACTCTGATTCAGATACGGATTCTGATTCAGATACAGATTCGGATTCAGATACAGATTCAGATTCAGATTCAGACTCTGATTCAGATTCAGACTCAGATTCAGATTCAGATTCAGACTCTGATTCAGATACGGACTCAGATTCAGATTCAGACACCGATACAGACTCTGATTCAGATACGGATTCTGATTCCGATACGGATTCTGATTCAGATACCGACTCCGATTCCGATACGGACTCAGATTCAGATTCAGACACCGATACCGACTCAGATTCGGATACGGATTCTGATTCAGATACCGATTCCGATTCAGACACAGACAGCGACTCAGACATGACAGGAATGGAGAAAAAGGCGACCGAGCTGGCGGCGGAGATGCATGCGGCCTGGAACGTGGGCAATTCCCTTGAAGTGCCCGAAGGAGAGACAGCCTGGGGAAATCCGATGGTGTCGCAGGCATTAATCGATGCAGTGAGCGAAGCGGGATTTAACACCGTCCGGATTCCGTGCGCCTTTGACAGTCATGCGTCAAATGGTCAAATCGATTCTGCGTGGCTGGCCAGGGTCAAGGAGGTTATCGATTATTGCTATAACAACGATATGTATGTGATTATCAACATCCACTGGGATGGCGGGTGGCTTGAAAACAATCCAACCTATGCACAGCAGGATGCGGTGAATGAAAAGCAGGAGTCGTATTGGCGGCAAATTGCGGAATATTTTGCGGACTATGATGAACACCTGCTTTTCGCCGGCGCCAATGAGGTAAACATCAATTGGGCAGCCCCAACCGCAGAAAATCAGGAGGTGCTGGACTCCTATCTTCAAACGTTTGTCGACACAGTTCGTTCAACTGGGGGAAAGAACACTTATCGAACACTTATTGTTCAGTCCTATTCGTGCAGCGGTGAATATGCGCTGGATATGGATCTGCCTTCTGATCCCACCAGCGATCGAATGATGGCTGAGATTCACTATTATGAACCGTATCAGTTTGGCCAGATGCCGGCGGACGAGAGCTGGGGAAATATGTTTTATCTGTGGGGCGCGGACTATCATCAGTATGACACCACTGGTGGCTCCAGATCTGCCACCTGGGGCGAAGAGGACTACGTCGATGAATATTTTGGCAACATAAAAAGAAAATTTGTCGACTCCGGGGTGCCGGTCATTCTTGGGGAGTATGGCGCCATTCACCGGGCCAATCTGGGCGACATGCAAAGCGGCCATGACGCATCTCGCGGCTTTTATTACGAGTACGTCACAAAAGTGGCCAAAGACAATGGGGTGGTGCCGGTGGTTTGGGACAACGGATACAACGGCGAAAACGGATTTGCCATCTTTGATCGGAACAACGGTTCTGTCCTGGATTCAACGGTCCTGGACGGCATTATGAAAGGCGCCGCTGCCGGGCGCTATCCTTTCTAAATCCCCAAAAGAGTGCGGACAAAATGCCCACCAGGAGCGTGACGCATAGGCGGCGGGATTGGTGTGGTTGGCGTTCGGGGCGCCGTGGTTGTATTTGGCAGCTTAAGTCGTGTCATCAGTAAGAAGGTATCGATGAATCAAAAAAAGAGACACATCCTGCGTAAAAAAAAATTTAACTGAAGCTCCCTTTGAATCCCATTCACGAATGTTCGCTCATCACTGGTTCGTCCGTGGCGCGAACACTGATTTGGGTCTGGAACGCTCTCAGAGCTCGGGTTAAGAGGAAATACTGTTCGTCATACCCGCGAAGGAGACTGTCGATAAACGCGTTTAACG
>JAFGWT010000099.1 GCA_016937015.1 Deltaproteobacteria bacterium | reverse complement strand
GTTAAACGCGTTTATCGACAGTCTCCTTCGCGGGTATGACGAACAGTATTTCCTCTTAACCCGAGCTCTGAGAGCGTTCCAGACCCCATCGATTTCGCTCGGGTCGAAATGCTTGTCGATTTTAAATTTTTTTTTTGCAATGTATAACAACTGCAGACTTGCTGTAAAGGAGCGTTGTTTTGCTGTTTACCTGGTTGTCTTTGGCCCTGGTATGTCTTTTAGGCGCAATGTCGCCGGGCCCCAGTTTTGTGGTTGTTGTGCGAAATCCACTGTATCGGGGGAAAAGCGCCGGGCTGCTGGCGGCCTGGGCCCACGCCACAGGCATCTGCTTCTGGGCGCTGCTGACGGTGGCTGGCTTTTCGGTGCTCATTCGGACTGTTCCAGAGTTGTTTGTAATCATTTCTGTGCTGGGCGGAACGTATCTGGGATGGCTCGGTGTCAGGACGCTGATACACTCATCATCCCCCCTCGACAAAATGAAGTCAGAACAAAATGGTTCCCCCTGGCTCGGCGCGCGGGAAGGGGGACTGATTGCGTTTTTAAACCCCAAAACCGGTCTGTTTTTTCTGGCGCTCTTTAGCCCATTTGTGAAGCCGGATGCGGGAGCCCTCTGGCAGAGTATCATGGTCATTACTCCATTTTTTACGGATGGATTATGGTTCAGCTTCGTAACCCTTGTTCTGGTGCGCCCGAAGGTGCTTGCCGCGTTGCGCGCCAAATCTGTTTTGGTGAATCGGCTGAGCGGGGCAGTACTGCTTTTTTTTTCAATACTGGTATGGTGGCATGCCATCTTTTCTATCGGTAACGTATGAACCATTGACTATGAGAACGCGTGGTTTTAGTTTCTTTCAATCGAATAGCTGTCCGGCATTGAAACCAACCCTCGAATATCATAATATTCCCATCCCTTGGTTTAACCCCTTAGAATGAGCAGGGTATTTCAGGCGACATAATTAAAAACACAATATCCACAAGTGAGCATAAAATCATGACAGCACAGTTACTCCTCGGTGCAGAGGCGGTGGGACAGGGGGCGATGGATGCCGGCATCTCCGGCGCCTATGCCTATCCCGGCACGCCTGCCACCGAAATCACCGAATTTATTCAAAACTCGAAACAGGCACAGATGATGGGCATTCGTGCTGCATGGTCAACCAATGAAAAGACTGCTTACGAAGCAGCGCTGGGAATGTCTTTCGCCGGCAAAAGATCAATTGTGTCGATGAAGCATGTGGGACTGAATGTGGCCGCAGATGCCTTCATCAATTCAGCGATTACCGGCGTTCGTGGCGGACTTGTTATTACCGTTGCGGACGACCCGTCCATGCATTCCTCTCAAAACGAGCAGGATTCTCGGGCATATGCGAAATTCGCCATGGTTCCCGCTCTTGAACCGGCGAATCAGCAGGAACTGTACGATGCCATGTTCCATGCCTTTGAACTGTCGGAGAATCTGCGGCTGCCTGTAATGGTGCGCATCACAACCCGGCTGTCCCATTCCCGTTCGGGTGTAGTGCGCAGGGCGCCTGTGTCACAGAATCCGCTCAATCCGGAAACTGATCCAAACCGTTTTGTATTGGTGCCAATGAATGCACGGGTGCAATACGCTTCCCTGCTTGAAAAACAGCCGTCGCTTGTTGCGTTATCCACTGTTTCGCCGATGAATGCCTTATCATATGCGACGGATAACCGTTCGCTGGGAATTATCGCCTGCGGCATCGGGTACAACTACGTGATGGAAACATTGCAGTCGCAGAGTCTCAATATTTCGGTGTGCAAGGTGGGCCAGTATCCGCTGTCTATGTCTGTAGTCGACCCGTTTATTGCGCAGCATGATTCCATACTTGTGGTGGAGGAGGGGTATCCCATTTACGAAGAGCTGCTTGGCGGACTGCAAAACACTGGCAAAATCAGAGGACGTCTGACTGGCACACTGCCGAGAATGGGCGAGCTGAATCCGAATACAGTGAAACAGGCCATATGCGGGGTGACCGAATCGAAGTCGCCAATTGAGGACCCCCCCATGACAGCCCTTATGCCTGTGCCCACAAGGCCGCCACAGCTGTGCACGGGATGCAGTCATATCGATTTGTTCAACGCACTGAATGCGGTGCTTTGCAATGTGGAGGAACGACACGTATTTTCGGATATTGGGTGCTATGCCCTTGGTGCGTTGCCGCCTTTCAACAGCCTACAGACCTGCGTGGATATGGGCGCATCAGTTACCATGGCCAAAGGAGCGGCCGACGCCGGACTTCGGCCCGCAGTGTGTGTGATTGGCGACTCCACGTTCACCCACTCCGGGATGACCGGACTGCTTGACGCCGTTAACGACCAGACATCAATGACAGTAATCATTTCCGACAATTTCACCATTGCAATGACAGGGGGGCAGCCATCTGCAGCAACCAACAGGCTGAGGGATATCTGCCTCGGCCTGGGGGTGTCCAGCGAACATCTGCGAATCATTGTGCCTTTGGCAAGGAATCACGATGAAAACGTGGCAGTGCTCAAAGAGGAATTTGCCTATGAAGGTGTGTCAGTAATTATTGCACAGCGAGAATGCATACAGGCTGCCAAACGAAACAAAAAACTGTTGCAAAAGAAATAGAGCCGTTGGGCCAATATTGCACCGAGTGATGATTATCCGGTGCAAATCGAAAAGTGGGTGAACTTTGAAACGAAAAAAAACAGACATTTTACTTGCCGGGGTTGGCGGACAGGGGATTATTAGTATTGCGGCGGTCATTGCATATGCAGCGTTAAAAAAAGGCTTGCACATCAAACAGTCGGAAGTGCACGGCATGAGTCAGCGAGGCGGCGCGGTACAGTCCCATCTTCGAATATCAGACGACATTATCTATTCCGACTTGCTTTCGGAAGGAAATACGGACCTCCTGCTTTCGGTGGAACCTCTTGAAGCGGTTCGATACCTTCCGTATCTTTCTTCGACCGGAAGAATTGTCACCGCTGTAAATCCTTTTGTGAACATTGATGATTATCCGCCTATGGAAATCATCGAGCAGCAACTGGCAATGAGGGGCCGATGTGTTTTCGTGGATGCCGCAGCGCTTGCCAAACAGGCAGGAAATCCCAAAACAACCAACATGGTGATGCTGGGTGCCGCATCGTTTTTTACGGGAATCGAAGCCGAACTATTCAAAGACGCAATCCACGAAATTTTTGCAGAACGGGGACAACAAACCATTGATATGAACATAAATGCGTTTCAGCTTGGAAATGAATTCGCAGCGGCATCAGGAAGGCTGTGACAGAATGATATGGAATGAAAAATACGAATGCATGAGCAGAGATGAACTGGCCCACGTTCAGAGCAAACGACTTACGGAAATGATCGAACGCATCTATTTCAATGTGCCGTTTTACCGCAAACGGTTGCAGGAAATCGATTTCCAACCAACGGATGTGGTGGATGTTGAGTCTCTCAGGCAGCTTCCGTTTACGACCAAGGTTGATTTGCGCGACAATTATCCGTTTGGTCTTTTCGCCGTCCCCCAGAGCCAGGTGGTTCGTTTGCATGCATCGAGCGGCACCACGGGTAAATCCACGGTGGTGGGCTATACCCATCGGGATATTCAGATGTGGAGCGAAGTGGTGGCGCGTTCTCTAACGATGGCGGGTATTGGCAGAGAAGACATTATTCAGGTGGCATATGGATACGGTTTATTTACCGGCGGACTGGGTCTGCATTATGGCGCCGAAAAAGTGGGCGCGGCGGTTGTGCCGATTTCTGGAGGAAATACCCAGAAGCAGTTGCAGCTTATGGTTGATTTTAAATCCACTGTAATTGCGTGCACGCCTTCTTATGCCGCGTTTCTGGGGGAAGCCATAGTAAAGGAAAATATTCCTCGGGAAAACATTCATCTTCGGGCAGGTATCTTTGGCGCCGAACCATGGACAGAAGAAATGCGCGCCCAGGTGGAATCTCTGCTGGGGCTTCAGGCATTTGATATTTACGGGTTAAGTGAAGTGATTGGGCCAGGGGTATCCATGGAGTGTGTGTGTAAAAACGGCATGCACATTTTCGAAGACCATTTCATTCCGGAAGTTATCAACCCCGATACCTGTGAAGTGCTTCCCTATGGAGAACTGGGAGAGCTGGTATTCACAACCGTTACCAAGGAGGCTATGCCTCTCATTCGCTATCGCACCCGGGATTTAACCAGACTGCATGTGGAAAAATGTGACTGCGGTCGCACCCACGTGCGCATGGAAAAATGCCTGGGGCGTTCAGATGATATGCTTATCATCCGGGGCGTGAATGTTTTTCCGTCTCAGGTTGAATCTGTACTGCTCGAAATGCGGGAAACAACCCCCCATTACCAGCTGATTGTTAACAGGGAGAACAATCTGGACACACTTGAAATTCAGGTTGAGGTGGATGAACAGTTTTTCTCCGATGAAATGAAGGATCTCGAAAACCTGAAACGAAAAATTCAATCCAATATTAACAGCACCCTCAACCTGAATGCCCGCATTAAACTGGTGGAGCCCAACACCATTGAGCGTTCGATGGGAAAAGCCCAACGAGTTATCGACCGTCGGAAGAAATAAAAAGGAGACAACAACATGATTATTAAGCAACTCTCTGTTTTTATGGAAAACAAGTCGGGCCGATTGACAGAAATCACCAGACTGATTGGAGAAGCCAATATTAACATTTCGGCGTTCAGTATTGCCGATTCGTCAGACTACGGGATATTGCGCATGATTGTTACCGAGCCGGACAAGGCAGTGGCTGTGCTGCGGGACAACGGGTTTTCCGTAAGCATTACCGAAGTCATTTGTCTCATTGTGCCCCATACCCCAGGCGGTTTGTTTCGCGCGTTGAAAATTTTATCTGACAACAATGTTTCTATCGACTACATGTACGCATTCGCCATGGAAACCGAGGCGACGGTGGTTATCCGAACCGGTGCCCCGCAGCAGGCAATCGATGTGCTTCAGCGTCATGAGATGCAGCTGGTCAGCGCGAGCCAGATTTATAGACTGTAAGCACCACAGCACTTTCAGGAATCAATGCGTCGATGACCATTTGCAAACCGAATTGCAAATCAGGCGTTGGCGATGCAGCGAAAAAATGCGTTGCCGGTAAAAAAAGTGGTGAGATGGTAATGAGTGAACAGCGGGGGTGCGGAGGGGGATTTCGTGGTAGTGACCTCCGGCGACAAGGGCCGGGCTTTTTTTTAGGGTGCTAAACAGTAACGCATTGACATGGAATCAACGAGGTACCGTTCTTCATCTCCGCGCAGGCGGAGATTCAGTCTTGTGCGATCTGGATTACCGCTTTCGCGGTAATGACGGTGTCCTGGCTTTTGATTGTGGAACGTATTGGTGCATATTCAATGCGTTATTGTTTAAAACATGTCCTCAAACAGATCCATCACCCACTGTTTCAGGTGTTGCGCTTTCTCTATTGTGGGCATCAGAGTGGATGTGGCGGTGTGAGCGGGGTTTAAATCAGCATCGGCCAAAGGAGACGCGGATTCAAATTCATTGTTCAGCTGAATGACTCTGGAGTAGGTGTCCATTCTCAATGCGGTCACTTCGAGAGTGGATTCCAACCACAACCTGTCTGTGTCAGTTGTTGTATATGAATTGTTCATTTCTGTGTTCCCTCCGGGACTGGCAGCGGTATGAGTCACGCTGCGTCATCGCAGACCATGGTATAGCAAATGGGGTGTCATGCCAAAAAAAGGGCAAATTCCGGGCGCCAGGTGGAAACGCGCCATATCAATAGTGCGATAAATGCATGGATTATCCGACCTG
>JAFGWT010000098.1 GCA_016937015.1 Deltaproteobacteria bacterium | reverse complement strand
CCAACGGGGACACCAAAGCCGCCAACGCGGATTATGCCCTGGCGCTCAAACGATGGGAAACAGCGGATTACCCACTGGAGCAGTCACCGGTTATCGCCATTCGACAGGGCGTGCTGCTCTCACGGCTGGGCGATGTCGACAAGTCGATGGCCAAATTCAGGGAAGCTGTCCAGCTGTCGCCGGATCGCCGCGCATCGTATGCAGAGATTATCTCTTTTCTGGTTGTCAATGAGCGGCTCTCAGACGCTGAGGAATTCTACCAGCTGGCGTTCAACCAGGACATGCTGGCGGCCATGTGGAAGGTTTATTTCTCCATCTGGGTGGATGGATTATCCCGCATGAAACAAGGAAAACCCTTTGATTTGGCGCTCGGATACCTTGAAAATACGCCGTCCGAAAGCTGGCAGGACAAACTCGCCTCATTTTTTATCGGTACGATCGACAGCCAGACCCTCCGCAGGGAAGCGTTCAATAAGGGGCAGCTGGTGGAAGCCGATTACTACGAAGCACTCCGCCTGATTATAGATGGAAAACAGGCACAGGCACTGCCACTGCTCCAGAAAGTCATCGATTCCAGGCTCTTCGCGTTTTTTGAATATCGAATGGCATCAGAGCTCCTTAAAAAACAGAAGAACAGCACCCCAAATGACGCTGTGTCAGCAGACTGACACCAAACCGTTCCGAGAATGCTTTGAGCGGTAGCGCCAAGTACCCGTAATTTTGAATAAAACGCAATTTTAAACCGGATGGTACATCGTTTGCACTAAACGCGGACCATGTCGTGCCGCACCTCCAAACTGACATTTTTCATATGGATGCTATCCGCAGCGTTCTGCTTCATCCTGCTCCCATTGAGTGCAAAAGCGCAACGGCCACTTTATGATGTGGCTGCCAGTGCCGGTACCGGACTGTCATTGGGGCCCGGGGATGGCCGAACCGTGGTGATGATGAGCCCGATGTACATTGATCTTGATTTTATATACGCAAACGATGAAAGGCCTCAGTTTGAACTGGGCGTGGGATTGCAGGCGGAGCTTCAGGGGCGTGTATCCGCCGGGGTGGTGCCGCAGCTGCGATACACGTCCGGACCAGGTCCTGCCATGTGGTATGGATTGCTTGGCGCGCCGCTGGTGGTCGCGCCGTTTGCGCTGTTTGGCATCGAAGCCGGGGGAGGATTTCTCTGGCGCCTGGAACCGGCGTTTGGACTGTTCGGCGAAATTGTGGTGGACTACTTCTTTTTAGGCAGTGATCTCCAGGACAGCGGCGTGCTGATTCAGCTCGACTGCAATTTTGGGGTAAGGGTGTCATTTCGATGAATTGCATTTACATGAAAACGTGCTTTATTTTTATTGTTGTCGGTGTGGTGACCGCGGGGTGCGGAGGAGACTGTATTCGGCACAGCGACTGTAAATCCGGTTTTTACTGTGATGCAGGATACTGCCTGAAAGACATTTCCCACAATACCGACACTGAGGGAGTGAGCAGTGATGACACACTTGATTCCACAGCGCCAACAGACAGCAACACCTACACCAGCGACACCAGTTCAGATTCCAGCGACACCGAATCCGAAACCAGCACTGAGACCAATACCGATACCCACACCGATACGGATAGTGACACGGATAGCCGCACAGATTCTGACACAGCGACAGACGGAGACACCCTTGACAGCGATTCCGAATCGAACAGTGAAACAGAAACAGATTCGTCATCCTCGACATCGACTGATACATGGACCGATACCGTACCCATTACACCGGACACCGACACATCGACGGATTCAGACACACTCCCATGAATCTGCACCGAGGTGCCGTTTAAACCCGTTCACCGCCGCCAACAGAAATGAGCACCGCCGATGAAGAAAAAAGACCCCATTCTGGACGCACTGGCGTTGGTTGGCGATTTGCCCACTTTGCCTATTGTTGCCATCGAAGTCGCCCGTTTGCTTGAAGATCCGTCCACCAACCCCAAACAGATTACCGAAGTAATGAAAGCGGACCAGGCTATCACAACCAAAGTGCTGAAACTCGTTAATTCCCCCTATTACGCTATTCGAGGGGGGGTATCCACCATCGAAAAAGCCATTCGATTTTTAGGGTACAACACCATTTATCAGATTCTGATTGGCGTGTCGGTGATGGAATTCAGTCGTTTGGGCGGTGACGCGGGGATGGATATGCGCGAATTCTGGAAGCATTCACTGGGGGTGGCGGTCGCCTCGGAGATTATAGGGGAACGCGCGGGATTCGCCGATCCCAGGGAGCTGTTCGCAGCAGGATTGCTTCATGATCTCGGTAAGTTGGGACTGGCAAAGATGGCCAATAAAAAATTCAGTGAGGCGGTGGCGCAGGCCCACAAAAACGGCATCCCAATTAAGCAGGCCGAAAAAGAACTCGGATTGCCTGCCCATGACAGGGTGGGCGGCGTTCTGGCTGAAAAATGGCGGCTGCCAATGGCGCTTCGGGCGGCCATCTCCATGCATCATCTCAACTATCAGTTGCGGATGACCACTGTTTCCCGAAATCTTCAGCCGGAAGTGGACGCTGTTATCCTCGCCAACACCATCTGCAAGCGAAATGAAATCGGTGACAGCGGAGATCTGATTCATCCGGATTTGGACAGGGAACTTATTGAGCGATTGGGTCTCATCCAGAATGATTTGGAGCAGATAAAAGGGGAGATGGCCCGAAAGGTCGAACAGTCAAAAGTCTTTCTGGATTTATTGGGGGCAGATGTCTAAACGATATTTTCATCCGTTCACTGGACTTCAGAATCAAAAATCATAAATTGCACATGTGAAGGCTGAATTTTACAAATGTTAAAATTATGCGGTGAGTTCGGTGGTCATGTAACACCGGCCAAGCTGGATGGATTTTACCGCATCGGCAATTTCACTGGCAATCCGGTCATTGCTCAGGAACCCCTGCGCATTCAGCCGCATGGCCTGAACCGCGAATGCGCGCGTATTGTTCAGGCTAAGCATCAGTACCGGAATGGTTGGATGGTGCATTTTGATTTTCTTCAGTAATTCAAGACCGTTACGGCTTTGGGCGGTGGATTCGATGATCACCATATCAAATGAGTCATGCATCAGGTTTTCGAGGGTCTGTTCATGAGATTTGGCAGAGACAATATGTGCGGAAATGTTTTCATCAGCCAATATTGTACGAACAGTGTTTCCGGTATTTGCATTTACAGTAAATAAAAGTAGCTTCATCCAGGTTTGCTCCGGTTCAGACTTCACAGCAAACCGCATGCCATTATTTAAATTTTAGTGCACAGATAATATTTAAATATTTATTTATATGTCTGTCATTTATGCATCACTCATTCTCACCATTCAGCATTATGGCCTAAAAAATGTGGGTGCCACTGGCTATTTGTGCATTCTCAGAAAAAGTTAAAAAAAGTAAGTTTTTTTACTCAAGCCTCAAACTGAGGCGCCGATGTAGTTTGTGAAACCTGTGAGGGGAAACAGAGCACGGATGCTTTGCAGTACTTACAGGCGTAGCGTCATTGGTTGACGCGCACAAGGAGCACGGACGGCTCCCCGGCTTACCAGGTCGGCTTTCACGGAGGAAAGAACAATGGCAATGGTAATCAACACCAACGTAATGGCGATTAACGCCCAACGCAACCTTTCAAACACCACCGCAACACTGTCGACAAGCATGGCCAGACTTTCATCGGGTCAGCGCATCACCGCGGCCAAAGATGACGCGGCCGGTCTGGCAATCAGCGAAAAATTAAAAGCACAGATTCGTGGTCTGGGACAGGCGGAACGAAACGCCAACGATGGCATCTCCCTCGTGCAGACCGCAGAAGGCGCCATGGACGAAATCTCCAGCATGCTCATCCGTATGCGTGAGCTGGCGATTCAGGCCGCTAACGGCACCACTGATTCAAATCAAAAAGGGTTCTTAAATACCGAGTTTCAGCAATTGGCAACTGAGATTACGCGAATCGCCGATGCCACCTCATTTAACAGTGCATCTCTGCTAAATGGTGATACATCCATCGTACTCCAGGTCGGCATTGGCACCAGCGCCAACACCGATCAGATGAGCGTGCAGTTTAAAGACGTGTCTGCAGACACAAGTTACATGGGCAATCTGTCCAGCGCGAGCATCGGCACTGCAAGTGCGGCCCTGTCCGCAATTGGCGGGATTGATACCGCAATCACCAACCTGTCTGAACAGCGCGGCAGATTGGGTGCGCTCCAGAATCGACTTGCCAGCACGGTGCGCAACCTCGCCACTACGAGAGAAAACCTCTCCGCATCCAACAGTCGAATCCGTGACGTGGATGTGGCGGATGAATCAGTGAGCATGACCCGCTCACAGATTCTGATGCAGGCCGGCTCATCGGTATTGGCCCAGGCCAACCAGATACCGAGCATGGCGCTGTCATTAATTGGCTAAATAAAACCGTTATGGCGCTGTCTCCGGTTTCATGATCGCCGGAGCCGGAGACAGCGCGTGGGCTATAAAACCGTTATGGCGCTGTCT
>JAFGWT010000097.1 GCA_016937015.1 Deltaproteobacteria bacterium | reverse complement strand
GTTAAACGCGTTTATCGACAGTCTCCTTCGCGGGTATGACGAACAGTATTTCCTCTTAACCCGAGCTCTGAGAGCGTTCCAGACCCCTGTTTGGGTCGTCTAATTTGTTTCATCCTCAATTTCATCCAGCGTATTTGCCTGCTTCGCTTCGTACCTTTTGCCACGCCATGTATTATGTCGTCCCCATTTGGGTTCCCACTGGATTCCCAGCAGAAAACCAAGTGAAAACTCGTAGTAAATATCGCCTTCATGGACATCCACAAATGACAGCCCGCGCGTCAGAGCCACCGAACTGCGGCGCTCGGACACCAGATTGTTCAGCGCAATGCCGCCGAAAACCGAGAACTGATCAACAAAGCGGAATCCCATCACCCACCGTCCCTTGGAAACGGCATCATACTTAAAGTCATCACCATCGTTGCTCGTCTTCGTCGGTGGCTGAGACAGGGTCCAATGGTGGATAATGTCGAGTTCCATCCAGATGGGATGAAATTCCAGATGCACGCCGAAGCCAAACACGAGTGCGTGGTATGAATCAGGACCAAAGGACTTTTGACTGTGCCCTAGAATTTTATAATTGTACCGATTCCCACTTTTTATCCCCAGGTTCATTGCCGCGGTATCGGATACCCAAAAAGTGGGCGCCAGCAGACCGGCGTCGGCGTAATTTATGATTCCCATCTGGAAACCGTTAAAATCACCCTGGGCAATATTCACAAGCCCCATCTGCAGGCCGCTCCCCGATTGTGCAAGGTTAAATATACTCAGCTGCGCCCCGTTAATGACATAACGGCTGACGTTCACCGCACCAATCTGAGCCCCTTTCTGCGAGGCGGAATAGTTGGCCATTCCGATGGCAAGGCCCTTGAATTCGCCATATTGCAGGTTGATGAGGCCCGCCTGCATGCCGATCATATCTGCGGTCATGTTTAGCATACCGCCCTGGAAACCGGCAAATACATCTTCGTTAATGTTAATCAAACCGGTTTGCATCCCGTATGTGGTATGTCCCACATTTACCAGACCGCCCTGGAAGCCGACGGTGCGATAGCGTGCCACGTTTACCAGCGAATACTGGCCCCCGTTAAGGACACCGGCATAATTATGAAAAGGCGAAATCTGAAATCCCATCACCCGATGGCTGCGAATGTTGGCCACAACACCAATTTCCATTCCGCCAAGGGTGTGCCCCTCTCCAACAACATTGAAGGCGAAGTTGTTAAACGCTGATTTATCGCCGTTGGTGCTCACACCAGGGAGGAAACCCACTGCGACAGGTCGGTAAACCGCCGCTTTTTCATTCATAGGCGCATCCTCACGATGAGTGCCTCTCGTGGCAGTTTTAGTTCTTGATATTACTTCCAGTGACCCCGCATGAATGCGCAAGGGGCGGGAGGGCGACACCCTCACCATACCGCGCCGCAGGGCATCACCGCCATCAATCATTACTTCATATCGCCCAGGAGGCACGCTGAATTTAATGGGTCTGCTCGAACGCTTATTGATTTCAGCAACCAGATTGCCACTACTGTCTCGAACAAAAATGCGCCCCTGAACTTCCGGTGCAAAGAGCATCACGGCATCGCTTGCATTCAAATCCGTCAGGACGAAATCCCCTGCACCGGCGAGTCTGAAATCGTAATTGGGATGCTGCGCCCCGGCCTGCGTATCGACCGTGCGATGAAGGGTTTCATCAAACGCGTACGCGTAAGATTCGTTTAATGTGACTCTGCCGTCTCTGTCTGCGTCCGCAGCGCCACGCATCCCGGATACCAGAAAATGCGTAAAATAAGATCCGCCCATCTTATCGGATTCCTGGGCCACCTCATCCGCAGCAGAAGATGTCAGCAACGCCACACCTTTGACCTCTGCCGAGGTGTCTATCAAAAATGATGCGGTGCGTTTTCCGCCTTTGGTTCGTACCAGCGAGCCGGAGGCGCAGGAGTCCAGAATGCCTATCCGCACGCGAGCGGGCAGACCGTTGATTTGTTTTCTCATCTCGCGATAGGTATATATATCTTCCTTCAATAAAAGGCCGCGCTCGTCGGAATGCCCGGAGTAGTAAAAAATCAACTCTGTTTTTTGACCGAGCTGCCGCGCGGCGTTTAGCTTTTGAGTGATTCGTGAAAAGCCCAATGTCAGTGCGTTTCTATCCGCATCTGTTACGAGCAGCATATCGGCTTTGTCAACCCCACCCAGTTCTGTAATCACCTTCGCAAAGGCAGCGGCATCCGTGTTGGCGTATCGCAGCGGTGGACGCTCTTCGCCACCGTTGTTGGCGCCAATCGAAAGTGCAAAGCGACGTATTGCCACCGCATCAGATGCATGCAGCAGCACTGGTATTGTTTGGAATAACACCAAAAAAGCCAGCAGAACTGAAATGCCAAAGGGCGTCATCAGTTTATAAAGACAGGATCCATAGCCGGGTCTCATTCCCTAAACTCCCTTTTCACTTCAAGTAACACCATTTTTTCAAATGGACATGGTTTCGGTTGACCAGTGACGAATCAATACCCCCACAGGAAATCCCGTTGGAAAATGCGTTAAGAAACCGATTATCGTCAAGTCGAAATGTCTCTCAACAGAATGAAATTGCGGGCTTTGGAGGTATATGATGGCCATGTTACTCAATAAAACACCAATATCTAAAAAATGTGTTCCTGCATGCGCCCATTTTTTTTTATTTTTTAAAACTGAGTTTCGAAACCTGCTGTTTCAAAGGACGCTGTTGATTGGCGCACAATGTTCCGCAAAAAAGCGTCGCCCGGTGATTCCCCAGCCGCCCTGGATTTCCGATTGTAGGGGCGAACCTTGTGTTCGCCCGAGATAATTGCTGGTGCGGGGAAAGGGCGAAACCAGGATTCGCCCCAACGCATCGATTCATGAATGGCATTCAATTGAATAATTCCGTGAAAAGAGCAATAGGCGAGGGTTTGCCCCTGATGTGGGTCTGGAACGCGCTCAGAGCGCGGTATAACAACGAAGATATATCGTCATGCTCGCGAAGATATATCGTCATGCCCTCGAAGGACTCATGATTCTACACAAGTTTTTGTTGACATATATC
>JAFGWT010000096.1 GCA_016937015.1 Deltaproteobacteria bacterium | reverse complement strand
GCGTTAAACGCGTTTATCGACAGTCTCCTTTGCGGGTATGACGTCCTCTAAAGTTACTGAACTCGATCTCTGAGAGAGATCCAGACCCGATGAGACCGCAACGACACGCAATGGCTCATTTTTCGGGCAGGGCCGTGAGCATCTGGCACTGTGTGTTTTGAAAGGTACCGTCGGGTTGCGGGACCTGCTCAAAACAGGCCAAAGCGCAGACATTATGGTCCTGAACCGTCATTTCCATCAGGTACGTGTGGCCTTCCATCGGCAAAAATATCACCCGATCGCTGCAGGTTAAATCCGGCACCTGAACGTTCTTCATCACATCCCGGTACCTGGTAACGCTGCGATATCGGGTCACCGTGCGGGTGCAGGTCTGGTAGGATGTGCCGGTGCCGCAACTATAGGTCTCCGTGTCCATGTATGGTTCCTGCTCCTGGTATGACTCCCGGACCATACGCATTTCGTAATGAAAAAATGACGACGTCGCGTCAATCTGAGCCGCTTCAGGGTGAATCAGCACACCGTCAATCAATGGATTTTCCGCCGCTCTGGCCTCAACAGTCTGCGAAAACAGATTGAATTTTTTTTGAATCAGAAACCGCTCCGACAGATTCGTGCCTTTGGTCATCGCATACGACCGTCTAAGCTTCAACACCGAATGCGGTTCCGCTGCGGTGGGCGGCGTATATGCCCGCACGCAGCCCATGGCAGACAGCAGTGCTGAAATATAAATTAAAAAGAAACACGTTACATTGGATTTTTGGACATCAGTCATGGCGGGCACTCCGTCACACATTGTCTGTTCTGTGCGTCGCACAGGTTTATGTGCGCCGCAGTCTGGGCATTCAGCATGCAGTTATTTTTAGCACTCGCGCAAAAATCCAGACATGACAACCGTTCCTGACTGGGGCCCATCGTCGCGCCGCAACCGCTGCAAATCACCAGGAACAGTATCCACAGGACCAGTATCCCGCATTTCGGCAATTCAATCACAGTGATTCCTCCAGTTGAAAATTTCAATAATTCAACGTCACAGTATCAAATTTTGACAATTACTTCTGCCCAAAAAGTATTTCAAAAAAATTGAAATTGCGGATTAATTCGAATGTGTGTGCGACTGCGAAGTGGCACTACCAGCAGGAATAGTCAAAGATGACCACAGAACAAATGTCATCGTCATTGCAGCCCGACAGTGTCAACAGATTGCCAATCTCATCGGTTTCAGCTGTCATATTTTTCATGCCAAACTCGGCAGCAACCGCACTCCTGGCGGTCACCGGCTCCAGCGGCGCCGGTGGGCTGTCCAGAGGCGTGCCATCGTATGGGTAAACGGCAGTATCAGCAATCACTGGTCCATCCACCGTTGCTTCGTAGCGGGTTTCGGTCACTGACACCAGCACCCCTGGATTGAGAGGATCGTAACTGTATTCATCCATCTGCGAAAGCTGCATGTCAAACTCGTGGGACTTCATCCAGTCATCCCCCGAATTCAACTCAAATGTCGAATAGTCATACTCCGTGAGGTCAACATACTGCAATCTGATCAGCATATTCCCATCATTATCGTAGGTATATTCGTACCGGCGACCGGTCATCTGGAGAAAGCTCATGCCGTAGTGCTCGACGGTAATATGAATCAGCGAAATCATCCTGGTGTTCCAGTCATAGGCGGCGTAATATTTTTCCGTCTTTGCAGCGCCCGTACCCTCGGATTCAACTGTTTTTTCCCATTCAATCACCTGACCCAAATCGTCATATGTGTGTTTGTAAAGATAAGAAAGAGTCTGGTAAACAGGAGAGCCCGCCATTGAGTTGATTTCCTGTCGCATCACCACCCTGCCCTGGTCATCGTACGTTACGCTAAACTGAGTTACATCACCCCTTTCGCTGTTAAATTCATTGGGCATTTGTTCGGGCAAAGGATAATTTTCAAGTCTCAAAATTTCGCCTTGTTCACTATATGTGAATCGAATCATCGCATCAGGCGCACTGCCTGCTGTGTCCCCCCGGTATCCGCCGCAGGGACCGATATACAACGTCAGGTCAGTTTCCGCTTCCATATCACTGCCAGCTGGCATATCCGCGCTGGAATCAGCGTCACTGCCGGTTGCGGTATCCGCGGCGGAATCAGCGTCACTGCCGATTGCGGTATCTGCGGTATCGTCAAAATCATCATCGGATGCTTCGTCAGAGACAAAACTGAACTCACCACCGGTCACGGTATCACCATCCGCCCTGGTATCCATTGAGTCACCACTGTCCGACGTCGTATCCATCACGTTGCCCGATGTGGGATCCGTGACTATCCCACTTTCCGACAACGTCCCGGTATATGCGGCGCTGGCGGTATCATGCTGTGAATCGGAATCCGTAAGCGCTGTTGAGTCACTGCCGCTGACTGTCGCAACAGCACCGGCGTCCACATTGTCACATCCGGTAAACAGCAGTGACAGCCAAACCGGCACGCATGTCATGAAAACTGTTTTAAACTGAACCATCAAGTCATCTCCGAATCAGTTCCAAGTCATTTACGATTGTTTACGCGTTGATAGAATTATAACACCAATACAACCATTGCCATTATATTTTCTGCGCAAGTATCTGATGCAGCCCAAAAATTAATGACACCCAAGGGGCGAACCGGTGCTGTTATTTACCTAAAAAATATTTCAGAAAAAATGAAATGGCAGGTTCGATGATGGCTTTATGAGCTTCAGCGCCCTCACCTGTGTCTATCACAAAGCTTTTGACCACACCGTCTTTGGTGGCGCTGCAGCGATACGGTAAAGGGCGCAACGCCTTTCCTGGATGAACCTTCGGACATTCCACCCACTCTATACCAAGTGGCGAATAAGCCCTGCCAAAATCAAAATCCGCCTGATACTCCGGACGCTGTTTCGGCTTAAAGCCAGCGGTTTCAACTGAATGAATGTTAAATGTTTCAATACCGGCCTGCTGCAGACTTTTTACTTCCCTTTGCCACTCTTCACCAAGACACGTATCAAAAAATCCCACGCCTTTAGGCCCAATCGCGCGAATCTGATTCAACCCGTTTCCACCGCAGCCCGCTGCCCCGGAATGACCAAATGCATACCAGTCTGAAGGGGTAATTTCCGCCTCGCCAAGCAGCTTCGTCAATTTAGTTTTGAACCGCTGAGGATCAAATTTGGGCCAGTTGGTTCCCAGGAATCGAAAAACCGGCATCACCAGAATCACCGGCTGAATCTCACCGTTTTCCACCAACTGCAACACCTGCTGCTGCACCGGCGGCATGAACCCGTAGTTACGAGGGTCCTTGCCCCTTTTAGGCTGTCCGTGAAAGGCAATCACCACCGGATATGCCTTTCCCTTTTCAACCCCGCTGGGAATGACCACCCGATGTTGGTCCGCCTCGTCACTCAAAGAATACGAACCATGAAATTCGCCAGTGGGACTCCACTCAAATCGAATGATCGTTGTGTCGGTATATCGGCCATCCGCATTGGTATTGGCGTCCCCCTCCTTTACGGCATCAATGGATGATTCGCTGGATGATTTGCTTTCACTGTTATCACCCATCGCGTCAGTGGCAACATTATCTTCATCTTCATCTTCGCCATCTTCGCCATCTTCGCCATCTTCGCCAGCGTTACTGGTATCCCCTGTGGCCTCGTCAGTGCCATGAGTAACAGCCTGAGTCGCCGCAACTGGCAGGTGGCATATGGGCAGGGGTGGCGCAACCAAATGCGAAAATAATAATGCCCAAAAAAATTAACATCGCGCTGTTACCACTTACGATTGTCATGTTTTTCCTTCTTTTTTAAAAGACGTTTCATTCGCCGTTCCCCCGCCTCATCACCTTCGAGCCCTGTCGCGGCCTCCGCATGATGCAACGCCTTCTCATAATCTTTCGTGCGGTGCTCATACAGCTTTGACAGTTGCAGGTGCGCATCCATATCCGTCTCGTCCACTTCAAGCACTTTCAGATAAAACGTCACCGCGTCCCCATAGTGTCGCTGCCGCAACGCCGCTCGGGCCTTCATGTGCAATGCGATTCGGCGATCATCATCCTGTCCGCCATCCTCTGCGGCATCCAAATGAAGATTGCCGATATCCATTTCACCCGCGCCAAATGCCTCTTTCGCCAGCCCCAGATGGTCCGCCACATCGGCCACTGCATCCGGGTCGTTATAAATCTCGTCCAGCACGCCCCCCAGTGCAGCCAGTGCCACAATATCGAGCAGATTATGTTCCAGTATCGCCGCGATTTGATCCTCCCCGTGACCAAACAGATAATCACGATAGGCTTCCGGAATCAGTGCCCCGGGGATATCCCCTTCCCGCACAAATCCCAAAATAACGCGTTCCATATTCTGCAGGGACCGATCGTTCAAACGGCGCTTAAAAATGCGACGGCATACATGCAGCAAATCCAGATGGGGCAGGTTGTACCCCGGATTCTTCATTTTGTTGATAATAAAACGCGTATTGACAAGGGGCATATCAAAGGATTTGCCATTAAACGACACCAGGTAGGTCGCCTGAGCAAGGCGATGCGCCAGTGCTTCCAGCTGAGCGGGTTCTTCTGAAGGTTCGCGGCAGAAGTACTGTTCAACAACAAAAATACCATCTTCAAAAAAACCGCATCCCACCAGAAACGGCAGGGTCCCAGCGCCACTGCTTAACCCGGTGGTCTCGGTATCAATAAAAAGCGCACCTTCCGGTGACAACGCGCCAAGACGCTCGTCTTTGGCGAATGCGGCCAGCGCTGTTCCCACTGAAAGGTACCGATTGACTGCAGCCTGGCCGTGATAATACCCGGGATACATTTTGCGATTCAGCCAGATTTCTCCCGCGGCGGTATCCATGATTTTCCCGGGCAACAGTGCATCATTTTGTATCACAACAGTGTCGGGCATCACAACAGAGTCCGCTTTATCTGTAAAGAGCTGAACCGTTTCAACAGCAGGCCCATCTGACACCGTCACCGAAAATGACACATCGTCAATCGCGTCATCGCAGCGCGCCGCATCGGCTGCGTCGACAGCAGAGGCACGGGAGCGTTTATTTTTTGTTCCAAACGCCTTGACCTTTTTGCGTTCAATTTTTTCCATCCGCCGCTGCAACTGCGCAATGATGTCCGACTTGCTGCCGGTGATTTGGGGGGGGTCGTCCTGAGGTGTCCCGGATTTTACCGTTCCATTATCAACATCCGCCTCTCCCGCCGACAGGACATCCGGCTGCCTCATGTCAGAGGAATCCGCCGATGCTGCATCGCCGTCTGGGCAAGCCTCTGGTCCATTCACGGCGTCTCTCTGGGGGAGATCCGGCAAATGCTTTTTTCGTCTGGATAGTTTGTTTTGAAGTCTGCTCAATTCATCATCCCATCACCGCTGTCCAAAGACGCCCCTGACAGCAGCGCCAGCATTGTCTTCACTGCATCCTTCACCTGCGTCTCCGCTTCAGACGCCGGTGGTCCAATACACACAGGACAACCTGTCAGGCAGGGACATCCGCTCACCAGCGCCAGCGCATCGGTCAGCAACAGCGGCATCTCGTCAAACGCCCGTTCCGACAGCCCCACCCCACCCTCGTGGGTATCGTAAAGATATAAAAGAGGTTGCCAATGGGTTTGCGCTTTACCTTCGGGCACCGCAGTCTGCACACTCAACGCAATGTCCCTCTGATCGCACATCAGACGCAGCGATGTCACCTGAGTCATCGCGTTGGCAATGCCCTCCAGGGCCAGTGCCGCAACGGACTGCTTAAACGGCTCGGTAATCGACGGATGAAATCTAAGCCACACCGCCTCAGTCTCCATTATTAGCGGCGGCAACGAAATGTCGCCATATCCCAGATTTTCGTGGGTTTGAAATTTAATTTTTTTGTAGCCCACCACGTTTTCCACCACCTCCACATCTCCCCCAATCAACGTGGATGCACCCACCTTTTTTGCACGTCGTTCTTCAATTACATTAATACGTGTCTGATCCACCGCAGTGGTGTAGTACACCGGCGCCACCGGCTTTACAAATGCCTTTGCCTGGTCGGGATCAAACTCGGTCACCTCGTAGGTATCCCCTTCATGCTGATAAATGGCGTCCCTGTGCAATTCAAAGCGTGCGCTGTGCGCGGGGACCTCGGCCAGGGGCTCATTGTTTTCCAGATTGTACACCACCACATTTCGGGTCAGCGTCACCCGCAGATTCACCTCCGCTGCGGGATACCCATCCGCCACGTAGTGAAACCGTTCTCCGCTTTTTTTAAGCGTGCCCTCGTCAACCAATATCGAGAGGGCTGCATTGGCATCTGCCACCAGCACTGTCCCAAAACATTCCGCATCTCCGAACGGCAGTTCAAACGCTGCGCACCTCAGATGTGACAACAGAATCTCCACATTGTCCGGCTGCAACAGCGCCTGTTCCGGAGTGGTCTCCAGCAAATACTTTGGATGCCGCGCAAGAAACTGGTCCATCGGCGTACTGCGTGCAATCAGCACCGACAGGGACGGATGCTGCCGCCGTCCGGCCCGACCGCTTCGCTGGTGGGTTGCCGCAATGGTGCCCGGATATCCCGCGAGCAGCACGGCATCCAGTTCGCCCACATCAATACCCAGCTCCAGCGCATTGGTGGCCACCACTGCCTTCAGTTTGCCCGCGCGCAAATCCGTTTCGATTTCCCGACGCAGATTGGGCAGGTATCCGCCGCGATATCCGCGAATCACCTCAGCCGGGTCGCCCGCCACTTTGGCGCGATGGCGCAGGTAGTGCAGCACAATTTCAACGCCGCGACGGGTCTGACAGAAAACCAGCGTGGTAATATCCCGCTTAACCAAATCCGCAGCAAGCCTCGCCGCCACCCGGAATGCGGATGCCCGAGTACCCATCACCGGATCCACCACCTCGGGATTATACACAAGAAACGTCTTCTTTCCGACCGGGGCGCCGCTATGGGATATTTCAACCGCCGGTCGTCCCATAATTTTCTCCGCCAATTCCCTCGGATTGCCAATGGTCGCCGAACAACCTACGTATTGCGGCGCTGCCCCATAGAAGGCGCAAATGCGCTCAAGACGGCGAAACACATTGGCCACATGGGAACCGAACACCCCCCTGTACTGATGCAGCTCGTCCACCACAATGAATTTTAAATCCGAGAAAAAAGCCGCCCAGCTGGCATGATGCGGCAGAATGCCGGTATGCAGCATGTCGGGATTGGTAATGATGATGCTCGCCGTCTTTTTCGCGGAACGCCGAATATCCGTTGAAGTGTCCCCATCGTAAACCGCCGCCCTGGCATCCAGCGCACACAGAGACAGCAATCTGCGCACCGATGCCTCCTGGTCTCTGGCCAGGGCTTTGGTTGGAAACATATACAGGGCTTTTGCAGACGGTGCCGATAGCAGTGAATGGGCCACCGGTACATTGTAGCAGAGGGTTTTTCCCGAAGCGGTGGGCGTTGCAATCACCAGATTCTGTTTGTCGTGCAACGCGTTCCAGGCATCCACCTGATGGGCATATGGCTTTTGCACACCCATGGAAGTCAGCGCCGCCATCACATCTGTGTGCAGCCAGGAAGGATACGCACGACACACCGCATCGGTCGCCGAGGTTACTGATTTTATCGCAATCTCCCCCCGCAGTCTCTCCTGCCACTCTGCAATGGCCCTGTCTATGCTGTGCATTGATTTTTTCAAAACAGATATTTTTCGATCCGTGCCAGTCAACCGGAATGAAGTAGTTCAAAAAATACGAGCTGTCACACACCGATAAACAGGCGATTGCCAAAATTGCGTTCAAGTCCAAGTTTGAAGATTTTGGTCGCTGCAGTCTCAATGTCGTATTCCACCCGTTTAAAATAAAACGTCTGGGTGTCGGTATCGAAAACAGTATAGCTGGCGCGGTTGTCGTAATCGCGCGGCTGCCCCACTGACCCCACGGAGATGACATATTTTTTATCCGGTGCAAGCGTAAAAGTCTTGTTGGCAATTTCGTGGACGGTGGTGCGTCCCAGCTCAAAAACGCGACACAAATGAGAATGTCCGATAAACGTAACGTGATTCAGATTGTCGTAAAAAGGCAGAAGGGCATATGCCTGCTCCGGCAAAAAGATGTAGTCAAACTCTTCCACATCGATGGGGGACCCGTGACACAGCATTAAATCCTGTTCGTCGTAGCGTCTGGTGTAAGGCAGATTTTTCAGCCACTGCATATTGGGCGGGGTGAGGGCGTTTTTATGGGCATCCAAAACTTTTCGGGCGGCATCATAGTAATAGGAATAATCCATCATACCGGCCACGGCGGCATCGTGATTTCCCACCACAACCGCATCCGCGACCCGCCGAACCACATCGACACACTCATTAGGATTGGCTCCGTACCCAACGACATCACCGGCACACAAAAATCTGTCAATGTTTTCGCTTTCATATGCGGTCAGTACTGCGCCCAGAGCCTCAAGATTCGCATGCACGTCGCTAAAAATACCGATTCTCATTTCGCCCTTTCCGTTGTTACCGCTCACCCTGTGCAGCTTAAATTCACATCGTGACCGGAAAACCGGGTCAGTTTACTCCAATTCGGTCGAACTGTTAACATTTAAGAGACATCGAGTGGCATTCCCCGGATAAAAATCGCAAGGCCCCATCCTCACCTGACCAGGCGACCAACCGAAAAAACGATTTTCAATAGAATTAAAAAGAGCAGGAAATTACTTTATTCAACATCCCTATCAATATTATTGGGGTCGCTCCACCACTGACAGTTGGGAGCGACATCACAGGCGTCCCGCGCCAGCTGATCGCACGGAACCAGCTTACCGGTGCAAAATTGATCACAATTCTTACCATCGCCATCGCAACGCTGTTCCACATGGCACCCCGGTATGCTTATTTCAGCATCCGGATCACACAGTTCCAACCTGTCGTCCAAATCCGAGCACTCTTCCACTGCATCTTCCGATGGGTAACAGACATCATCCGCTTCCAGATAATCACATCCCCCGCAGAACATCAGGGTGATGACACAAGAGACCAGATAATAAGCAATATTTTTTTTCATACTAAACACTCCAAAAAACAGTAAGCGCCCCCGGAATTATCTCCGGAATTATTCAAAGCTAACATATTTTTCTGCCTTTCCAGACGCTGATTGTCAAATTCAAAACGCACATCCTTCGGACTCTATTCATTTTTCATGACTGCCCGCAAATTTTCTCATTGCAATACTTTTAATTAACTTCAGAAAACCAATGTATGCATTCGACGATCTTTTAACCTTATGATTTTAAATACTATTCAAAGTGAAGATTGCGTTCAAAGTCAGACGGATTGCTGCTGAAACGCTTGGCGATCTTCAGCGTGATGAGTCCGCCCTTGTATAGGTCCGTTAATGACTGATCAAAGGACATCATGCCATACTGCTCCCGACCGCGCTCAATAATGTCTTTGATAGTTGCAGTCAGAGACGGATTACGAATGGCATCCTCCACCATTCCCGTCATCTTCATTATCTCAGTGGCGACAATCATCCCACCGTCATCGGAACGGGGTACCAGCCGCTGACTCATAATGCCCTTCAGGTTCTCCGCCAGCCGAATCCGAACCATCGCCTGCTCTTCCGGGGGGAACACCCCAATCAGCCGTCCTATCGTTTTTGCCACGTCGGGCGTGTGTACCGTCGAAAAAACCATATGGCCTGTCTCTGCGGCTTTGAGTGCGATGTCGATGGTTTCCAGATCCCGCATTTCACCCACCAGTATCACATCCGGATCCTGCCGCAGGGCCGCACGCAGCGCTCTGTTGAAATCCATGGTATCGGCCCCCACCTCACGCTGGGACACCGACGACCGTCTGTCCATGTGCACAAACTCAATGGGGTCCTCAATGGTGATAATGTGACAGGATTTATGTTCGTTGATGTATCCTATCAATGCCGCCAGGGTGGATGACTTTCCGGTCCCGGTGGCGCCGGTAATCAGCACCAGCCCCTGTTCATACTTTGCAAAATCCTCCACCTGGGGCGGCAGCAGCAGTTCCTCAAACGATGGCACTTCATCCGGAATGGTACGCAGCACCAGCGACAGAACACCTTTTTGCCGATATATGTTCACTCTGAAGCGCGCTTGCCCCCGTAATACGTACGAGGTGTCATAATCACGCAACGCCGTCAGATTGCCTGCCACCTCCTGATCGCGAATGATATGTCGGCAGATATTTTCAGTATCCTCAGGCGTCAAACTGGCGCCCGTGGTTGGCAGCAGTTGCCCTTTCACTCGAAAAGCCGCCGGCCCGCCAGGCTTAAAATGGATATCGGATGCACTGACTTTCACTGCGCCTGCCAAATACTTATTAAACTGTTCGAGATTCATTCCTGCCTCACAGAAGGGTCTATTCGGACATTGTGCCATCAAATGAAATCATCGCGCAAGAATCCACGCAAAATTACTCAATACCGGGTCAATCCACTTGACATTCGGGAAATCAATTGCATATTTGCGCAATCATGCAAACGAATATACCCCAAACGCACTCCTTATCCATGAATCACGTCAACCCCTGCTGCAGCGAAATCATTGCACTGTTTGACCCAACGCTGTTTAAAGCGCTGTCCGATCCAAATCGCGTAACGATACTGGCCAGTCTGTCCATCACCGCAGGCGAGCAGACTGTGTCTCAAGTCGCCGAGCAGTTCGAACTCAATTTTTCCGTTGTGTCGCGGCATCTTAAAATACTGAAGGATGCCGGTATTCTCTCTGCAAAAAAAGACGGGAAGGAAGTGCGCTATCGGGTCAATTACACATTGCTTGCCGCGGCGCTGAGAAACATGGCATCCGCGCTGGATCACTGCTGCAGCGCTGGGGAGTGCACAGGGGATACACACAATAGGTGAAATCCATGACTCAGGAACAAAAAAGGAATACAACCATTCAGGGGCTGAACATCAACTTAAATGCGGCGCAGCTGAAAAAGATTGAACTTGTTCAGCAAGCCATGTCGCCCGGCTTTCGGGTACTGGCGCCCCCTCGCTGCTGCCAGCCGTCTGATAGCAGCCAGACATCAACGGCTGCGGCTTCGTGCTGCGCTACGTCTTCACCGGATACAGCGGACGCTGCGCCGG